>CAXBSH010000076.1:0-17818 GCA_963977705.1 uncultured Planctomycetaceae bacterium
GGCTGCCCGTTCATACCAGGCCTTGAGAGTTTGATTCATTTTCATTGAAATGCTCAGACCCCGTCGCTGGGCATTCAGGCCTGCCCCCAGCAGGCTGTCCCGAACTGTGCTCTTCTGCGGGCCCCATGACTCAGGAACTCAGTCCAGCCAGCTGCTCTGCATCAGTCTCCCACCTGATTCACCAGGAACGTCCCGTGATACGTGCAACGCTGCTGGTCACAAAAGGCTCGAACATCGGCAGTCGTTTCGAGCTGACGTCTGCTCAGGAGATTGTCATTGGGCGCAGTGTTGACAGCAACCTGCGGCTCGACGATTCGGAAGTTTCGCGGCATCATGCGAAAGTTGCTTTTGACGGGCAGCATTTTGTCCTGCGTGATCTGGGCAGTGCCAACGGCTGTCGCGTAAACGGCCGACGGGTCAAGGATCGCATTCTGCAGGACGGCGACACGCTGACTCTGGGTACCAGTCAGCTCACCTTCCAGCTTTCAGATTCGTCGCATCCTGCAGTCCCGGACGCCGGCCAGATTCGTTTTCTGGAAGACGCGGGCGGACTGCAGGCCGAGGCGATTCAGCAGGCTCTGAAGTATGATGCCGCAGTGCCGCTTCCTGCCGAGGCGACTCAGGCCGGTCTTGACCTGCTTTATAAGGTGGCCGAAGAGCTTGTGACGCCTGTTCAGACTCTGGAAAGTCACCTGCAGAAGATCCTTGAGCTGACTCTTGCGGCCATCGGTGCCGATCGTGGCTGTGTGCTGCTGCGTGATCCGGTAGGAGCTGACCTGACGGTCATGGCCTTTGCCCGGCGCGATGGTGATTCAGGCCTGCATGCTCAGATGACAGTCTCACGGTCGATCACCGACTATGTCCTGCGTCACGATACGGCAGTCCTGACCTCAGACGCACAGGTGGACGAGCGGTTCACGGGGGGGCAGAGCATTGTCTCAGCGGGCATCAGCGAGGCTATCTGTGCACCGATGCGTGGTCGTTCGGATCTGCTGGGAGTTTTCTATCTGGATACGACCACCTCGGTGGAGCAGGCACTGTCCGGAGCAGTTCCTGGGCGACTTACGGAAGAGCATCTGCGAATTGTCATCACTGCGGCGCGGCAGACGGCGCTGGCGATTGAGTCTCGTCAGTTTCAGGATGCACTGGTGAAAGCCGAGCGATTCGCTGCCATGGGTCAGACGATCGCCGTCCTCAGTCATCACATCAAGAACATTCTGCAGGGAGTCCGAGGTGGCAGTCATCTGATTCGCATGGGTCTTGACCAGAGTCAGGAGCAGTTGATTCGTCAGGGCTGGGGCATTGTCGAACGCAACCAGACGCGAATTTATGATCTCGTCATGGATATGCTCAGTTTCAGTCGTGATCGCGTACCGGTGCTGCGCATGACTGATCTGAATCGCCTGGCGGCCGAGGTCGCGGAACTCTCTGCAGCTCGAGCGGCTGAGGTTGGAGTCGCCTTTGAGTTTCGTCCGGCAGAAGAGCTGCCGCTGGCCAGTTTCGACGCTGAGGGAATCCATCGGGCAATTCTGAATATCGTGGGAAATGCCATCGAGGCAGTGGAGGGTGTTGAGCACGGTGCTGTCGTACTGCAGACAGGCTATGATCGAGCAGCCGACATGATGCTGGTGGCGGTCAGTGACAATGGTCCGGGCATTCCTGACGATCAACGGCAGGCGATCTTTAATGTATTTGAGTCATCGAAGGGATCGCGGGGCACAGGCATCGGATTGCCTGTCAGTCGGAAGATTCTGCGGGAGCACGGGGGCCGAGTGCGTGTTGAAGGTGGCCCGGGCCAGGGTACTCGTTTTGTCCTGAGCTGGCCTCGCGGTATGACGACAGTGCAGGACATCGGTTCGTTGCTGCCGCGCAGCGAAACGTGAGGCCGTTGATCTCCAGCACAATCATCAGTTCTGGACAGATTTTTGTTCGCAGACAGGGAAACGCATGGTGGCTGAGTTTGGTGTGATTTTTGACATGGACGGTGTGCTGGTGAATTCCTATGAATCTCATCTGCAGACGTGGCAGGAGTGCTGTCGGCGACATGGTCGCGACTGTACTGAAGCAGAGTTTCTGGCAGGTTTTGGGCGCACCAGTCGTGAAGTCATACGGGACACGTGGCAGAATCCTCCGGATGATGCCGGGATTGCAGCCTTCGATGAAGAGAAGGAGCAGGCGTGGCGCGAATTGATCTCGCGGGATTTCCCGCAGATGCCGGGTGCTGACGAGCTGATCCGTTCGCTGCATGAGGCTGGTATCCCCATGGCCATCGGCTCCAGTGGACCTCCGGGCAACGTCGCTGCCGTCGCAGCGCAGCTCAGTTCAGGCCATCTGATTCGAACTCGGATTACCGGCGCCGATGTTATCCAGGGTAAGCCCCATCCCGACGTCTTTCTGAAAGCTGCCGCGGGACTGGGCTTGCCTGCGTCCCGCTGCGTTGTACTGGAAGATGCGCCGGTCGGAATCGCCGCTGCGCTGGCCGCGGGAGCACGCTGCCTTGGCGTTGTTTCGCGAGGTCGCCACTGGGAGCAGCTTGAGGCAGCTCATGATCGGGTGATGAATGATCTTCGGGAAGTCACCGTCGAACGTCTGCGACGACTTGTCCTGCACTGAACAACAGACGAGACTCTGCGTTTGTCAGCTGCAGCAACCAGTACGAACGGCCGGCGCCTGCCATCCGAAACCGCATGCACTGGTCGCACTTACCCGTCAGGGGTGATCTGAATGGCACATGTTAATTCGTTTTCAATCATCATCTTCGGGGCTTCGGGAGACCTGACATCGCGCAAGCTGATCCCGGCATTGTTCCGGCTGTTCTGTCAGAACTTTCTGCCATCCGGGTGTCCCATCATCGGGGTTGCTCGACGTGAAAAATCGCATGGCGAATTTCAGGCTGAGATGCGGCAGCTCGTGGCGGCTCGAATGGCCGACAAGTTCGATGCCGCTGCCTGGGACCGCTTTGCTGAAAGGCTGTACTATCAGCAACTGGACATTTCAAATCCGGCAGATTACCTGAACCTGCAGAATTCACTGCAGACCATAGAGACTCAGGCCGGCGCAGGACCAGAGCCTGTTCGCGTTGTTTACCTTGCCACTGCTCCGTCGCTGTTCGCTGCCGCAGTGGATGGCTTGAATGCAGCCGGCCTGATTCCTCCTCGCGAACAGTCCGGCAGACTTCGCGTGGTCGTCGAAAAACCTTTTGGTCGGGATCTGGATTCCGCGATCCAGCTGGCAGCCGAACTCGATCGACACCTGCTGGAAAATCAGATCTATCGCATTGATCACTACCTCGGTAAGGAAACCGTTCAGAATATCCTGCTGTTCCGCTTCGGAAATGCCATCTTCGAACCACTGCTGAATCGTAGTCACGTTGATCATGTGCAGATCACAGTTGCAGAATCACAGGGCATGGAAGGATCTCGCGGGGGTTACTATGACACCTCAGGAGCCCTGCGTGATGTGCTGCAGAATCATGTTCTGCAGCTGCTGTGCCTGATTGCCATGGATCCACCCAGCCTGTTCCAGGCTCGCGAAATACGCGATGAAAAATTGAAGGTCCTGCAGGCACTGCGCCCGGGCGGTACGGGAAGTATCAGCAGCTGGGCAGTGCGCGGACAGTACACGGCCGGACTGGTTGGCAGACAGCCGGCACCTGCCTACCGCGAAGAAGATCGTGTCAGTCCGGTTTCCAACAGAGAAACCTTCGTGGCAATGAAAGTCCTGATTGATAACTGGCGCTGGGCAGGTGTGCCGTTCTTTCTGCGAACCGGAAAACGTATGCCGCGGCAGCTGACGGAAATTTCCATCCAGTTCAAGAACCCTCCGCTCAATCTGTTCTCGACCGTCGAATGTGATGGCGATCTGTGCGACATCGTTGAAACGCGCCCCAATCAGCTGGTCCTGCGTATTCAGCCACAGGAAGCCATTTCCCTGCAGTTCTCGGCCAAACGACCGGGCATGAATTATCACGTCCAGCCGGTCTCGATGGATTTCGACTACGAACAGCATTTTGATACTGTGCTGCCCGAGGCCTACGAACGACTGCTGCTCGATGTGATTCGAGGAGACTCAACATTGTTTACTCGCAATGATGAACTGGAGGCCGCGTGGCGATTCGTCACGCCCGTTCTGCGCGCCTGGGAAGGCAGTTCTTCATCACCCGAACTTTATGCGGCCGGTACCTGGGGCCCGTCGGCCGCTGACAGGCTGATTTCCGAACATCGTGCCACCTGGCGCGCTCCACGCTGATCCTGAAGCTCGTACCTCAACTGAATTGCCACGGAGTTTCCCATGTACCGAAGACTGTTGTCGATGCTGGCAGGACTGCTGTTGTGCGGTGCCGGCCGCGCAGATGATGGCCTGTTGCAGACTGCCCTGCAGACTGCGTCAGGAAATCGCGCACAACTGGAACGAGCTCTCGCTGATGCTCCTCAGGATCAGCAGGCAGGCATGAGATTCCTGATCGAAAATATGCCTCCAGGTGACCTGCAGACTCTGTCTGCGGACTTTCTGCTGGAAAACAGTCGCCTCGCATGGCAGGCACTCCGCGAATCCGCATGGGCTGATCGTGTCCCGCAGGAAATCGTCTTCGATTCACTGCTGCCCTATGCGAATATCAATGAACGTCGCGACGCATGGAGAAAGGACTTTTTCGAACGATTTCGACCGATGGTGAAAGAGGCAAAAACACCCGGGGAAGCCGCCGCAATCCTGAATCAGCAGGTGTTTCCTCTGCTCAAAGTCAAATACTCAACCCAACGAAAAAAAGCCGACCAAAGCCCGCTTGAGAGTATGGAAAGCGGACTGGCATCCTGCACCGGACTCTCTGTTTTGCTGGTGGATGCCTGCCGCGCTGTGGGTGTTCCCGCCAGGCTTGTGGGTACACCACTCTGGTCAGACAACAGCGGCAACCACACGTGGGTCGAAATCTGGGATAATGGCTGGCATTTCACAGGGGCCTGTGAACCCACCGGAAATGCTCTGGATCAGGGCTGGTTTATCGATCGCGCTTCCAAAGCCATCAGGGACGATCGCAGACACGCCATCTATGCAGTCACGTTCCGCAGGAATGGTCAGAATTTTCCGATGGTCTGGGCGCGGGACAATTCAGACGTGTTTGCTGTCAACGTGACGGATCGATATACCGCCATCACATCTCCGATCCCGGAAAAACATTCCGCGATCAGAATCCGTGTGACGGATAAAAACGGGGCTCGAGTCGCTGTTGCCGTGAAGATTCAGGGGGCTGATGGCACCGAATTGTACTCGGGGCGTTCGAAGGATGACCGATTTGATTCGAATGATCATCTGACGGTCGCCGTCCCCACAGGCAGCACCATTACTGTCACGCTGACAGACAGCCAGGTCAGTGAAAAGCTGGAAGTTCGGGACAGCGAGCATTTGCTGAATCTGCGTCAGCCCTGAGGTTGGCGGTTAGTCAGCATCCCGGTGCCGCTGCGTGGCTGATCGCGTCCGGTCCCGTTCCTGAATTTCGGAACACGCCGGCACTCGCGGCGCCGCGCTCCCTGTAACTCGGTTTGAACCTGTACGGATGGACCACGGACCCTTGCTTCGGGGTTTGTGCGACCATGCAAAGCTTCGAAACTCGGGGGCTGCAGAATGTTTCAGAATCGCTCGTTCTACTTGTTTTCCTCAGTTTTCATTCGATTTTCAGGTCTCCGTCAATTTGTCCTGTGTGCTGTCACATGCGGGGTCGTGTCACTGTCGGCTGCAGCGGACGATTTTCTGTTCTCGCATGAACAGGTGCTTGGAACAACCTTTGAGCTGACGATCACATGTGCGGAATTGCACACAGCACAGCAGGCTGAGCGTCGGGCATTGGCAGAGATTGATCGACTTGAATCGATCTTCAGCAGTTATCAGACGGGCAGCCAGTTTTCGCAGTTTTGTGGACTGTCTGCAGGACAGTCTGTCCCGGCGACTCCAGAGCTGCTGCGAGTGTTGAAGCGTTGTGAGGAGTGGATGCGTGTTTCGGGTGGGGCTTTCAATCCTGCGGTGCAGTCGATCAGCGATCGCTGGCGACAGGCGTCTGTTGATGGTGTTGAACCAGCTGAGTCAGAACTGCAGTTGCTCGTTTCGCGGGTTTCCGAACCGCAGTGGCAGGTGCAGTTTGCACAGGCTCAACTGACGCGACTTGGTAATCAGCCTCTGACGTTGAATGCGATCGCGAAGGGCACGATCGTGGATTCGGTTGTGCTTGCGCTGCAGTCTGAGTTCCCGCAGATTGAGGGATTGGTTGTGAATATCGGGGGTGATTTGCGAGTAGCGGGACGTAGCCGGTACTCGGTCAGTATTCCTGCACCGCAGCGTGATGCTCTGAATGCGGCGCCACTGGCTGTGCTGCAGCTTTCAAATCAGGCGATTGCAACCAGTGGAATGTCTGAGCGATCCATGCGAGTCGGGAATACTGTGGTGTCGCATATTATGGACCCGCGTACCGCCCGTCCGAGCTCGGACATTCCCAGTGCATCGGTTCTGGCAGCGGATGCTGAAACTGCGGACGTGCTGGCAACGATCTGCAGTGTGCTGCGACCTGCGGAGTCTGTTCGTCTTGTGGAGTCTGTCCCTGGTGCTGCATGTTGTCTTGTGACCAGCGGTGGTGCCATTTTCTGCTCGGCAGGCTGGCCGGTCCAATCGCCGGTCGCGGCAATCGGTGATGAAAAACCGGCGGAGCAATCAGCAGCAAAGACACCCTATGATGTCCAGTTGGAATTTGAGATTGCCAAAGCAGCTGGTGGTGGTCGTTATCGGCGGCCCTATGTAGCTGTGTGGGTTGAGGACGCGGATGGGTTTCCAGTGAAAACGCTCAGTCTGTTTCTGATGGCGGACAATCCGGGGCCTCGCTGGCATCGTGATCTGCGACGCTGGTATTCCAGTGATCAGGTCCGGCAGTTGGTGGACGATGCGAAACTGATTGGCACGATTTCCAAACCGACGCGTAATCCCGGAGTCTACAAGGTGGCCTGGGATGGGCGGGACGACAAGGGCGATCTGCTGCAGAAGGGCAAGTATACTTTGTACATCGAAGCGGCGCGGGAACACGGTACCTATCAATTGATGAAGCATGGTTTTGAACTGGGCGGCGCGGACTTCAATGAGCAACTGAAGGGCAATGTTGAGATCAGTGCGGCATCCATCAGGTATAGTGGAAAGCAGGCGGCCAGTGAGCAGAAATGACGTGGCCAGCGCAACTGAGACTTCCGCATCTGGTTCGGGCGGTTCGGGCAGCACGGGCAAACGCTGGCTGCAGCGACAGATCGCGATCTGGAGTCGCTGGCTGCATATTTATCTGTCACTGATCTCGTTCGGGGCGATCCTGTTTTTCAGCATCACGGGACTGACGCTGAATCATCCGGACTGGTTTTTCAGTGAATCGACTCGCACTCTGGAAGGATCTGTTCGCAGGGAATGGCTGCACTTGCCGCAGGCACCGCCGGAAAACTGGGACGAAACGGACTATGGACATGAGGTGGATCGTCTGGCAGTGGTGGAATACCTGCGTACGGAGCATGGATTATCGGGCCGGATGTCAGAGTTTCTGTCGTTTCAGGATGAGTGTGAGGTGACATTCCAGGGTCCCGGGTATGCGGCGACAGCTCGGATTCGTCGGGACGACGGATCGTACTCGCTGAATGTTGTCAGCAACGACCTGATCTCGATCCTGAACGATCTGCACAAAGGTCGTCACACGGGTGCTGAATGGTCGTTGGTGATCGACATTTCGGCTGTAATCTCCTCAATCGTGGCAATCACGGGCCTGATCCTCGTTTTCTTCCTGAAACTGCATCGAAAGCTGCGACTGTCTCTGGCAGTCGTCGGCACACTGCTTATTCTCTGGATGATTCGGATCGCCATCAACCAGGCCTCAACCGGGCTCTGACCTGACCGCGATCCGGCGGACCAGCAGTTTTCGGTTTACAGGGGCCAGCCGAATGTCGGACAGTGATTCGTCAGAAGACCAGCAGCGGACTCACCGTCGCCCGCCGGCAGATCGTGAGCAGGGTTCGCAGCCACTGACTCAGATGATGCAGCAAAGGCAACTGACACCGCATGATCTCGTCGTTGCATCTCCGGCTCAGCTGACACATAAAATGGTGGCGCGTGCCATGAAGGGGCGCTGGCTCACGATCAATTCTCGGCGGCAGGTACACCAGGCCTTCTGTCTGGCAACCGGGACAACTCCGCAGATTTCAGAACTCTTCAACTACTAGGTTGTATTTCTGATCAGGTTGGGCCATGGACTTCCGCTGTACACACTTTGCTGCAGCACGCTGTCGATCGTGCGAACTGCTGCCACTGGGTGTTTCCGGATCGGCCGACAGCAAACAGTCGCTGCTGTTGCAGCTGTTTCCTGACGTCTCTCTGCAGCCGATGCAGTTCAGCAGCACCCCCGCTGGTTCTCGCATTCGCGCTCGACTGGCTGTCAACTGGCAATCGTCACCTCTGACTTTTGGATTCTTTGATCAGCAGCAGCGAATTGTCCCGATCGCAGACTGTCCACTGCACCATCCGCTGATTTCTGCTGCGGTCCCGTTTCTGGCGGAATTCATTCAGCAGGCGCGACTGTCGCCGTATGATCCTGATCAGGATTCCGGCGAGCTGAAGTTTGTTGTACTGACAGCCGCGCCGGATTCTTCGCAACTGATGGTCCAGTGGGTGCTGAGATCGCAGGAGTCGATTTCCCGGATCCGCAGTCTCTGGAACAGACTATCGCAGTCAGGTCAGACAACCGTGCATGTGATGGGCGCCGGCATTCAGTCACAGCGGACATCTCGAATTGGCGCGGATCTTGAATTCAGCATCTCGCAGACGCAGCAGCTGGAGATTCGTTTTGGCGAGCTGCGTTTGTTTTTTTCCCCTGGTGGATTTGTGCAGACGAACCATGAAATCGCAACCCGGCTTTATGCTGCAGCCGGGCAGCGAATTGCTCTGGGTATCCCCGGACGGGTTCTTGATTTGTACTGTGGTTCTGGTGGATTTGGACTAATGGCGGCCATGCAGGGTCGCAGGGTCCTTGGTCTGGAAAAATCCCAGGTGGCGGTGGAAAATGCCTGCACAAGCGCAGCAGTCATGGGGCTGAACGCCGAATTTCGCCAGTGTTCGCTGGATGCTTCACTGGAGGCACTGGCCGACGCAGGCCGATTCTCCACTGTGATCTGTAATCCGCCGCGGCGAGGACTGGACCCCGCATCAAGAGCTCTGATTCAGGCTCTGGCGCCACAACGAGTGCTGTATTCCAGCTGTTCACCCCAGTCCCTGGCCCGCGATATTCAGCTGCTGGCACCGCAGTTTCGGCCCTGCTGGATGCAGGGTTTTGACATGTTTCCCCTGACAGAGCATTTCGAGGTGCTTTGTGAACTGGAACAGACTGGCAGTAAAAGCTGACAGTGTGGCCCTGCGGGTTCGATTTTGTCCCCGAATTCTCGTATTGTCATAGGCTCAAACAACCGGCCGTTTTCTGTTTCCCGGAGCAGCAGCCATGCATGGCCACGCTTACATTGAACGATTCATCAATCTGCTGGACCCCGCAGCCAACCAGATTTTCAATATGAGTGTTGCGGAGGCAGAAGAGCGGGTTGGCAGCGGGGATCCGGCGCAGGTTCGCGAAATTGAAGGCCAGTTTGCCCTTGTGCATCGACGTGGTCGAACTGTCCGAATGGCGCGTTCCATCGGCAGACCGATGCGGTATTTCCTCGCGAAACAGATCGATGGTCCGTGTCTGATTGTTGCGGAGCGGATTGATCAGATCGACGGTTGGCTGAAACAGGCGGGACTCGATGGCCAGTTCCACCCCTCCTACACTCGCATGGTACCGGCCCACTATCTGCAGGAATTGTCCCTGCTGGGCTGTCCTGATCCCAGCCCCGGCCACACCCGCTGGTTTACTCCCGAACGAAATCGTCTGCCCGCCAGTCCTGATGAGATTGGTCGTCAGTACATCGCTGCTTTGCAGCAGGAAATCTTCCGCTGGCTGGACAGTTTTGATGCTCGTGAACCAATCGGCGTTATGTTCAGTGGTGGTATCGACAGTGGCGCCGTATTTCTGACAATCTATGATGCCCTGCTGAAGCGTGGTGAATCCCCGGCACGGTTGAAGGCGTTCACGCTGACACTGGATGGCGCCGGTGCCGATGCTCGTCAGGCCGAACAATTCCTTGGCGAACTGGATCTTGGGCTGTTCCTCGAAATCGTTGATGTTCCCTCATCTTCAATTGATTATCGCGAAGCCGTTCGGCTGATCGAGGATTATAAGCCACTGGATGTGCAGGCGGCCGCCATGGGAATGGCACTCTGCCGGGAAATTCGCAGTCGGTATCCCGACTGGAAATATCTGGCCGACGGTGATGGCGGTGACGAGAATCTGAAGGATTATCCGATTGAGGAAAACAGTGAACTGACGATTCGCAGCGTGCTCAACAACCCGTTGCTTTACCACGAGGGCTGGGGCGTTCAGGCCGTCAAACATTCACTGACCTACAGCGGTGGTCAAAGTCGTGGCCATGTGCGCACATGGGCCCCCGCAGCAGCCTGCGGTTTCCGCGGTTTCAGTCCATTTGCACTGCCAAATGTTATTGAAGTTTCCGAAGGCATACCTTTTATAGAGCTGACGGACTGGGATCACGGTCGTCTGTATTCGCTCAAGGGGCAGATTGTCCGCAGTGGTATTGAACAGATCACCGGGCTGACCATGCCGATTTTTGAAAAACGGCGAATGCAGCACGGTGCCGCTGCACCCGCAGCTTTTTCAACCCTGTTCCCTGCCGGTGAACAACCCTATCGACGGGCCTTTCTCGATTTGTACGCTCAGTAATGCTGTTTCACTCAGAAAGTCACACTCGTGCCGCTGCAAACCATTCAACAGGCTATCCGGGCAATTCAGGAAGGCCGGATCGTGATCGTTGTTGATGACGAGGATCGTGAGAACGAGGGCGATTTTGTCTGTGCTGCAGAGTGCATTACCCCCGAGCAGGTCGATTTCATGCTGCGGATTGGCCGAGGCACACTGTGTGTGCCCCTCGCGGCCGAAGACGCCACGCGACTCAAACTCAGACCGGTCGTCGAAGAAAGCCTCAACACCGCCCCGAATAAAACGGCGTTCATGAGGGCGGTCGATCACGTGTCCGCCGGTACGGGTGTCAGCGCCGAAAACCGGGCTCGCACTATTCGCGCACTTGCCAACCCAGCCTGTCCAGCCGAAGAGTTTCTGCAGCCCGGGCATGTGAATCCCCTGCTCTCCCTCGATGGCGGTGTTCTGCGCAGGGCCGGACATACGGAAGCCACCATCGATCTCCTCAGACTTGCCGGTCGAAGACCTGTCGGTGCCCTGATTGAAATCTGCAGCCAGAAAACTCACGGCATGGCTGATTACTCCGAACTGCAGGAAATTTCCCGGCAGTACGAGATCCCGATGATCTCAATCGAAGAGCTCATCCGGTACAGAAGAATCCGTGAACACCTTGTAACTCGAGTTGTCTCTGTGTCGCTGCCGACAGCCGAATTCGGCACACCCCAACTGATCGGTTATCAGGTGGCTCATGAATCTCAGGAGCCGCTGGCACTTGTCTGGGGCGACCTGACATCACTCGATGCACCACTGGTTCGCATGCATTCCAGCTGCTTCACCGGCGACGTTCTCGATTCATTGCGCTGTGACTGTGGTGATCAGCTGCGCATGGCCATGTCAATGATTCGCGACGAAGGAGCGGGCGCTGTCGTTTATCTGCCGCAGGAAGGCCGAGGGATCGGGCTGCTGGCAAAGCTGCGTGCGTATCAACTGCAGGATGAAGGGCTGGACACTGTAGAGGCCAACCATCGGCTGGGATTCAAGGCTGACATGCGGGATTACATGGTCGGTCTGCAGATACTGAAGGATCTGGGACTGACAAGGGTACGTCTGCTGACAAACAACCCCAAGAAAACAGACGCCTTCGTCTATGCCGGGGTAGATCTGACTGTTGTGGCTCAGGTCCCGATTGTGGCTCCGCCCCATGCCTGTCGTGCCGGATACCTCGCGGCCAAGAAGGACAAAATGGGGCATCTGCTGCCGGAAGAGGTTGTGCGGATGACGCCTGATGGAACTGCTGAATGATGCCGTATCTGCGGGACTGGCTGCGGATCGGATTACTGAGTTTCGGGGGTCCTGCAGCTCAGATTTCCGTCATGCATCGAATCGCTGTCGAAGAGCGGCGCTGGGTCTCTGAGGACGAATTTCTTCAGGCTTTGAATTTCTGTACGCTGCTGCCGGGACCTGAGGCCCATCAGTTGTCGGTCTGGCTGGGATGGAAGACGCAGGGATTTGCCGGAGGCGTTGTCGCCGGTTCTCTGTTCGTGCTGCCCGGCAGCTGCTGCATGCTGCTGTTAAGCTGGATCTATACACAATCGCAGAGCCTGCCCATCAGCCATACCATTCTGCTGGGCTTGAAGTGCGCGGTACTGTCGATTGTGCTGCAGGCCGTAATCCGACTGTCTGCTCGCTGCCTGAAAACCGCATTTGCCTGGTGCGTTTCAGCGATCGCCTGTCTCTGCTCTCTGTTTGACCTGCTGCCTTTTCCGCTGCTCATCGGCCTGACGGTACTTGCCGGTCTGCTGCAGCATCTGCATCGCACGCGGACTCTCAGATCAGTCGACAAGGCGTTAAGCAACGAACCTGCGGCTGCGTCATGTGCGGCAGTAAGGGCAGATGCTGACAGCAATCTGCAGCGGCAACCACAAACCTCCCAGTGGCTGCGCAGCTGCATGACATTACTGACAGGACTGCTGCTCTGGTGGCTGCCTGTCATTGCCTGTGGGTTGTTCGCCGGCTGGGAAAGTCTGTGGGTTCGGCTGGGGATCTTCTTCAGTAAGGCGGCAGTACTGACATTCGGTGGTGCGTATGCGGTGCTGAGTTTTGTCAGCAGAACGGTGGTCCATGAATTCCACTGGCTGTCACCCTCGGAAATGGCCGATGGCCTCGGACTGGCTGAGACGACACCAGGGCCACTGATCCTCGTTCTGCAGCATGTTGGATTTCTGGCCGGTTGGAAAAGCAGCGGAAGTCTCTCACCTGTTGTGGCCGCTGCCATGGCAGCAGCACTGACCAGCTGGGTAACGTTTGTGCCCTCGTTCCTATGGGTTCTACTGGGAGCCCCGTGGCTGCAGCGGATCAATGATGTCAGCTGGCTGCGATGCGCTATGCAGGCGGTATCGGCCGCAGCAACTGGACTGATTGTGGCCCTCTGGGCAGAGCTGGCTGGGAATACACTGATAGCTCCCGGGGGCAGCCCGCAACCGGAAGCCATCGTCGTGACATTGATCGGAGCCCTGCTGACATTTGCGTTCCGCCGAGGTCTCGCGATAATTCTGCTGGCGTGTCTGACTGCTGGCTGCCTGACAGAATGGATCTTCTGACAGGGTCGCCGCTGCACCGGGTTGTCCGCTCGATTTCTGGAGCAGGTCTTGTGAAAGCTGTCCACTTAGCGTTGCCTCTGCTGATTCTGTGTTTCGGTGCGCCGGTACTGGCTGGCCCCGGTACAACCGCCGGTGATATTCCCGGACTGGTGTCCCGTGGTTTTATCTATGAGCAGGCTCCATTCCCGGAATGCCATGCTTCCACCATCGCTGAAACTCCTGAAGGTCTTGTGGCAGCGTGGTTTGGCGGTACCGAGGAAAAACATCCGGATGTTGGTATCTGGATTTCCAGATGCCGTAGTGGCGTCTGGTCAGCACCGGTGGAGGTCGCCAACGGCGTGCAGCACACATTTGTGGACGGAAAAGTGCACCGTCATCCGACCTGGAATCCGGTGTTGTTTCAATATCCCAATGGGCCGCTGGCTTTATTCTGGAAATGTGGTCCTGATCCGGCAACGTGGTGGGGTGTCATGTCACTTTCCACGGATCATGGCGCCACGTGGACTCAGCCATGTCGACTTCCGGAACACATTGACGGACCGGTGCGTAACAAGCCAATCCTGCTGGCAGACGGCACGCTGCTGTGTGGCAGCAGTACAGAGTTTGATGGCTGGCGGGTGCATTTTGAGAAAACGGCGGACTTCGGCCGCACGTGGCAGCGGACGGCCGCGATCCATGATGGTCGCACGGTTGGTGCCATTCAGCCGACGCTGCTGACGCTGAAGGACAATCGTATTCTGGCACTCTGTCGCAACCAGAACGGAAACGGCGCAATTCTGGCGACGACCAGTACCGATGGAGGATCCACGTGGAGTCAGCTCGAACCCACGATCCTGCCCAATCCGAACAGTGGAATTGATGCTGTCACACTGAAGTCCGGCGCCCATCTGCTGGTTTATAATCACACTCATCGTGGCGAAGGCACTCCGCGTGCACGCGAAATGATCAATCTGGCATGGAGTGATGATGGCAACCGCTGGAAAGCTGCCCTCACACTTGATCGTGAAGCGAAGTCTGAATTTTCGTATCCAGCCATCATTCAGACCGCAGATGGACTTGCACACATCACTTATACGTGGAAGCGTCAGAGAATTGTGCACATCGTAGTCGATCCCACAAAGCTTGTGCTGCGTGATCTGCAGGATGGAGCGTGGCCGTCAGAAGACTGAATCGCGGGGAAAGTCATGCATACCATTTCAGAAACCATTCAGCAGATCAAACCGCATCGACAGATCACCGGAATGTCGGCTGTTCTGCTGCCGTTCACGGACGCCGGAGACGTGGACTGGAGTGGCTTCGACCTGCATGTCCGGCGCACGCTTGAGGCTGGGTTGCAGCCGGCTGTGAACATGGATACCGGCTACATCAATCTGATTGATCGTGGCACGCTGCTTGAGGTTCTGCGTCGGACTGCTTCAATCGCTTCGGGCAGGCCCTTTGTGGCTGGTGCATTTGTGGCAGATGCTCCGGGATCTGCCTTTAATCTGCCCGCCTACGCGGCAGCTATTGAGCAGATTCAGCGGGTGGGTGGGACACCCGTCATCTTTCAGTCCTTTGGGCTGACACAGCAGTCTGATGATGCAATTATCGATTCCTACCGTCACCTCGCCACGTATGCAGATCGCTTCATCGGCTTTGAACTTGGCCAGATGTTTGCTCCCTTCGGCCGCATCTACAGTGAGTCCGTCTATCGGGGACTGCTGGGAATCCGCCAGTGCCTGGGTGCGAAGCATTCGTCACTGGAACGATCTCTGGAATGGCAGCGATTGACGTGGCGTGACGAACTGCGGCCCGATTTTCTGGTGCTGACGGGAAATGACCTTGCCATTGATATGGTGATGTATGGCAGCGACTATCTGCTGGGGCTCAGCAGCTTCGCCCCCGATCTGTTTGCCCTGCGTGATCGCTTCTGGCGGGAGGGTAATGCCGAGTTTTACCAGCTGAATGACGTGCTGCAGTACCTTGGATTTCTGGCCTTTCGCAACCCCGTACCGGCCTACAAGCATGCTGCGGCCATGTTTCTGCAGCTGCGCGGCTGGATCGCCTCTGCTGCTCCGCACCCGGCTGGTATGCGTCGCCCGGAAACTGACCGGGAAATCCTGCAGGAAGTGCTCACATTACTGGAACGCTGGATTTCTCCGGAAACACGCTGAAATCCTGCCGAAAATCCTCACAGAGACAAGCTCCGGAATGGCTTTTGCCTGCTGAATCTGAGACAAACAAGCTCACGACTGGCAGCTTTTCTGCCGGTCGCCGGGACAGCGACAGCCGGATTGTCTGCAGGACGATCAGATATGAATCGACAGCGACTGATAGTGGCCACAGCGATTCTTGTGTTATGCTGTTCGGCGGTGGTTACCGCTCAGTTCGGACAGCGTGGTCGTTTCCGCAGTATGTATGGCCCTGATGGACGCGTTGAACGCAACGGTGTCCCCGACTGGAAACTCGATCAGAACTTCTCGAAAGACGTCTTCACATTCGCTCGTATTCAGTATCGCAGCATGGGGCGTTGGGGCTGGCAGACAGACTTTCCGGATGCAGATCTGAACTTTTCCTATCGTCTGCAGCAACTGACGTCACTGCATACTGACCCGGATGGTGTCGTGCTGCAGCTCACTGATCCGCGGCTGTTCGAATTCCCGTTCATCTACATCATTGAACCCGGCTATATCTATCTGGAAGAAGATGAACGGCAGGCACTGCGATCGTATCTGCTGAATGGCGGTTTCCTGATGGTGGATGACTTCTGGGGTGACGAGGAGTGGCAGGGATTCTATCGTGAAATCAAACAGGTCTTCCCGGAATTTGAACCCGAAGAACTTCCACTGGATCATCCCATTTTCCACTGTGTTTACGATCTGACCGAACGCCCACAGATCCCCGCCATTGGCTATGCTCGCCAGATGGCCAACGGAGAAACTTACACTGCTCAGGGATACGGTACTGAAGAGGTTCATTACTGGGGACTCTACGATACCAATCGCAGACTGATGGCCGTGATCTGTCACAATACGGATCTGGGGGATGGCTGGGAGCGCGAAGGCGAAGACCCGTGGTATTTCCGCGAGTTCTCTGAGAAAAAAGCTTATCCGCTGGGAATCAATATCATTTTTTACGCGATGACTCACTGATCGCAGGAACTGACCTGGAAACTGATTTATGACTGTGGCAGAACTGAGTGCAGAGCGGGAACGGGAACTGATCAGTGAGCTGCGACGATTTCGCGGTCGCATTGACTCCGAACTGTCCCGCGTGATTATTGGACAGAAACAGGTTGTGCAGCAGCTGCTGATCTCACTGCTGTCCGGCGGCAACTGTCTGCTCACCGGGGCTCCGGGGCTGGCCAAAACGCTGCTTGTCAAAACGATCGCTCAGTTATTTGACCTGCAGTTCAATCGAATTCAGTTCACACCGGACCTGATGCCTGCCGACATCACCGGTACCGAAGTGCTTGAAGAGGACAGCAGTGGTGCACGCACCATGCGGTTCATCCCCGGTCCCATCTTTGCAAATGTGCTGCTGGCCGACGAAATCAATCGCACGCCCCCCAAAACTCAGTCTGCTCTGCTTGAAGCAATGCAGGAGCATCAGGTAACGGCAGCCGGACGAAGATATCCACTCGACGAACCTTTCTTCGTGCTGGCAACTCAGAATCCCATTGAGATGGAAGGAACCTATCCACTGCCTGAAGCTCAGCTTGATCGCTTCATGTTCAATGTCCTGATTGAGTATCTGTCGGAAGATGACGAGACTCGTGTTGTGACCCAGACGACTTCTGAACGCCCGGCCCCGGTTCAACCTCTGTTCAACGGACAGACGCTCCTTGAGTTCCACGAAATCGTCCGACGTGTTCCGATTGCCGAGGAAGTCGCGAGATACGCCGTTCGACTGGCTGCTGCATCACGACCAGGACAGGCGGGAACTCCGGATTTCATCAATGAGTACGTGTCATGGGGTGCTGGATTGCGAGCAGGTCAGTTTCTGGTCCTGGGGGGCAAAGCACAGGCACTGCTCGACGGTCGCACCTTCGTTTCAACTCGTGACCTGCAGGCCATCGCCAAACCTGTACTGCGTCATCGAATCCTGCCGAACTATCGAGCAGAGGCCAAAGGCGTTTCGGTCGATTCGCTGATTGATCGGTTACTTGAGGTGGTTTCGCATCCGAAGAACGAAGCTGTGCACTGACCGGACGACCCTCATGACCGCTGAACTGATGAATCCTGCGGTGATCATGAGCATTCGCTCGCTTGAATTGCGCGCAAAACTTGTGGTCGATGGGTTTCGAACCGGCCTGAATCGCAGCCCCAAACACGGGTTTTCTGTGGAATTTTCTGAGTATCGGCAGTACGCGCAGGGTGACGACCCACGATTCCTCGACTGGAAACTGTTCGCCAGAACCGACCGCAGCTAT
>CAXBSH010000077.1:0-17760 GCA_963977705.1 uncultured Planctomycetaceae bacterium
TTTTTTTTTCAAGCAGAAGACGGCATACGAGATTGGTCAGTGACTGGAGTTCAGACGTGTGCTCTTCCGATCTGTCCCTGCACCGCAGGCGGAAGGGGCATCACCCGGTTTGGCGCCTGAGGTGCAGGGACGACTGCTGGAACTTGTTGCTCGCAGTCAGAATGTGATGGCACATGGCTGGATGATCCGCACGTTTATCAAGCATTGTGACGAGGTTGAGGATTTTCCAGAGCTGAATGAGATGGCGCGGACGATCTTCGATGTCTTCCGAGCCGTGGAGACTCAGATTGAAGACCCGTTGAATTATTTTCGTACGGTGCGGAAGAAGCTGGCCAAGCTGCGTTCTGCGGCGGAGCAGTTTCAGAAGGATGCGTGGCATGCATCGACTCATACGAACTTCCAGCAGTGCGCAATTGCGGCGCGATTTCTGGGGCAGCAGCTGGATGAAATCCTGCAGCAGGCTGAGATGTTGTTGCCTCGCCCGACACCACCCAAAATTGTGCTCCCGGGTCGTGCCGCGACCGGTTCATCCGGCGACAGCAGTCATCCGGTCGTGTAGCGGTGGCATTTGCGTTAGACGGTGATCAGTGATCAGTGGTCAGTAATCAGTGGTCAGTAATCAGTGGTCAGTGATCAGTACCCCTTGGGAGGGCGAGGCTCCCGCCGAGCCGAACACCCCCGTCCGTACAGGCGAGCCTTTAGCGTAAGCTGGCGGGTATTGTCGAACTGCCGTTACCGAGATGGTGCTCGGTGTTCGTAGCATGGGCTTCAGCCCGTGACGTCCACCGCGTTTAAGCCGCACAAAGACGAGCAATTAGTGTAAGCTGGCGGGTGTTGTCGAATTGGCGTTACCGAGCTGGTGCTCGGTGGTCCCAGCGTAGGACTGATGGTTGTTGTCGTTTGCGCCGGAGCGGTTGTGTTTCTCCAGGCACGGAATCAGTATTCGGGGCATTTTTGACGCGAGGGACAAAAGTCGTAGTCTGGGCTTCAGCCCGGGCACGAACTTCTCGTCACCCTTGAAATCCCCATTGTTTTTTATGGACGGGGCCGAGCAGGAATGCTCGGGCTACATTCTGTCCTCGGCGTCAATTTTCGCCAACCCCATCAAACTGCAACCTGCAGCTGCGCACATGATTTTTCGTTGATTTTTGTATCACGGTAGGACACTGCCTTGGCCTGTGGACAGCACCAGAATTGCTGCTGGAATCAGTAGATTTGCGGTCGGGTACCGTATGATTTGGCAAGCTTGTAAATTCCTGCGGATGCGGAATCCAGGCAGGTTCAGGTGGCCCTTCACGGCAGCGAGGTGCCTGTATCAACGGCTTTCAGCAGCGTGGCTGTCCCAGTGTGATTAATCGGGCCTTCGCCATGGTTGCGGCAGCAGGCTGGATTTGAGGTAGAGTGGGTGGGCCGGTTGTCCGTTACTGTTCTGTGCGATGCAGTATAAGGGTCCGGTCAGCTTCTGCAGCTCGGTCTGTCGCTCGACTGGGCAATGGTTGCCCCATGCGGCAATGATCAGCGGGGCGTTGCGGCAGGTATTTCGAATGATGCGATTGTTCTGTGGTCCGATGGGATCGGGTGTGGCCAGCAGCTGTCGAGGATCTGTACTGCGGAAAGCGAAGGCGTTGATCATGGTCAGTCCGTGGAAACCCCAGCGGCGGGCAAAATCCATACAGCGTCGAATGGTGGGATCATCGAGCATGGCATCAGCGGTCGATGGGTTCAGTCCGATGAAGACGACCTGTGGGCCACTGTTCCACTGGCGTGTCAGGCGATAACGCCAACGGCCGCAGGCTGAGAATACGGCAGAACCCAGCATGTCACCAGTGCGGGCGGTTTGCCGACGACAGCGTTGATTGCGGGCGTTTGTCTCAGGGCTGTCATTTCGGTCAGTGGCCGCAGGGTTCGGCATGGTTCAGATCACAACAGGTGTTAGTACCGGGCATGTGATTGGACTTTGAAGCGGTGCAGGCAGTATTCTGAGCAGACCTGAGCGATGCTGCAAACCAGTGGTACTGGGTTGTGGTACCGCCTGGATTCCCTTTTTTCTGCTCCACCAGCGGAACTGTTTCATGTCGGTACAAGACCAGAGTAAGTCGGATGGGGTTGGAGTGCAGCGATCGGCCGGATGTTTGCCGGCGTGGCAGGAGCAGGAGTTACCGGCTCCGCTGCCCTTTACCTTTCGCAACGTGCTGCGGACGATTGGGCCGGGTGCAATTCTGCTGGCCGGTTCGATTGGTGGTGGCGAGTGGATTGTCGGTCCGTTGACAACGGTCCGGTACGGAACCGGGATTCTGTGGGTTGCCACGGTGGGCATTTTCCTGCAGATGATTTTCAATCTGGAGGCGATTCGATACACGCTTTATACGGGCGAGCCGATTCTGACGGGAATTATGCGGCTGCGTCCAGGTCGCTGGGTGTGGGGTCCCTTTTACATCGCGGCCGGGACGTTGCAGCTGGCCACACCGGCTCTGGCGTTGGGGTGCGCGAACGTGCTGTTCACAGCCGGGAAGGGGGCTTTGCCCGACCCCGAGGGCACTGACAGTGGCGTTCTGCTGGCGTTGTCGCTGGGTGTGCTGGCGCTGACCGTTATTCTGCTGCAATGCGGCAAGTCGATTGAGCGAATGCTGGAGCGGCTGTCGTGGGCGATGGTGATTTTCATTTTTGTGTTTCTGATCGCTGCGAATGTGCTGTTTGTTCCGGCAGACATATGGTTGCGGACCGCGGTGGGGTTTGTGTCGCCCGGTTATCTGCCGGTGAATATGGACTGGGTGCTGCTGGGTGTCTTTGCAGCGACGGCCGGCTCGGGTGGGCTGGGGAATCTCGCGGTATCAAATCTGGTCCGCGATAAAGGCCTGGGGATGGCACAGTGGAGTGGATCGATCGGAGGCATGTTGAGTGACGATTCGTCCGAGGTGCGACCGATCGGGCAGGTGTTTGCAGTCAACGCGGTCAGTCTGGAACGCTGGCATACCTGGTGGAAGTATCTGTTGGTGGATCAGTCAATTCTGTGGGCACTTGGCTGTGTGGCCGGAATGTTCCTGAACGTGAATCTGGCGCAGGCGATTGTGTCTCCGGGGGACGTCCCGGCGGATAATGCGGCGGGCGCTTTTCAGGCACGCTATATGGCGGAGAAGATGTGGTCGGGGTTCTGGTTTCTGGCGTTGTTGAATGGCTTCTGGATTTTGTTTTCAACACAGCTGGGGAATACCGACTGCCTGACTCGCATCTGCACTGACACATTGTGGGCTGGCTGGCCAGCGGTACGTCGGCAGCGGGCCCGCCGCGTGTATCTGATTCTGCTCATGCTGTTTGCTGCGTGGGGAGTTGTTGCGCTGGTCAAGGGTGACAGTGAGCTGGCTCTGTTTAAGATTCTGGGATTGCTGGCCAGTCCGATTCTGGCTGTCGGAGCGATACAGATTCTGCTGGTGAACACTACGTTTTTGCCTGTGCAGCTGCGGCCACCGTTGTGGCGACGTGTCTGTCTGATAAGTTGCGGTTTGGCGTATGGAATTCTGGCGATTGTTTCGTTGCGAGCAGAGTATCAGAAGTGGTTTCCGCCCGAGCCTGCAGCGAAGGTAGCCAGTGTCGTGATGCCCACCGGCCACTGATTGCAGTTGGGGGTTGGCGATTGGTGTTGGGCGTGGCCCGCTGACCTTGTCATTACTGACGAAACCCTTCAGACCGGAACGCCGTTGGGGCGAGTGTTCGGTTTATGCCGTGGCTGCGGTTGCGATTCAGTCCCATCAGACCGGTTCCCGGTAGCCCCAGAACGCGGCGCTGGCTGACGAGCTTGCCGCGGTCACGACTCACCACGCTTTCATTGAAAATTTCCCGTCAAACGTCAGCATCCGAGCCTACCTCCGTTCGCTCACGCACATTTGGCCAACGGCCATAGTCAACGTAGCCTTGGGCAACGCCCCAGGAAAATCCCGGCCGAAGATCATGGATTTCCTATGCCGCGGCAGCGAAGGGGCATCACAAACATCGCATTTTCATGGATAACGACGAACCCTTGTTCCTTGTTCCTTGTTCCATGGACGCCTGTCATGCGTAGGTTGCGGCAATTCGGCAACAGTCCTGCCGGTTGGGGGCGGTGGGGCGCTTAGGGTGCGGGCAACCAACCACGTTTCCGTGCGATCCGGATTAATAAGAACGCTGGGGCACTTGCGGTCTGGTGATTGACAACTGAGAATTCTCATTGTGGGACTTTATCGCTGGTCAATCCGCGGGGCTCGAAGGCGGGAACTGTGATGAGTGTCTGGGACGTTCAGACGGAATTTGCTGCGGGTATCTTCAGTGATCAGGTCACTGGCGGTCGTTGTGCGGCCACGGTGCAGTGTGATGCTTCCGGCCTGGTTGCTCAGACCGCCAATGGGCAACGTTTTTTTCTGCGTTACGACCAACTGCAACTGGAGCTGGGCGGGGCCAGTGGTCGGATGCTGTTCTGTCGCAACTCGGATCGATCACTGACGATCTTTTGTGAGGAACGCGGATTTCCGGCGGCGCTTGATCTGCATGCCGGTGCGATTTTATCTGAACAGCTGGCTGGACTATTTTCCACAGCGCGTCGCGGCCGTCGTGTGGCGTCGTTGCTGTTACTGGTGGGCACTCCGTTGCTTGTGCTTGGTCTGGTCGGATTGTACTTCGCGATTCTGCAGATGGGTCGGGCTGCCGTGATGACGTTGCCTGTCGCGGTAGACCAGAAAATTGGTGATGTTGCAGCAATTTCGCTGCAGCAGGGATCTGTTCAGCTGACAGATCCGCGAATTCTTGAACCTTGTCGACAGATCGTGGACCGACTAAGTCCTCACGCCGCACTACCGGGACTGGAATTTCAGATTTCGATCGTTGATTCGCCGGACGTGAATGCAGTGTGTCTTCCGGGTGGCAGGATTGTGATCTTTCGTGGTCTTTTGGAAACAGCGCAGACAGCCGAGGAGGTTGCGGGGGTGCTTAGCCATGAAATGGCGCATGCTACTTTGCGGCACGGGCTGCAGTCAGCGGTACGTTCGACGGGTGTGATTGTGGCAGCCGAGCTGCTGATCGGCGATGCCGGCGGGTTGGTGGCTGTGATCGCAGAGCTGGGCCAGCACGCTGCGATCACGAAGTACAGTCGTGAGCAGGAGACGCAGTCTGACGCGGAGGGTGTGCGGATGCTGCATGCCGCAGGCGTTGATCCGTTGGCTCTGGCCAGCTTCTTCGAACGCCTGAAAGAACAGCAGCAGCAGCTCCCTATGGCGATCAACTGGCTGTCAACTCATCCGCAGCATGATGTCAGGATTGCTGCGATTCGTGCCCAGGTTGCAACATTGGCTGCTCAGCAGTATCGTGGGCTTGAAGTGGACTGGGATGGGCTGAAACAGAGTCTTCAGGAATGATAGGGTGTTGACGTTATGAAGGCTGAAATCCGCAATCGTCCTTCCTTTGCCAACGTGCTGGTGCAGTTGCAGCCAGGTGATCTGATCACGGCCGAGGCCGATGCGATGGCCAGCATGAGCAGTCACGTACAGATCGGCACCTGCTGGAATGGTGGTTTTTTTGCAGCGGTGCTGCGTCGTTTATTCGGTGGTGAATCCCTGTTTGTCAATGAATTTCGGGCCGATTCGCCGGCCGAGCTTGTGCTGACACAGGCCACACCGGGGGACATTGAATGTCTTGAACTGAACGGGACTTCGTTTTATCTGCAGCCCGGTGCTTTTCTGGCCTGTGAACGAGGTGTGCAACTGGGTTTGCAGTGGGCGGGATTTTCCAGCTTATTTGGCGGGGAAGGTCTGTTTCGGCTGGCTGTTTCGGGCACAGGCAAAGTCTGGTTTTCTGCCTATGGCGGCATCTTCTCGCGGGAAGTGACTGACGAATACATTGTGGATTCCGGTCATCTGGTGGGTTACGAGCCGACCGTGGCAATTCGTGTGGGCCTGCCCGGCGGGATATTTTCCAGCTTTTTCAGTGGTGAGGGAGTGGTGATGAAGCTGCGTGGTCCGGGTCGCGTGTATCTGCAGTCGCGGAATTTCAGCGGGCTGACGGGCTGGATCAATTCTCATCTGTGAATTCCCGAGGGGGGCTTGTCTCATGAATCATGAGATTCTGTGTCGACCAATGGCATCTGTGGTCAGGCTGCTGCTGGATGCGGGTGAGCGCATTACCTGTGAAGTCGGCGCCATGGTTGCAATGTCTGAGGGACTGTCGGTTGACAGTAGTACGGCGATGAAGGGGCGTCCGGGTGGTCTGCTGGCGGGCGTCAAGCGGATGTTTTCCGGCGAGAATTTCTTTCTGAACCACTTCACTGCACAGCGTCCGGACCAACAGCTGTTACTGGCTCCGGGGTTACAGGGCGATATTGTGCACCATGAGTTGCGTGGGGGTTCCCTGCTGATTCAGGGCTCAAGCTGGCTGGCCAGTACTGAAAACATCACGATCGATGCGACGTGGCAGGGATTGGGCAAAGCGGTGTTCAGTGGTGAATCTGCATTCTGGATTCGTGCTCAGGGGCAGGGGCAGATCTTTCTGAACAGTTTCGGGGCCATTTACGAAGTCAATGTGGATGGCCAGTACACTGTGGACACCGGGCATATCGTGGCGTTTGAAGATTCGCTGCAGTTTGAAATCACCAAAGCCGGGGCCAGTCTGATTGGCAGTCTGCTGGGTGGCGAAGGATTGGTGTGTCGGTTCCGTGGTCAGGGGCGACTGTACTGTCAAAGTCATAATCCACAGGCATTTGGTGCACTTCTGGGGCCGTCCCTGAAGCCTCGCTGAACAGGGCAGCTTGATCTGCAGATTGGTTTTCCGGCGCAGTTTTTCGGTGTGGAATGTCGAACATGAGTATGCTTGAGCATCAGATATCGCAGCAGCCTGATTACGCAATTGTTTCAGTGCGTCTGCAGGCGGGGCAGAAAGTTCATTCTGAGCCGTCAGCGATGGCGTCCATGACGCCGAACCTGACATTGAAGGCCGGGCTGAAATCCGGTCTTGGTAAAACACTCGGTCGCGCTTTCGCGGGTGAAAGCATGATTACAAGCACCTACAGTGCCGATCGGGGACCTGGCGAAGTGACTCTGGCTCCGGCAATTCCGGGTGATGTCCGCCATCATTTTCTGGACAACAGTTCGTTGTACCTGCAGCGGGGCGCTTTTCTCGCGCATTCCGACGGTATTGAGATCAGTGGTAAATGGCAGGGTGCGAAGGGCTTTTTCAGCGGCGAGGGGTTGGTGCTGGTGAAGGCCCAGGGCACAGGCGACGTCTTCTTCAATTCCTACGGAGCAATTCTGGAATTCGATGTTCGCGACAGTCTGTTGATTGATACGGGCTTTGTGGTGGCGTTTGAAGACACGCTGCAGTATCGAATTCAGGTGCTGAAGGGATCACGTCCTGCGAAGACACTCAAGAACTTTTTCTTTGGCGGTGAAGGGTTTGTTTGTCGGTTTTCGGGGCAGGGCAGGGTGTGGGTTCAGACGCGGCAGGTCAGTCCTCTGCTGCAGTGGATCTTTCCCTTCCGTCCGGCGAAGAAATCAGACTAAGCAGGGCTCTGCGTGCAGATTCGCAGCCAGTGGTTGAGGCAGTGCATGGTGCCCATCCCTGTGATTGATACTTCAACTCATGCCCCACCTTCCGTTAATATCGCACTCGGCTTCGCCGGCTCAACCTGACCTTCTTGCTGGATTGACTCTGATGATCACGCTCCGATGTTTCCTGTTGATTGCCGGGATGATTTGTTTTCCGTTAATGTCACTGGATGCCGGTGACTGGCCGCGCTGGCGAGGTCCTTTGGATTCCGGCAGTGTGGACGGGGGCACGTATCCGGACAGTTTGGGGCCGGAGACTCTGATCTGGCAGACACCACTGCCTGGCAAGGGGTGTTCGACTCCGATTCTGGTGAACGGGATCCTGTATCTGACAGCTCCGGTCGATGGTCGGGACGCACTGCTGGCCTTTGACGTGAATGGTAAACTGTAGTGGCAGAAAACCTTTGCTCAGGAGGATGCGGGCAAGCACCGCAACGGGTCCGGCAGCAATGCGTCACCCAGCAGCGACGGCACGACCGTTTTCGTGTATTTCAAAAGTGGCACATTGGCGGCTGTGGACATGGCTGGTGAGGTCCGCTGGCAGACGAACATAGTGGAACAGTTTGGAAAGGACACTTTGTACTGGGACCACGGCACATCTCCGGTCCTCACGAAAACTCATGTTGTGCTGGCGCGGATGCACAATGGGGAATCCTGGCTGGCGGCTTTCGACAAGCAGTCGGGGAAGATGAGCTGGAAAACAGATCGCAACTTTCAGACTCCGCAGGAAGGTGACCATGGATATGCGACTCCGCTGGTGATCGAGCGGGACGGTCGTGAAACTCTGCTGACCTGGGGTGCCGAACACCTGACGATGCATGATGCCGAAACCGGCAGGCTGCTGTGGACCTGTGGGAACTTCAATCCCGACGCAGAGCGTCTTTGGCCGTCGATATCAACGCCAGTGATTGTGAACGGCATGGCGGTGATCGCTTTTGGTCGGAATGATCGTGGCAAACCGCGTCTGCACGGTGTTCGTCTGGATGGTACAGGAGACGTCACCGCCTCAGCTCATGCGTGGTTGCGCACTGACGTGGGGACATTTGTTCCCAGTGCTGCCGTCTGGAACAAGCGGGTTTATCTGGTGCGGGACGGTGGTGAGGTGGAGTGTGTGGACCCGGCCAATGGGAAAACGGTCTGGAAGGACGCCTTTCCGAAGCATCGCACAAACTTTTATTCTTCGCCGGTCATCGCAGGCGGACGCTTTTATGCTCCGCGGGAAGATGGTGTTGTGTTTGTTGCCAGTGTTGCCGATGACAGCTTCAGGGTGCTTTCGCAGACAGATCTGCAGGAGCCTGTGATCGGGTCACCAATTCCGGTGGATGGCCGCATCTATCTGCGTGGCGAGCGTCATTTGTTCTGTTTTGGGGTCAAGCAGCCTTAACGGCCGCTCGTCTGTTTTTCAGGAGAAGTCCTCCATGAGCCAGTCTCAGCCCGCCAGTGGCGGAAAACGCGGTCCATTGGCAGCGTTTCTGGATACGATTGAATGGGTTGGCAACAAGCTACCAGACCCGGCTGCATTGTTCGTCATTGGCATTGCTGGTATCTGGTTGCTTTCTGCCGTGTTTTCCAATGTGGCATTTACAGAAACACTGCCGGGGAAAACCGATCCCATTCAGATTGTGAATCTGCTGGCACCTGAAAAGCTGGCGGATTTTCTTTCGAAGATGACCGAAACGTTTGTCGGATTTCATCCTCTGGGCGTGGTGCTGGTGGCGATGCTGGGAGTGGGTGTGGCCGAGCATTCCGGGTTCATCAACGCGGTGCTTAAGACAATGCTCACGTTTACTCCCAAAGTGCTTCTGACGCCGATGGTTGTGTTCGTGGCAGTGATCAGTCACACGGCGGCCGATGCGGGTTACGTGGTGGTGATTCCCCTGGCGGGCGTGATCTTCTACGCTGTGGGGCGTCATCCCCTGGCTGGTATCTCAGCAGCATTTGCCGGTGTGAGTGGCGGATTCAGCGCTAATTTCATTCCCTGCGGCATCGATCCTCTGCTGGCTGGTTTGACCACCTCCGGTGCTCAACTGGTGGATCAGGACTACGTCGTCAATCCACTTTGCAACTGGTTTTTTACCGGCTGTTCCAGTGTTTTGATCATTGCCATCGGCTGGGTCATTACGGACTTGGTGATTGAGCCGCGTCTGAAGAATTCCGTTGTGGATGGCGATCCTGAACAGATGCCAAAGCTTCCGGAACTGACTTCAAAGGATTTTCGCGGCATGCTGCTGGCGGGTCTGTCAGTGCTGCTGTGTCTTGTGGTCTTCACGGTGTGGGCGTTGTGGCCCGGTTCGTCGCTGCAGGCCAAACCGCCGGAAGGTGAGGACTGGCAGCTGTATCAACGATTGACCAGCCTGAATAAGGCGGCCCCGGCAAAGCTGATGGGATCCATCGTGCCGCTGATCTTTGTTTTCTTCCTGATCCCCGGACTGGTGCATGGCTTTGTGTCGGGTTCATTCAGGACTCATCGTGATGCCGTCAAGGGTATGAGCAAGGCGATGGAGTCGATGAGTTATTATCTGGTACTTGTGTTCTTTGCTGCGATGTTCATTGCTTCGTTTACCGAATCGGGATTTGGGGCCCTGCTGGCGGTCAAGGGGGCAGCTCAACTGAAGAGCATGGAATTGTCGGCCGGTTACACGATCGGTGGCGTCATCCTGCTGTCCACCACGGTCAACCTGCTGATCGGTTCGGCTTCAGCTAAATGGGCGATGCTTTCGCCGATTTTTGTGCCGATGCTGATGCTGCTGGGAATCTCCCCGGAATTGACTCAAGCGGCGTATCGCGTTGGTGATTCCTGCACCAATATTATTACTCCCATGATGCCCTACTTTCCGCTGGTGGTTGTGTTTTGCCAGCGGTATGTGAAGGGGACTGGACTGGGAACCGTCACTTCGCTGATGCTGCCCTATTCCATGACGTTTCTGGTTCTGTGGTCGATCTTTCTGTTCGGCTACTGGCAACTGGGACTGCCACTCGGAATTCAGGGCGGCTACGACTACGTGATGCCGGGGGTACCAGCTGCGGGTTGAACGGCAGTTGGGGCTGCAAAAACCTGGCTCAAACTCCGAATGACGATCGCGATGTCAGGTAGCCTTTGAATCAGGACAGCACGAAGACGCCGACACTTGGAGGGATCTTTCCGTCGTGTCCGGGTTTTCGGCTCAGCGGAAGCTTCGCGCTTCCGCTGGGGGCGCGAGAGCAGCGCGTCGGGCGGTCGAGGCTCCCGCCGAGCCGAAGGGACGTTTTCTGGCGTGGCGGGGGTTGCGGCTCAGCAGGAGCTTCGCCCTCCCGAGGGGGGCGCAGGAGCAGCGCGTGGGGTGGTCGAGGCTCCCGCCGAGCGGAAGGGACGTTTTTTGGCGTGTCCGGGTTTGCGGCTCAGCAGGAGCTTCGCCCTCCCGATGGGGCGCAAGAGCACCGCGCGGGAGGGGAAGGCTCCGTTTGACGCCTGAAACGAATCATCCTTGTGGTCGTCTGGGTGCGTGCGTTTCGCATTGCCCGTTTTTACGGCAGCTGTCCGAAAGAGATTGTGGCCGGGTGCTGCGTCGTGCGATAAACACGATGGACAGCCGAACGGAAATCCTCCGGTTTTGCCAGGTAAATATTGGGGACAAAGTGCTGCGGATTGCGGTCCACCAGTGGAAACCACGTGCTCTGAATCTGAATCATGATGCGATGTCCTTTCTGGAACCGATGCAGCACATCCAGCAGCTCAAGATGGATGGCGGCCGGCTGATTCGGGACAAAGGCTTCCGGCTTCTCGTAGGAATTCCTGAAACGTCCTCGCAGCACTTCGCTGCGAACCATCATCTGATAGTTGGGAAGTCGGGCAGCGTCTGAGCCATCAGGAAATACGTCAATCAGCTTGACCACAAAGTCCGCGTCAGTTTCGCTGGTTGAAGCATAGAATTGAGCCTGCAACGGGCCGGCCATAACCAGATCGTCTGTCAGGATGTCAGACTGATACACCAGCACATCGGGTCGACGTGCAGCAAAACGCTGATCGTCGGTCATGTACTCGTTTGTCATGCGATTGGTGATTTCCTCGCTGTAGGGCACAGGCTTCGCCGGATCGCTGACGAACTGATCGAACCCCGGGTCGGTTGCCGTATGTGCTGCCGCGACGGATTCAGAATTCAGCAGTTTTCCATCAGCCGATTCAAGCTGCAGACGGCCGCCGGCCTGCAGACGCAGCTGTGATGGCTTTGCCTCACTGGGAGGCCAGTGGCTGAACGTCCGCCACTGGTTGCTGCCGGTCTCAAAGACGGTGGCCTCTGCCGGTGCCGGGTGATCGCTGCCTCGCAGATACTTTTCGAAGAATGGAAACTCAATTTCTGCCCGGTAATAGGGACCGGTCTTCGATCCGAAGCCGATCCGTCCCAGTTTGTCACCCTCCGTCGATGCCCAGCCTCCGTGCACCCACGGACCAACAACCAGTACGTTACTGACGTTCGGATTCAGTTGCTCGACCGATTGATACGTTTTGAACGACCCGTAAAGGTCCTCCGCGTCGTACCAGCCGGTGACCACCATGACGGCAGGTGCCGTCTTCTTCAAGTGCGGCAGAATAGCCCGTTTCTGCCAGAATTCATCACGGTTGGGGTGAGCCATCATGTCGTTCCAGAACGGCACGGAATCCTTCAGGAATCGACGATTGATCTCACTGATTGTTCCGGCCTCCAGAAACATGTGGTAGCCGTCCGCAGAGGGCACCAGATTCGCAGCCGGACGTTCTGTCGACGGCCCGCGACGCTCCTGCGCGTTGTTATTCAACCAGCGAAATGCGTGTGCGAGGAAGAATGCACCGTGATGCAGGAAGTCGTCAAAATACCAATCGCCGACAGGAGCCTGCGGTGAGACGGCCACAAGTGCCGGATGAGCGTCAATCATGCCGGCCGACGCGTAGAAGCCGGGATACGAGATTCCAGCCATTCCTACTCGGCCGTTATGTCCCGGAATGTTCTTCGTCAGCCATTCAATCGTGTCCCAGGCGTCTGTGCTTTCATCAATGTCCTGAGGCCCGTTCTTGACTGTCAGGTGTGGACGCACCTGCTCAAACTGACCTTCGGACAGGAATCTGCCGCGAACATCCTGATTGACAACGATGTAACCGGCTCGAGCAAAGTGTTCGCTGGGCCCAAGAGACCCCGGCATCTTCTCAGGGCCGTACGGCGCACACGAATACGGTGTGCGTTTGATAATGATGGGCCATTTCTGATCGGTGGCCTTCGGGATGTAGACGGCCGTGTATAACTTCACACCGTCACGCATGGGAATCATGTGTTCCTGTTTGGTGTAGTTCTCACGAATGTACTGATCCAGCGGAACAGCCGGGCGCCGACCTTCAGTCTGCTGCGCAGTTGCAAGGTGCAAACTCACGTTCAGCGCGACTGTCCAGACAATCGCAGCTCGAATCACTCTCATCATCCGTTCTTCTCCTCTTTCATGAACATCGCAGGCCGTTATTCCTGAAGCAATACCTGTCTGGCGGCAGCGAATTCGGTTTGCTGTGCCGCAGAAATTTCCGGGTATCGCAAATCCAGTTGCGCCAGTGCATCGGCCAGAATACTGGCGACAATACTGCGCGCCACCCATTTCTGATCAGCTGGTACGATATACCACGGAGCGTATGCAGTGCTGGTTGCCTGCAGAGCCTCTTCATAAGCCTCCATGTACTGATCCCAGTATTGACGCTCGCGGACATCTCCCGGCTGAAACTTCCAGTGTTTTTCCGGGCGATCCAGTCGCTCCAGCAATCGCTGCTTCTGCTCGGCTTTCGAAATATTCAGCAGAATCTTGATGACCTTTGTGCCATTGCGCACCAGATGCTGTTCGAACGCGTTGATGTCTTCATATCTCTGCTGCCAGAACGAACGGCCCCGCTTTCCCGGCGGCAGCTGCTGCCGGGCCAGAATCTCTGGATGGACTCGCACGATCAGCACATCTTCGTACCACGATCGATTGAAAATCCCGATGCAGCCATGTTCCGGCAGGCATTTCGTATACCTCCACAGGAATGTGTGATCCAGTTCCTCGCTGCTGGGCGTTTTGAAACTGGTCACTCGACACCCCTGAGGATTGATCCCCGACATGACATGTCGGATGGTTCCATCCTTTCCGGATGCATCCATTCCCTGCAGAATCAGCAGCAGGGAATAGCGATTGTCTGCATACAGCAGGTCCTGCCGTGCCGACAGCTCCCGTTGCTCGGACTGCAGAATCTCTGCTGCACGTTCCTTCACAGCGTTCTTACCAAGCTCCTGTAACTCGGCTGTCTGGGCCCATCCGGTGTGGCGGTCTGACAGTTTGACACTGTCGCCCGGAGCTACGCGGAAGAATCGAGCAATTTCGTCGCCGGTCAAAGGCATCTCTCTGTCCCCGCTCAGCACAACAACTCGCCACCATCCAAATTCCCGATGAATCTACACGGAAAACTGCGTACTGAAAACTGGCCCGCCATGGCAAACACTGGTAAAGTTCGCACTTCGAGAAGACTTTCCCGGTATGACGTCCACCACGCAGTTCGGGTCTGCAGCATGTCTTCTGCCCCTCACGACATCCTCTGGTCACCAACTCTCGAGCAGATCGAGCGGGCTCGGATCACGCACTTCGCTCGGTCGGCCGCAGCCCGTTTTCAACCAGTAGCCTCAATCAGGACTTACTCTGAACTGCACCGCTGGAGCATACAGGAACCGGCCCTGTTCTGGCAGCATGTGTGGCAGTTCTGTGGTGTCATTGGAGAACAGGGGTCTGTGGTTGTGCAACCCGCGGCGCGGTTCAGCGACTGGCGATTTTTTCCTGAGGCCACACTGAACTTCGCAGAGAATCTTTTGCAGCCGCAGCGATTGCAGGATTCGCAGTTCGCCGCGGCTGTGGCCGTCGTGGAAGTTGATGAACTGGAGCAGCGTCGACAGTTAAGTCGACTGCAGCTCTGGCAGGAAGTCTGTCGCTTTACTCAATATCTGCAATCCTGTGGGGTCACAACAGGCGATCGAGTCGCGGCTGTTCTGCCCAACCGTCTTGAGGCTGTGATCGCCATGCTGGCGACCGCTGCGATCGGTGCCATCTGGTCCGGCTGTTCTCCGGATTTCGGCGACGATGCTCTTTATGATCGCTTTTCTCAGATCCAGCCAAAGCTGCTGATTGGTGCCGAGCAGGTGCGGTACAACGGCCGCCTGCATTTGTTATCGGATCGGCTGCAGCGGCTGTCCGCCCGGCTGGCAGGTCATCCGCCTTTGGTGCGCTGTAACCAGCAGGGCTGGATTGATGTGCCGTTATTGGACCACGAACCGGTCGTGCTGCAGCCCCTGCCGTTTAATCACCCGCTGGCAATTCTGTATTCTTCGGGAACCACAGGTGCGCCCAAGTGTATGGTTCATGGTGCCGGAGGAACATTGCTGCAGCATTTGAAGGAACATCAGCTGCACTGCGACCTGCAGCCGGGTGACAGCCTTTTGTATTACACCAACACAGGCTGGATGATGTGGAACTGGCTGGTGTCGGCGCTGGCCTCTTCGGCTGCGATCGTACTGTTTGATGGGTCTCCTGTGACTCCCGATGCGATGATTCTTTGGCGTGTTGCCGAGCAGACCGGGACGACTCATTTTGGCGCCAGTGCGCGGTATTATGCGACCCTGCAGCAGCAGAACGTGACCCCTGCGTCACTGGCGCGGCTCGGACGCCTGCGTTGTCTGCTGTCGACGGGATCTCCGCTGCTGGACGACCAGTTCCGCTGGCTGCATCAGTCGGTCTCGTCGCGTGCTCAGATCGCCTCGATCTCGGGAGGTACCGACATCGTCTCGTGCTTCGTGCTGGGCAATCCGACGGTTCCGGTTTGGTCAGGTGAAATACAGTGTGCCGGGCTGGGTATGGACGTGCAGGTTTTCAATGAGCAGGGTCAGGCGGTTGTGGAGGAACCCGGCGAACTTGTGTGTGCCACTCCATTTCCTTCGATGCCAATCAGATTCTGGAACGATCCCGACGGGCAGAAGCTGCAGGCTGCGTGGTTTGAGAAGTTTCCGGGTGTTTGGGCACATGGCGACTGGTGTCAGGCTCAGAAATCGGGCGGGTTTATTATTTTTGGACGTTCGGATGCGGTTTTGAATCCCTCTGGAGTGCGGATTGGCACCTCCGAGATTTACCAGCAACTGCAGTTTTTTGAGGGCATTCAGGAGGCTTTGGCGACGGCATTACGTGCAGCGGGTGACGAGCAGATTGTGTTATTCCTGAAGATGCACGAGGGTGTTCGGCTGACGCGGGAGCTGGTGGCCGATATTCGCCGGCGACTGCGGGAAAAATGTTCGCCGCGGCATGTTCCCAGCCATATAGTGCAGGCACCGGATCTGCCGCGTACGATCAGCGGCAAGCTCAGTGAGATCGCGGCGCGTAATGCACTCAGCGGGCAGACAGCAGGAAACGCCGGGGCTCTGGCGAACCCTGACTGTCTGGAATTCTTCAGAAATCTGGGTACGTCAGGCTTTGGTACGGAATGGAATTCAGACAGATCAGGGAGAGGCTGAAGTGACACAACAGGAACAGATTCCTCTGCGGAAGATTGACCACGTCCGATTCTTTGTGGGAAACGCGCGACAATCGGCTTACTTCTATCGCAACGCCTACGGCTTTGACGTGGTCGCATACGCCGGTCTGGAGACTCGCGTGCGCAATGAAGCCGGATATGTACTTCGTCAGGGGGGCATCACGTTCGTGCTGCAGTCACCGCTGCGAGCCAACCATCCGGATGCCTCCCGTCTGATCCTGCACGGAGACGGTGTTGCTGATATTGCGTTATCCGTGGAAGACGTGCGTCATTCGTGGAATCTGGCCATTGAACGCGGCGCTGTGGGAGTGATCGGGCCGAAGGCGATTGAAGATGAGCATGGCGTCTATGAATACGCCACGATTCGCGCCTACGGCGATACGACTCACACTTTCGTCAATCGCGATCGTTATCATGGTGTGTTTGCACCCGGCTACGATGCCATTGATCCATCACGTTATAACCCTGCGACCTATCACCCGGCTGGTCTGCTGGCAATCGACCATATCGTCGGCAATGTCGAAGAGGGCCGCATGAATGAGTGGGTGGATTTCTACAGGAATGTGCTGGGCTTCAGCCAGCTTGTGTCGTTTGATGATCAGGACATTTCCACCGAGTATTCAGCACTGATGTCCAAAGTTGTGCAGGGAGGTGCCGGGCGAATCAAATTCCCGATTAACGAACCAGCGCGTGGGCGACGACGCAGTCAGATCGAGGAGTACATTGACTTTTACGGAGGTGCCGGTGTTCAGCACATCGCTCTGGCCACCAATGACATTGTCAGTACGGTGCGGGCGATGAAGGCAAATGACGTGTCGTTCCTGCGAGTGCCACCGACCTACTACGAGAACCTGCGAGAGCGAATCGGGGACATTCGCGAAGACTTCAATGATCTGGCAGAGCTGGGCATTCTGGTCGATCGGGACGACGAAGGTTATATGCTGCAGATCTTCACGAAGCCCGTGCAGGATCGTCCGACTCTGTTCTTCGAAATTATCCAGCGGGTGGGTTCGCGAAGTTTTGGCAAAGGCAACTTCAAGGCTCTGTTCGAAGCCATCGAACGCGAGCAGGCGGTGCGAGGAACTTTGTGATGAGTCTGCCCCTGCCGGAAGTTCGAACGATTCGTGACTTTTATGCGTTTGAGGAGCACGTGCGCACCTGCCGTCGCCAGCGTGGGCTGGAGATGGTCAGGCAGTGGTATGAAATTCCCGTGTTCTACTTCTCGAATCCCCATTCGGTCATTCGTGATGGCGACCCGGTGATACCTCCGGCACTGACCAGCGAACTGGACTTCGAGCTGGAGATTGCGGCGGTAGTTGGCTGTGAGGCGACTGATCTTCCGCCTGACGATTCGGCGCTCGACTGTCTGCTGGGTTTCACAATTTACAACGACTGGTCTGCTCGTGACCTGCAGCGGAACGAGATGGCCGTGGGACTGGGCCCGGCGAAGGGTAAGGACTTCGCGAATTCCCTCGGCCCTTCCGTGACTCCCCTCGCTGATCTGCGGGATTGCTGGCAGGATGGCCGGCTGCACCTGCAGATGCAGGCATCGATCAACGGACGCGTGGTTTCGAAGGGAAATTCCGGTTCCATGTACTGGACGTGGCCACAGCTGCTGGCGCAGGCCAGCCGGGACACGGTCCTGAAGCCGGGTGACGT
>CAXBSH010000078.1:0-17683 GCA_963977705.1 uncultured Planctomycetaceae bacterium
GGGAGGGCGAGGCTCCTGCCGAGCCGCGGGTTGTTGGGTGAGTGTTCCCGAGCTGGTGCTCGGTGGTCCCAGGGGGGGGGGGGGGGGTGTGAGTCGGTTGATTTATTCGAGTGGGATATCGATGGGGCGTTCGGCTGGGAGAGGCGATTTTCTGGAGGTTTGTTTTTTGGGTGTGTGTCGTGGTCCGAAATGCAGTTCCCCAGAGGACTCAGATTGGCTGGTTGTTAGTTCTTCGCTGTTGGGTTCTGCGCTGGTTGGTTCTTCGTCGGTTGGTTCTTCGTCGGGCAGTTCTGTGGGTGCGGGTTCTTCGGTGAGGTCCAGTCCGGGTGTTTTGCGTGCCGGGGTTTTGCTGCGTGACGCGGGTTTCGTGGGGGTGTTTGTGTTTGTGTTGGTGTTTGTAGTTGTTGTGTGGTTGGCCGGGAGTGAGAGGTTTCCGCGGCGACGTGGTGGTGGTGTGGTGGTTTGTCCGACCGCATGTACGACTCCGTCAGTCTTTGAGTTGACAGTTTCGCTTTGCCATGCGGCCTGTTGGATGCCATCGGCGGGTTTGCTGAGGAAGCGTGCGGCGATGTCTTCGCGGAGTGATTTGCGGACGTGCAGTACGGTGTTGTTTTTCGTTTTGCAGGTGATTTCGTCGATGACCCATTCACCGGCTTCGCGGACGAGTGTGACGGTGGTGGCGTTGTCCTGACCGATGCTGACGACGGCGGTTTGTGGTGTCTGCTGGACTGAGGCGACGGGGCGTTTCAGGCGTTGCGGCAGAGTGTTGAGGTGTTCCGGCAGTTGTTCAAGATTGCCCCAGACCAGTCGATTGAAGTCGCTGGATGTCATTTTGCGTACGGTATCGAGGTCTGAGTTCTGCCATGCGCGAGCGAAGTCGATGATGGGGACAGAGACGAACAGTTGAGTTTTGAGTGAGGAGATGGCGAGGTCAGCTCCGGGGTACTGGAGATCGGTGACGACGAGGGTTCCGTTTTCATCTTCCATGGTGACGCTGCAGAGCAGTCCTGTGCTGGACTGGAACTGCAGTTCGGTGGCGGCACCGGTGGAATTGGTTTCGACAAGTTCCAACTGTCCTCCGGGCACGGATTCGAGTGGGAATTCGGACAGCCAATCCTGATCAATACGGCTCCAGACACCTTCATTCAGTTGTGAGGAGGAGATTTGTCGGAGCACAGGGAGGTCATGTTCGTGGAGAGCAGAGATGAAGAGCATAGCGCGAGCCGGTGCAGTGAAGGCGGCGCGGAGGCTGCGTTGTTTGCCATTCTGCTGGTCATAGAGTGTGACATCAGAGACGACGAAGGCGGATTCGACGTTGGCGAGTTCCTGTTTTTCGTCGGTGGTTGTGGCGGCAGCTTCTGAGGCCTGCAGATCGAGTCGGATGACATTTTCTGTAGCGGGCAGGATGACGGTCAGTTTTCCGGCGAACGACTGAATCTGAACGTTTTCGGGAGCGTGATCGGGTTGTGGCAGTGGGATGGTGGACAGATCACCGATTCTGAGTGAGGAGTTGTAGAAGCGATTTTCGGTGACGAGCTGCAGTTGTTCGAGGTTTTGCTGGTTGTAGGCATCGAGGAATGCGGTCACGGCAAGGATTGCGCGGGCCTGTCGCAGCACGGAGCCGGGGTGATGATCAGCGGTTTTGCTGCGGAGGCTGTTGCGATGTTCGATGTCGGAGACTTTCCAGCGATCCTGTTCCTGGACGACTTTGACGACGAAGTAGCCATTTTTGGCGGGGATTTTTCCGACGGCATCGGTGTCATTCATCTGCACTTCGGGACGGCGTGCCATATCGGGGGAGTATTCGGCGACGATCTGACTGGTGAGGTGTTGTCGCCATGGTTCGGGCAGTTGTTCAAGGGAGTCAGCGAGTTCGCTGGAGACAGCATTGAGGACATCTTCGCGGCTGCCTTTTTCCCACGTGCCGAGGAATTCGCGGAGAGTGAGCAGGAGGTCCATCAGTTCGACGGCGGACTTGGTGGAGCGTGTGCCTTTTTTCTGCTGTCGGAGCATGACGTCATCGACGACCCAGCGTCCTTTGGCGGGGTCTTTGATGAGGATGAACTGGTATTTGACGGAGCCATCTTTTTCTTTGGCAACGGTTTCGCAGCGTCCCTGTTCATCGATTGAGGATTCGACGACTTCGAGAGTGCCTTTGGGGAGTTTGAGGATATCAAGATCCTTGAAGGCATCTGGTGCGCGGAGAGCTGCGTTTTCGAATCGTGTGGAGATGCTGCGTCGGAATTCGGCTTCTTTGTTTTCGTTGAGTGAGGCAGAGAACTTCGAGATGACTCGCTGTTCCGTGCCGTGTTCGATGAAGTCTGGTTTCTGGAGCAGTCCGGTCCACGTTTCGGCTTTGAAGAGTGCGGTAGCGCAGCCGCAGTTGCCGGCCAGCAGGCTGGTGGCGACGAGGAGAGCGAGGAGTGAGTGGCGAACCTGCGTCATAAGAAGACTCCTGCAGCGCCGAGTGACAGGGGGTGTGAGAGGCACTGCTGTGTCCGTGTGAAAGAGGGGGAGAGAGCGGATGATTGCAGGGAAGGGGATGAGTGCCGGAACCGGCGTTTGAGGGGTTGTGCCGTGGAATGTGGCGTATTTTCGGGCTTCGTTGTCGCAGTTCGCAGTCGGCCGGTCAACAGTCTGAATCTGTGAATTGCGGGTGGTGTGGAGTGACGGTTGTGTGCGTGTTGAGTGGATCGGCGGAAACGGCAGCAGGCGAGTGTTGGTCGGCGAAATCGGTGCTGTGGTGGTGTTGTGGAGCTGGCAGAAACTGCCGAGTTTGGCTGGTGGGTGGGGGTTGTGGACAGCGCGTCTTAATCGGACCAAAGCGACCGGCAGGGTACCGGAAAACCGGCAATTTTTGCGGAAGAACTGGATTTTCGTGGCTGGAAACTTCATAGTACCGGGGTGATCGGGCCGTGGTCTGTCATTTTGCTGGCATGCTGCGGTGCGGTTGTGTGTGCCTGTTCTGGCGGGCAATTCGGGCAGTTGCGATGGATTTTGCAGCTGCATTTTCAGGTGTGCTTCCGGATGTTTCAGGGATTCGAATCATCTTCAGGAGCGGCTCAGATGCTGCATGTCGACCGCACTTTTGACGTGCTGATTACGGACGACAATCCGTCGTTTCGCCGTGTTTTGCGCGAGGTGCTTGAGGACCGTCCATTCCTGCGTCTGCACGAGGCTGAATCGGGCGAGCAGGCCCTGGAAGTGGTGACGGTGCAGCGGATTGATATTGTGCTGCTGGACATGCACATGCATGTGTTGACGGGTCTTGAGACGTTGAAGGTTTTGAAGCGTCTGGATCGTCTGCGACCGTGTATTTTGATTACTTCTGACACCAGCGATCAGTTGCACCGTGATGCTCAGGAGGCCGATGCATTTTCGGTACTGCGCAAACCTGTGCCTCCGCGGCAGCTGCTGCAGACGGTATCTACAGCGCTGGCGACGGCCTATTCCGCGTGACGGGATGTGGTGTGTGGCAGGCGGTGGGCGTTGATTGCCGGTCTGTTTCAGTGCTGAGTGCAAAAGTCGTAGCCTGGGCTTTAGCCCGGGAACGAACTTCTGGTTGCGCTTGAAACCGACGGTGTTTTGGGGGTGTTGCCGAGCAGGGGTGACGCCGTGGACAAAAGTGGGTGTGAGGCGTCAAACCGACTGACCCGGGTTGCAAAGGCTCGGTGGTTTCGAGCCCTTGTCCCTGGGTGATGTCCGAGGTTAGGTTGACTATGGCCGTTGGCCAAATTGTGTGTTTGTGGGTTGGGATAGTTGTTGGGCGCTGCCGTTTTCCTTGGGCGATGCCCAAGGCTACGTTGACTATGGCCGTTGGCCAATTTGTGTGTTGGGTGTGTGGTGCGGTTCCCTGGGCGATGCTTGAGGCTACGTTGACTATGTCCGTTGGCCAAATTGTGTGTTGGTGTGGTGAGATGGTTGTTGGGTGCTGCCGTTTTCCCTGGGCGATGCCCAAGGCTACGTTGACTATGGCCGTTGGCCAATTGTGTGTTGGGTATGTGGGATGGTGTTGGGGGGTGTCGAGGGCAATCCTGAAGAATTGGTTTGGCTGGGTGGGGTGCTGGGTAGGGTTCTGCGGGGATGAGAGGCTAGACTGTGTTGTGGGTCGGGATGAGTTGGTTGGTTTTGTCTGAGTTGCGTTGAGTTTTGTTGAGTTGGGGTGATGTATGCGTTCTGGCTGCTGTGTCTTTGTGATGCTGTTGTCGTTGTTGGTGGTGGGTTGTGGCGATTCTGAGCCGGCGTCGTCGGGGTCAGGTTCGGGGGGTGCTGAGGCGGCTGGATCTGGTGCGGTTGAGGGTACTGCTGGTGCGGCTGCTGGTGCTGGTGCTGGTGCGGCAGTGGAGTATGTGCGTCCGCCGTTGACTGACGAGGAGATCAGTGCGGGCTGGATCAGTCTGTTTGATCAGCGTTCGTTATTTGGCTGGGATGTTCCCAGTGTGAGTAACTGGCGGGTGGAGGACGGTGTGATTGTGGTGGATGCTGGCGAGAAGAGTCTCTTGATGACTCCTTTTGAGCTGGACGATTTTGAGTTGCGTTGTGATTTTCAGTTGTCAGCGGGTGGTAACAGTGGGGTATTTCTGCGGACTGCGGAACGGGCGGTAGATCCGGCGAAGGACACGTATGAGTTGAATATCTGTGATTCGCATCCGACTCACAGGACGGGCAGTCTGGTGGGGCGTTTTGTGGCTGAGGATGTGGGTTCGGTGGAGGGTGGCTGGCATAGTTTCCGGGTGTTGTGTGAGGGTTTGCGGATTCAGGTCTGGCTGGACGGGCGGCAGATTGTGGATTTCACGGATGGAACGGAATCGGCGCGTCTGACTGGTCGTCTGGGGTTGCAGATGAATCAGGGTCGGGCCAGTTATCGGAACGTGTGTGTGCGCCCGTTGCGTTATCGTGGTTTGTGGAATGGTGTGGATCTGTCGGGTTGGCGTGTTGTGCCGGGGGGTAAGGCGGAATTTGGTGTGCGTGAAGGTCTGTTGCATGTGGCTGGTGGTCCAGGATTTCTGGAGAGCGACGGTGAGTACTCAGATTTTGTCCTGAAGGTGACATCGCGTCTGAACAAGCCGGAATTGAACAGTGGGGTATTTTTTCGGGCGTTGGCGGGTACCGAGTCAGCGCCATCGCATGGATATGAGATGCAGTTGCAGAACGGGGTGAAGGGTGGTGATCGCAGTCAGCCGGCGGACGGGGGGACTGGTGCGATTTTTCGGCGAGCGGCAGCGCGGTATGTGGTGGGTGATGACGGTCAGTTTCTGACGGCGGTGCTGATAGCTGACGGGGATCGTTTTTGTTCGTGGGTTAACGGGTATCAGGTGGTGAACTGGCGTGATGAGCGTGCGGACCACGAGAACCCTCGTCAGGGCCGTCGTCTGGGTGCTGGTCATTTCAGTCTGCAGGGGCATGATCCTGGGACGGACGTGGATTTCCGGTCGGTGGAAGTGCACGAGTTGATTCGTTGAGCTGTTTTGTGTGTGGTCTGTCGGCCAGTATTTGGAATCGCAGTGGCGGGGTGGTGTGTAGAACTGCAACGTGGCGGGGCTGGCGATAATCTGCGTCAGCCTTTGTTTCTCCCGTTCTGATGGAAAGCTGTCATGTCGAATCAGGTTGAAGCCAGTATCTATGACTATCCGGTTTATTATGATCTGCTGTTTGGTTCGGACGTCGCGGCGGAGTATCGTTTTCTGAAGGCCTGTTTTCAGAAGCATGCGGGCAGTGAGGTGCGATCTGTTTTTGAGCCGGCGTGTGGTACGGGTCGGTTATTGATTCGGATGGGTCGTGAGGGGTATGAGGTTTCGGGGAATGATCTGAATCCGAAGGCGGTTGAGTTCTGCAACAAGCGGATGGCGAAGTACGGGTTACCGGAAACTGTTGTGGTGGGTGATATGTCGAAGTTTCGTGTGAAGACGAAGTTCGACGCGGCGTTCAACATGATCAACACGTTTCGTCATCTGGCGACTGAAGAGCAGGCGCTGGGTCATCTGCAGTGTATGGCGCGGGGTCTGAACAAGGGTGGTTTGTACGTACTGGGGATTCATCTGGAGCCGACGTTGTGTCAGCCGATGCAGGAGGAGGCCTGGTCAGCTCGGCGGGGCAATCTGGTAGTGAATTCGTATATGTGGTCGAAGGGCATTGACCGGAAGACTCGGCTGGAGCATTTGGGACTGCACGTCGACGTGTTTACTCCGACGAAGCGTCTGCGAATTGTGGACCATATGGAGTATCGGACGTATAAGCATGCGGAGTTTTTGGCATTGGTGAAGCAGGTGCGAGGGTTGGAGATCGCCGAGACGTATGATTTTGGTTATGACATTCGCAAGCCGTGTGTAGTGAACGGACGATCAGAGGATGTGGTGTTTGTTTTGCGACGGAAGTAACCCGGGATTGAGGCAAACGTGTTGTTTCGTTAGACATAGGTGCTGTCGTTCCGCGGCGCGGTCGGCTGTGAGTCAGCATTTTTGGCCCGAGGGGTTTGGTCTATGTCGGCGATATTTCGCGGGATTGGCGTGTTTTTGGGGGTGGTGGTGTACCTGACGGGTCTCGCGGGGGTGCGGGGTCAGGAGCAGCGTATTCCGGCGCATTCAGCGTTGCTGGAGGTTGTGCGTCGCGTGCCGATTTCGACGGAGGTAGCGGGTCGTATCATCAGTGTGACGCCATCTGACGAGGGTGTGCTGGTGAAGGCAGGAGACGAGATGATTCGTCTGGATGACGCGGTGATTCAGGCGGAGGTGAAGCGAGCGAAGGTGGAGTTGGATCTGCAGACGGAGATTGAGTTTGCGAAGGTTTCGCTGGAGGTAGCGAAGGCGGAGGAGTTGCAGAAGAAGGAGGCGAATCAGCGTCGTCCTGGGGCATTTAATCCCAGTGAGATTCGTCAGGTTGAGTTGGAGGTGAAGAAGGGTGATGCGTCGTTGCGTAAGGCGGTGGACGACAAGTTGATACAGGAGGCTGATCTTCAGATCAAGCAGGCGCAGTTAGCGCAATACACTGTGAAGGCTCCTTTTGACGGTCTGGTGACTCTGGTGAAGGTTTTTCCGGGTCAGAACGTGCGTCCTGGCGAGCAGGTTCTGGAGTTGACGGACATGTCTGTATTGCGAGCGCAGGTGAAGGTACCGGCGAGTCTGCGTCGGCTGTTGTTTGTGGGAGATCAGGTCGAGATTCGGGTGGGCGAGGCGAAGCCGGTGGAGGGAGTTCGTCCGGCGACTGCGGGTCGTCGTCCGGGTGGATCATTATTTGACGGCGAGTCATCGGGTGGCGGTGCTGGTGGCGATGCGGGTGCTGGCGCGGCGGCTGATCCGGCGGAATTTTCTGCGGCTGAGGTGCAGGTTGAGGATTCGGCGGACAGTGTATTTCTGGGCGAGATTCGATTTATTGATCCGGTGCTGGACAATATTTCGGGGACTCCGATGACGAAGCTGAGTGTGTTTGTGCCGAATCGTCGTGACAAGTTTGGTCGTTATCTGCTGTATCAGGGCATGCCGGTCACAGCGACGGTCCTTGCTAAGGCTCGTGACTGAATTCATTGGATGGAACGCAGTATTCTGAGGATGCGGGAGCGTTGCAGACATGAGTATTGGCGGCATGATGGCTTCGAGCCAGCGTCCTGTACCGCTGGAGAAGCGTCGGGACCTGGTAGTAGCTCGGATTGATTATCTGGGTGTGGGTTATGAGGTGATCAAGGATCCGCTGGCGTTGAAGTATCATCGTCTGCAGCTGGAGCAGTATCGAATACTTGAGTTGCTGGATGGTAAGCGCAGTCTGGAGCAGGTGCGTGACGAGTTGAAGCGTGAGTTTCCGGCGCTGCAGATTACGTTGAGTGATATTCAGCAGTTGATTACGGATCTGCACAAGAAGGGTCTGGTGATCAGCAATCGAGCGGGTCAGGGTGCATCGGTCATTCGAGAGCGCCGCAGGACTCGCCGTGAAAAGGTCCAGCAGACGCTGATGAGTCTGTTGTCGCTGCGTTTACCGGGCTGGGATCCGGAGCGGACCTTGCGGGCGATGCAGCCGTGGCTGGCGTGGTTATTTCATCCGGCCTGTGTGAGTTTGTGTCTGTTGTTTGTGGTGTCATCGTGGCTGGTTCTGGGTGCGAATCTGGAGGAGTTTCGGAGTCGATTACCGGAGTTTCAGAGCTTTTTTGGCTGGCCCAATCTGATTTATCTGTGGGTGACTCTGGGTCTGGCGAAGGTGATTCACGAGTTTGGTCATGGTCTGAGTTGTGTGCATTATGGTGGTGAGTGTCACGAGATGGGCGTGATGCTGCTGGTCTTCAGTCCGTGTCTGTATTGCGACGTGACTGATTCGTGGATGATGAAGAACAAGTGGCATCGGATCATTATTGGTGCTGCCGGGATGTATATTGAGGTGATTCTGAGTGCGATAGCGATTTATGTGTGGTGGCTGACGAAGCCGGGGATGCTGCATCATCTGTCGCTGAATATTTTCTTTGTGACGACGATTACGACGGTGATTTTCAACGCCAATCCTCTGATGAGGTTTGACGGTTACTACATGATGAGTGACTTTCTGGAGATACCGAATCTGCGGCAGAAGTCTGAGAAGCTGCTGCGTGAGGCATTTTCGTGGTATTGTCTGGGAATTGAGTCTCGTCCTGACCCCTTCATGCCTGAGACGGGTCGGGCGTGGTTTGTGACGTATGCGATTGCGGCGTGGTGTTATCGCTGGGTGGTTCTGGTATCGATCAGTCTGTTTTTGTATACGGTGTTGAAGCCGTATGATCTGCAGAGTGTGGGTGTGACGGTGCTGACGTTTTCGATGGCGGGCATCTTCTTTGCATTGTTTCGCAGCATCTGGCAGATCGTTTCTGCTCCAAGGACGGAACCGATGAGTAAACCGAAGATTGCGGTAACGCTGGCGGTATTTGGTGTGGTTTGCTGGATGGCGGCAACGGTGCGGATTCCGTGGTATCATGAAGCGGCGTGTGTGCTGGAGCCGCAGGGCGTGGTGATGATTCCGGCGCCGATTGGTGGTCGGATTGTGCGTCCAGCTGAGTATGCGGTGTGGTTTCGTTCGATGCGTCAGCTGGAGCAGCGTGCTCGAGAGAGCATGGTGCCGATCAGCGAGCCGGGAGAATCGGGTCGTCTGGCGGTGGATCCGCAGCAGTTGAGTCTGCTGGCGGGGATGCCTGAGGAGTCGGAGTACGCAGTGATTCCTCAGAACGGCAGTCCGGTGGAGGCTCGAGCGGTACTGGCGGTGCTGGAGGGTCCGGACGATCTGAAGCGTGAGGACGAGCTGCGTCGGCGTGTCAGTGAGCTGGTGCTGCGGACGGAGAATTACGAGCGATACCGGAATCTGGGTGACGACAGTTCGGCCAGTGATTCTCTGGCGGAGATTCTGGAGCTGGAGCAGGTGATTCGTGAGCTGGTGAAGCTGAATCCGCATCGCGTTGTGAGGGCTCCGACGGGTGGCGTGCTGGTTGCGGCGCGGCGAATTCCGGAACAGCCGAAGAGCGAGCTGGATCAGATGAAACTTTCATCATGGAACGGGACTCCGCTGGATCCGCGGAATGCGGGCTGCAGTCTGGAGGCTGGTCAGGAAATCACCAGTATTGCTCCTTCTGACAAGCTGCAGGCGGTGTTGTATATTGACCAGACGGATCGTGGTGCGCTGCCGGAGACGGGTGATGTGCAGATCAAGCTGGAGCATCTGCCGCAGATCACCTGGATGACTCGCGTGACGCTGTTATCACCCAAAGGGGAAGTGATTGCCCCGGAGAGTCTGACGACGCGATTTGGCGGCTCCATGGCGACTCGACCCGGTCAGAGTGGTCAGGAGCAGCTGGCAAGTACTGCATATCGTGCGATTGCGGAGCTGCATTTTGCGGATGCTGCGACCGTTGCTGATGCGGCTTTGATGAAGCCGGGGATGCGTGGTCACGCGCGGTTTATGGTGCAGGACAGAACGCTGGTGGACTGGGCCAGTCTGTACTTCTTTGAAACCTTCCGGTTCCGACTGTGAGTCATGAACAAAGCGTTTGTGCGTGAGCCGGACAGTGATTCGCGGGTGCCCTGTCCGGGCTGTGGTGGTCATGCGGTGGAGGTCGGTGCTGGTCCCCTGAATACTCATATTCGACCGGAGTTTCGCGGTCGTCTGGGTGAGTCAGCGTGGTGTTGTATCAGTGATCGCTGTCGGGTGGTGTATTTTGATCTGTTTGAGCAGACAGTGCGAGTGGACGAGCTGCAGTGTGCCGTGTATCCGTATGACAGTGGTGCGACGGTGTGTGCGTGTTTCGGGATGACGCTGTCGGAGATTGAGTCTGACGCAGAGTCTGCTGAGCCTTTGCGGATTCGGGAGTTGCTGAAGAAGTCACGTTCGGCCGAGGCGCGCTGCAGTACTGTTGCGGTGGATGGGCAGTGTTGTCTGAAGGAAGTGCAGCGACTGTATCTGCGACTGCGTTCGGGCTGAGTGCGGTTCAGCGTCGTCCGGCGGGAATGGGCAGCAGGACGGGCGGTTTATTCTGGCCATTGCCGGCTGCGGTGGGTGGTGGTGGCAGTTCCCCGTCAGCTCCGAACAGGGCGGTGTTCCAGTCGGCGCTGATGAGCAGATCGAAGCCTGGATTCTGTTCCTTGACCTGGCATGAACAGGCTCCGCAGAGGAACTGTGTCAGATCGTGAACGAGTTCGGCGGACAGTTTTGATGCGGGAATCACTTCGAGTGCTCGACCACGTCCGAAGACTGGAATGACGAGCGGTTCACCGCTGTCGAAGGCCTGCTGCTGAAACCCGGCCAGTTGTCTGACGAGGTACTGTTCGGCGGGATTTTCGGCAGCCAGCTGCAGTACCGAAAACTGCAGCAGCAGCGGGACTTCAGAGTACAATTCAGATCCGGGCAGTCCGACTCCATCGGGCAGTTCCAGTTGTGTGGGCAGCTGCTGGCACTGGGTTTTGAGCAACTGCAGGCAGTTGGTCAGAGCGGGATTATCGGCTGTGGTCTGTTTTGGCGGTGTCAGTACGAGCCAGACGACGGCATCACCGTTCTGCAGTCGTTTGGCCAGTTCCTGTCGCAGCGGGGAATCTGCGAGAGACGTTTTTGTGGCATCCTGCAGGCTGCTGGACCAGTGATTGACAATTTTGCCGCGTCCGTGTCGTGAGCGAACGACGACCCACGGGGTTTGAGCCTGTGCACCGGAGTGCAGTTGCTGCCAGAGTCCCTGCAGATTGGGGTCTGTCAATTGCCTGATATCGGCTGGAATGACGGTGGTGTTGGCGAGTCCCTGCTGAGTGACGGACAGTTTCTGCAGGTTGTTGAGGAAGGCAGCTGCTGCGCCATCCGGCGGGCCATCGGTGAACAGTATGATTTCGCTGGAATCGGGCGTCCAGCGTTCCAGTGCGTAACGAAAGACGGGGATATTGCAGGCCACAGTGAGTGCTGTGGAGAGAATGACAGCGAGGGCAGCAGCGAGACGTGTGCTGCCGATCAATCGTGTGCTGCTGGGCATGAGAGTGTACTTTCAGCGAACCGAAGTTTCAGGGTTGTCCGAAGCAGAGGACCTGACCATCGAGTGTTGAGAGGAACAGTCGTCCGCGCGCGGCAGCGAGTCCATCCCATGCTGGCAGAGCGGGCAGTTCAAGGACCTGCTGGATTTCACCGGTTTCGGAATTGACGGTCACCAGTTTTCCACCCTGGCTGCCTTCGAGTGCGGCGTCCTGAGCTGCCAGCTGCTGCTGTACGGCCGCATCTTTCTGAGCGAGCTGCTGGAAGGTGGCTTCTTCATCGATCAGGTCGGGCGGTCCGGCGATGAACAGGTTGAATCCGGAGAGTGCCATCGCGCGGACATAGATGGGCACATCCACATTCCATTTCGGTTCGATAAGGCTGTTTTTGGAGTTGTCAGCGGCCGTTTTATTCTGAGCGTTTCCGGCCTGTTTTTTGCCGCCACCTTTAGCGCCTGCGGTGCGGCCACTGAACTGCATAGCTTCACCGAATTTCCCGGTGGCAGGTCGACCGCCACTGAGTGTGCCGTTATTTCGATTGAGAGACAGATCGCGTGCGGTGCCATCATCGAAGCCCACGACGAGTGCGGGTTCCGGGTGCATTTCCGAGCCATCCGTATAGCGGGCTTTCACAGCAGCCGCATTGACGGCAGCGAAGTACAGGCGGACTTCGTCGATGATCCCGACGAACTGATTGGGGACCTGATATGTGCCGACGGCAGATCCTGCGTCACCGCCGATTTCGAGTCCCTGAGCGGGATCTTTGGTGAGCATACTTGTGGCGCGGCCTTCGGCGGCCAGTTCGCCATCGACATACAGCTGCATACCGAGGCTGCCATCGAGGACACCGACAAGGTGATGCCAGCCTCCGACGATGCGTTTCGGTCCGACGACTGAAGCCAGCTGGCTCTGAGCGCGGATCAGGAAGGCCGGTTTACCGTTTTCCAGTGTGAGTGCAAAGCCCTCTGCCGGACCTCCGCGAGCGAGGACCACGCCGTTCGGATTGGTTGCGGTGATCCATGCTTCGACAGTGATGGGGCGGCTGGTGGGGTCAAGTGCGGGGACGCTGGCGAACTGCGCGAATTGTCCGGTGACCTGAGCTGCTTTGCCACCGGCTGGTGCGGCTTTGCGGGCAAAGTCCCCGGGGATTTCGGGGGGTTCCGGTGCTGCTGCATAGAGTTGTCGTTCCATGGTGGTTGTCCAGCGGAAGTATTCGGGTTTGCGACCGTAGCCGAACACATATCCGCCACCATTGACCATGATATCACCGGAGGGTGCGAAGCGTCCGGCCTGGTAGTAGCCACCATGTCCACCGGCGAAGTTGCGACCATAGACCCAGTATGAGCGGTGGAACCAGCTGTCATCGAGGAAGCCCATGGGTGCGAACAGGTGGACGCCTTCACCGCGCTGGGCGGATCCCTGTTCGACGAAGTCACCGGAGATGGGTCCGATCTCAACTCGATTTCCTGCGAAGTCGAACTTCTGTGATTTCATGTAGACGAAGCGATCGTCGGCTGTGAGGATGTCGGGCAGACCGACCGGCATCTGCAGGATCTGCAGTTTTTCCTGCATGTTGTTTCCGGTTTCGGGGTTGGTTTCGTCCATGATGGTTTCTGACAGCTGATTTCCGTCAGCAAGATTCAGTCGAACCAGTCGCAGTCCACCATCAAGGAAGTTTGAGCGTCCGGCGACGGCCCAGACGATATCATTTTTCACAAGTACGCTGCCGTGTACCGGCCACAGTGATTCCAGCTGTTCGAAGGCCATGACTCGTCGATCGAGTGGAGCCACTCGATACTTCCATGCCAGTTGTCCGTTATCTGCACGGAGGCAGTAGACCCAGCCATCGGTGCAGCCGAAGACGGCGCGATTGCGGGAGATGGTGGGAGGTGAATCGATACGTGCTCCGGCGGTGAAGGACCAGCGAATCTGTCCCAGCTGGTGATCGATGGCGTAGAGCGTGTGTGCATCGGAGCGGGCGACGAAGGTGAGACCGGCGGCGATCACGGGGGGCGTCAGGCGACCTCCAAGTGACAGTTTCCAGAGTGGCTGAACCTGGGCGGGTACATCCTGTCGTGAGGTGCCGGTGCGTTTTTCATCATGGCGGAAGGTGGGCCAGTCATCGTTCCCGTCGAACTCGGTGACCTCGGCGAGTGGTTCCTGCCATGCGGGTCCGGTTGTCAGACGTCCGGCTGCGGGGACCTGATCGGGAACGGGGCGAGTGGGTGCGGATGGTGCGAGCGCATTGAATCCGTACAGTTTGGCTTCGGGATAGCAGGCGCAGTTGTGCGGGGGTGTGTAGGTCAGTCCGTTGCAGGGCAGGACTCCGTACAAACAGCCGCCGCGAACCCAGTGATGAATATCCCAGTGTTCTTTTTCGAAGTCGACAAATTCGACTCCGGTACGGGAGGGGATGAGGAAGTTATCGGTGGCTTTGGCGATGTAGCAGCGGTGGTGGAACCAGTAGGTATCGACATCCGGTGCGAATTCTTTTTTGACTTCACCGCTGCGCGGATCTCGTCCGGTGAAGACACCGGTATCGCGTCCGGAGGTGGTAGGTGCGCACCAGACGAGTCCATCAACAACCATCAGGTCCTGTGGTGACTGGTATCCTGAGTTTGGGTGATCTGATTCCCACAGTTGTTTTCCGGTGGCCGAGTCGCAGCTGATCATTTTTCCATCGCCACCGGCGTAGAGTACGACATCTTTCCAGACGACCAGTCGAGGTCCGAAGTTGAAGGTGAACTGGCGTCGGCGGGAGACGGGTGTGCCGATCCAGACGGGGTTTCCGGTTTGTGGATCGAGTGCTGTGAGTGATTCACCGTCGTGGAAGTACAGTCGCTGCTGATCGGCTGCGAGAGTGAGTGGTGAGATGCGGGTCTGTTTGGCCCACAGCTGTTTTCCGGTGGCGGCATCGAAGGCCATGACGACTCGCGGTTCTTCATTCCAGAAGAATTCCTGTCCGACTTTTGCCTGGTCCCCGACGCGGCCATTGGCGGGGGCGTAGTTTTCGCGTTCACCGGGTCCTTTACGGGAGACAGTGAACAGGACTCCGTTTGAGAGGATGACTTCTTCAACGGCTTCTGAGCCTTGGTAGGTTCGCAGTGTTTTTCCGGTGGCGGCATCGAGTGCTTCGAGTGGGCCGTCATTACTGAGTACGGAGTAGACTTCGTTTTCTGCAGAGATGAGTCTTCTGGCGAGGTGAGTGGGGCCGCTTTTGAGTGGCCACAGCTGATTCTGCCAGTCGGTGATATCGCGTTTCCAGAGGACGACACCGTTGAAGGCATCGCGAGCGATCAGTTTCCAGCGGGAGGGCAATTGGATGGAGATGCGGCTGCCTTCATCCATGATGTAGAACAGTCGTCCGTTGGTGGACACGAGGGCGCTCATGCTGGCCATGCGGTCATGGTGGCGTGACCAGCGGGGGCTGCCGACCCACTGGAGGTGTCGGGGAGAATTGACAACGGTGTCATGAGCGACGGCGTTACCGGAGGCATCGTGCAGGTAGTGGGACCATTCATCGATGGAATCGGGGCGTGGTTTGACGACCTGTTCCCACTGCCCATCCGGCTGTTTCAGGAGTGCGCGGCCATTGGGCACGAGGACGCGAAGGATTTCTTCGCGATCGGCAGTGCTGCCGGTGTCGGCGATGAGCAGATTGACCATGTTATCGACGTAGGGCAGTTGTGGGCCTTCGTGGTGGATCACGGAGACTTCGCCGTAGAGTCCGGCGGCCTGAATGGTGGTGCGGGCCTGTTCGACGAGAGCCGGGTCAGCTTCAAGTCCGTGGATCTGGAAGGCGGGCGACTGTCTGAGGGCTGCGGTGAGGCTGCCGTTTCCACAACCGGAGTGTACGACGAGGCCCCCGTGGACACCGGCGGTTTCGAGCAGTGCGGTGGCAGCGGTCTGCTGGTCCGGGGGTGCGGGTGCAGGGGGAGCAGTGGGGGTCTGGGTGGCAGCATGGGCGGAGGAAATGGTCAGCAGCAGGAGCAGCAGTGGGGTGAGCGAGCGAACGAACATGCAGGTGCTCCGAGGACTGTGAGTGTGTGCGAGAGTGTGGGCGTGGGGCAGACGAGCGACCGTTTGGATTTCTGATGTTGTCGGGACAAGGAGGGCAGCAATGGGCAGCAGTTGTGGTTTGGGCTGCAGCCCGGACGACGATTCCGCACCAGCCTGAAAAACGCGGTGTTTTTTCCGGGTTGGGCCGGTAGGAACGCGAGGGCTGCGATTGAGTTCTCGAGGTGTGTACTGTATCGGTGGCGGTGTGGAAGTTCGAGCACTGGGGGTGTCTGGCGGATGGTTTTGGGTGAAAACGGGTGGCGGAGTCGGGCAGGGGGCTCGACAGTAACGGTTTGTGCCGTGAGAATTCCGGGGCCCTGGGACGTGGTGTTGGGGTGTGCTCAGGGAATGTTCAGCAGCTGAGGGGCCGATGATGCTGGTGGAAAGTTGTCCGCAGAAGACGTGGCAGCACGTGAACAGTGCTCGTCAGCGTGGTCTGTTGACGGGTTGTGTACCGACGATGGGTGCGTTGCATCAGGGTCATGTCAGTCTGATGCAGCGTGCGCGGCAGGACTGTGGATTTGTGACGGCGACGATTTTTGTCAATCCGACGCAGTTTGGTCCGCAGGAAGATTTTTCGAAGTATCCGCGGACACTGGAGGCGGATCTTGAGTTATGTCGGCAGGCCGGTGTGGATCTGGTGTTTACTCCGCAGACGGATCGGATGTATGCGTCAGATGCTGAGACGACGGTTCGTGTGGGGCGGTTATCGACGGTGCTTGAGGGGGCTCACAGGCCCGGCCATTTTGATGGTGTAACGACGGTGGTGACGAAGCTGCTGCTGATTACTCAGCCAGAGCGGGCGTATTTCGGTCAGAAGGATTTTCAGCAGCAGTTGATAGTGAAGCGAATGGTGCGGGATCTGAATATTCCGACCGAGATTGTGACATGTCCGATTATTCGTGAGTCTGATGGTCTGGCGATGAGCAGTCGGAATCGGTATTTGTCGTCTGTTGAGCGTCAGACGGCGACATCGTTGTGGGGTGCGCTGCAGTTGGCTCAGCAGTTATGCGGGCAGTCGCAGGCAGTGCCGGCTGCGGTAGAGCAGCAGATGCAGCAGAAACTGCTGCAGACAGCCGGAGTTGAGCTGCAGTATGCTGTGTTGGCGGATCCGGCGACATTATTGCCGTTACCGGAACGAGTGCCCGCAGGAACTGAGGCGGTCGCTTTGATTGCAGCCCGAGTCGGATCGACGCGGCTGATTGATAACCAGCTGCTGACATTTGGCTGAAGTCAGGGAGTGGGGGGGGAGTGCGATGCGGACGAATCTGCTGCGATTCATGTTTGATTCGGCGTGGCGATTTGAGGCTGCGGGGAACGAGTTGTATGTGGGTGCCGGTTGGCTGATTCTGATCTGGACGCTGGTGGTGAGTGTGTTGTGTGTGCGTTTGCGTCAGAGTGAGGGGTCGTGGTCTGAGGCGTTGCTGGCGGCAGGCTTCTGGATGGTGGTACCGGCTGGTTTTCTGGTGTTGTTGTTGTGGCAGCCGGACGTGGGTGTGGTGCGGACCGGCATCCCGGTGTTTGGGTATGGGTTTATGATGTTTGTGGGTTTTTCGGCGGCCAGTTGGCTGGCTGGGCAGCGGATTCGTCAGATTGGTGTGGAGTCTGACGTGATCTGGGACATGCTGATGTGGGCATTGATTCCTGGTCTGGTGGGTGCGCGGATTTATTTTCTGGTGCGGCACGGCAGTCCGGAATTTTCGTCGGCTGTGGGTCTGCAGAAGTTGATTGCGGCTGTGGCGTTGTGGGATGGTGGGATTGTGTTTTACGGCAGTGTGGTGGGTGGGATGGCTGGGATCGCGACGTTTTGTCGTCTGCGTGGTCTGCCGTTGATACCGGTGCTGGACGTGCTGACTCCATCCCTGCTGGTGGGTGAGGGTTTTGGTCGGATCGGGTGTTTTCTGTATGGTTGTTGTTATGGTCGGGCCTGCAGTCTGCCGTGGGCGGTGCAGTTTCCTCCGGACAGTCTGACATTCGGGCAGTTGGTGCGTCGTGGTGTGCTGGATGCTCAGGCAGCAGCGACGATGCCATTGCATCCGACGCAGCTGTACAGTTCTGGTGCGGCGTTTGTGCTGGCGATGATTCTGTCGTGGTATTTTCGCCGTCGTCCGTATGATGGGGCGGTGTTGTGTCTGGCTGCGATTTTGTATCCAATTTCGCGAACTGAGATCGGA
>CAXBSH010000079.1:0-17610 GCA_963977705.1 uncultured Planctomycetaceae bacterium
TCAATCCCCGCTGAAACCGTCCTGAAATGATCACCGGTATACAGAATCCAGTCGATCCGCTCACTCCCAGCAGTCCCCCGGAAACCATGAAATGTTCCCTCCATCGCCTGCTTTTCCGGGAACGCCACTCGAAACGTGTCCCGCAACCCGTCCGCACCCGCCACGGCCCGCCACGGAGCCGAATCTTCGCCGCAGTTAAAGTCCCCCGTTACCACCAGCGGCAGATCACCCGCCAGCTGCGGCAGACGAGTTCGCAACAGCTGAGCCGACTGCAGTCGAGCCTCTGCTCCCCGATGATCAAAATGAGTATTCGCAAACAACAGTCGTCGACCATCCACACTGCGGTCCTTCAACCGCGCCCACGTGCAGACACGCGGTAACGAAGAATCCCAGCTCTTCGAAAATTTCTCGTCCGGTCGCTCACTCAGCCAGAACTGTCCCGCTTCCTCAACTTCAAATCGCTCAGTGCGAATAAATAACCCACACTGCTCACCACCCGCCGTCGCATCCCGCGACCAGCCGATGTACGTGTATTGAGGCTTACCCGCAGACGTATCAGTCACCAGATTGTCCCGCAGATACTCCGCCTGAAACGGCAGCATTTCCTGAGTCCCCAGCAGATCCGGAGCATACGTGCGAACCACACTCAACACCAGCTCCTTACGCATCGGCCATGAGTCGGCCCCGTCACCTGCCGTGCCATAACGCACATTAAAACTCATCACCCGCAAATCCTGACCTGCCGCGCCCGGAACAACAGCAAACAACAGCAGACCACAGACAAATCCCGCCAGCCACAAACGCACTTGCATCAGCATACAGGCATCTTTCACAGCACAGACGAACCATATACAACAGCCATTCACCATTCCGTGTCTCCCGCTATCTTACCGCCGAGGACCTTCTGCGTACCCGTGGAATCATGAAAAATGGCTGGCAAACGCCGATTGACTGCTCAATCAGTCCACTTGTCATTGCTGCTTCAGCAACCACAATTCCGTCAAACGTGACTGCTGCCGCCAGTTCAGATGAGGCTCTGCAGGGACATCAAACGTCAGTAACAGCACGCCATCCTGCAAAGCTTCCACCGGAACCCGAAACTCACGGAATTCCCCGACACCACTGCCATCCAGCGTAGCCTTCACCAGCGCTCCATCAATCCTCAGCAAACACTGCCCAAAACCGGTGGTTCGAACCACATATCCGGATTCAGGATCCAGACCAGCAAAACGCAGACCGATCGGCCAGTCCATTTTGCTGTGCCACGACTGGCGTGCTCGCGGCAGACCAGCTTCAAAAAAATCCGGATTCGGATTGCGCAACATCCGCGGATCCGTGTCGGGACTTTCGCCACGAATGACATGCGGTGACTTGCCCACATGCCCGATGTCTTCGTAATAGCTGCCCGGGCCTGGATGTTCCCAGCGGCAGATTCTTTCCAGTCGCATCAGCCGAGCCGATTCTGTGGGCAAAGCCAGAATCTCCCGAAACTGATCCTCCAGCCACCAGCGATTGTTCAGCGGATAATCCACAAAGTCCAGCACCGCCCCCCGTTCTGCCCCCGAGGCCTGGTACTTCGTCACACTCGTCTGCAGTCGACAACTGTCATACAGGGCTGCGCACAGCGCTACGATCTGCGCCCGCAGCTGCGGTTGTGGCTGGGCCGAGTCCGCCAGTTGCAGCGTCTGCTCAGCCAGTGCAATCGCTGCGGCTGCACCCACCTCCGAAGCTGTCATCAGCTGCCGCTCAGCCTGCCGCTCCAGAGCACTCTCAAACAACAGTCGCTCACGCACCCACGCATCATACCAGGCCCGCAGCAGACACATCTCCCAGCGCCAGTTCCCCAGCCGCTGTGACCGTTCCTGCAGCTGCTGCCATAACGCCAGAGTACCTGTGATGCCACCATTGTCCCTGATCGAGCCCGTCCAGTTGCGTTCCAGTGCCAGAATGCCGTCCGCCACAGCCTCCACATCCGCGGGACCAAAAAAACAGCGCGCGTAATCCCGCAGGATCTCACGCACCTCCAGCTGCGGATTCCACGACAGCTGCGTCCAGATCACCTTGTTCACATCATCATGGCACCCATCCGAATAACTCAGGAAACCATTCGTGTAAACCGCAAAGGCGTTGTGAATCTGCTTCTGCAGCACCGGAGTCGGATTGATGGGCTCCCGACCCAGAGTACTGGCAAATGCCGGATCCCACCACGGCACCGGATACTGACAACGCACACAGTGCGTCAGATCCGGATAATGGCGAATCGGATAACGCTGCGGCAGTCGACGTCGCGTCTCGCTCAGATCCGGACTGGATGGTCCATGCACAAGGCCCCCCAGCCAGTCCGGACGATCACGCTCAATCGAGGCAAACACAGTCGCACACTGCTGCTCCGAAAATCCCTGCAGCGACAGCCACACACGACTGTTGGCATGAGTCAACTGAGCCTGCTGTGCCAGACGTGCCAGAAATGGCAGCACCAGCTCCGGAGGATTGTTCCCAGGATCGCCTCCCGGAAAAAAAATGCCGTCCAGCCGAGCACTGCTGCGGCAAAGAGCATCGAACTGCTGCAGAAAGGCGTCTGTTCGCGCCCCATCCGCCAGATCAAATTCCGCCGGTACCCAGACCCAGTGCTCAAGTCCATACCGCTGACAGATTTCACTGATTCGACGATTCATCTGCGGCCGAGTCAACACCGCCAACGGCATCTCCGAATCATCCTGAAACGGAATATTCTCAATCGCGTTCGCTCCGAACAGTGCCAACTCCCGAATGTGCTGATCAAACTGAGCATCATCCCATGCATCCCACGAATTCGCACGGTTGCGAAATCCCAGTTGATGACCACGCAGTGCGTAAGCCGGTCGCTCCAGCAGCGAAGGACTGCCCGTCAACAGCACACTGCCGGACCGCAGCTCCAATTTTCTTAACAGCCAGCCAACCGCATACAGCAACCCACGCGCATCACCAGACACAACCCACAGTCGAGGTGCTGCGGCAGTCACCTCGGCATGCACACAGAAACCATCAGCCTCAAGCCTGACACCGCGACAGGGGGCAGCCATCGGCAGACTGTTCCCCCAACTCTCTCGCCCCTCCAGCGGACCTGTCAGCACAATTGCCGGCGTGGCGTCGAGCGGCAGACGATCCGTCGTCGCCCACAGAATCCCCGTTCGCCGCTGTACCTCCTCCTGCAACACCTGCACCGCGGTCTGCTCCAGTGCCGCAGCAGTGGCACCGCGAGTCACCAGAACGGCCCTCGTCAGATCCGTCTGCTGTGCTGCCACAGCAGAACCCGAAACACACCACAGCAGACACCAGCAGAACACCGCTTTCATGAACAGAGTTTCCTGAAATGGGAGCAGGCTGCAGACGAAACACGCACAGGCACCGGGCTGACACTGTACTGAAAAATCCCCGCATTCGTCCCCCGCACACCCCTCGGAATCCAGCGGATTCTGCAGCCGAAGTTCACCTGCGGCAAAAAATGCCACCGCAAACCCAACAACAGCAACAACTTGCAGCACCAAAGCCATCTTGATCCCAATCGCCCATCCGCACTATAAACCGCACTGTGGCAGGGTCCCTACTGTTAATAACCGGTCGATGGAACTTCCCCGTGAGCAGTCGTGGCGGTCAGCAAACATCCAGTTCAGCCCACCAGCGGCACGGCCTCCGTGCGCTCGTGGCTGCCTGTCTGCTGTCCCTGCTGACAACCGGCTGCAAAGGTCGCTCGGTCAAATACGACAATCCCGTTTTTGAACCAGCCCCACCACGTAAATCACTGATCAACAAAGCTGCCGATGCAGAGGAACAGCGTCTGTTCGGCGCAAACTCTGAATCGGATGCCGAGCCCGGTTCAGACCCCGCCACCCCGTTCCGCAGCGCAGGACTGGAACGACTCAGCAGTGGACCGCTGACCGGAAACAGCGTTGTAGCACTGGTCAACGGACATCCCGTATTCCTGGACGATGTGCTGTCCGGTGTTCGACAGATGGTGGAAAACAATCCCCAGCTGTCCGATCAGCAGCGACAGGTCATCCTGCAGGCTCAGCTGAAAAACCGCCTGCCAAAATACGTTGAAGATGAACTGATCGTGCAGCAGGTGAAGATCAAAGTACCGAAAGATCGCCAGGAAATGATCCGCGAGTCACTGGAACCGAAGTTCCAGGAAACGCTGGAAGCGATCCGGAAAAAAGAGAACAAGGCCACCATTCAGGAGCTGGATGATTTCCTGGCAGGGCAGGGCACCTCTGTTGAAGAACTGCGGCAGTCCTTTCAGCGCATCCAGATGGTCGAAGGTTATCTGTCCAGCCTTGTCAAGGTCCCTGAAAAAGTCGATCGCGAAGAGTTACTGCGGTATTACGAAGATCACCTCCGCGATTACTCGTCCGAAGAAAAAGTGCGAGTCGCCAAGATTGTGGTACGCCCAAAGGCGGGTGACACAGGCGAAGCAGAACAGCAAGCCGAAGAGCTGCTGACACGCATCAGTCAGGGCGAAAACTTTCAGGATCTGGCAGCGGAAGTTGCGGAACCTGTGAATCGCGAAAAACGCGGAGACCTCGGCTGGATCAGTCGCGGTGCCCTCGCCCCCGAACTGGAAGATCTGGTGTTTGCACTGGCCGTCGGCGAAGTCTCGGCTCCACGCGTCCTGCCGGATCGCGTGGAACTGTACAGCATCACTGACCGCCACGAACCGTCCACAGTCCCGTTTCAGCAGGTCCAGACTGAGATCGAAGAAACACTGCTGAACCAGAAGCGGGAAGCGGCACGTCGCGATGTGCGAGATGAAATTCGCAGCCGCGGCTCAATTCAGACCGTACTGGACTGAATCGGGAAGCTGCGAATATCAGTGACCTGCCCCTGCACGGCAGCCGCAGCCACCATCGCCGGACTCATCAGCAGCGTACGCCCCGTCGGACTGCCCTGACGCCCCTTGAAATTGCGATTGCTGGATGACGCACAAAGCTGTCGGCCCTGCAGCTTGTCCGGATTCATCGCCAGACACATCGAACAGCCTGCAGCACGCCACTCAAAACCGGCCGCTTCGAAAATCCGATCCAGCCCCTCTTCCATCGCCTGCTGACGTACCAACTGGGAGCCCGGAACGACGATCGCCTTCACGTGAGCCGCTACCCGATGACCCTGCACAACCCGCGCAGCCTCACGCAGATCGGAAATCCGCGAATTGGTACAGGAACCAATGAACGCGACATCAATGCGAGTTCCCTGCAGAGGCTGACCTTCCTGCAGACCCATGAAATCCAGAGCTTCCCGGATCAGTTTCTGCTCTTCTGCCGGCACCGCATTCAGCAGGGGCAGCGGAGTACTGACGGCGACAGACTGAGCCGGAGTAATTCCCCACGTCACAGTCGGCTCAATGTCCGCTGCACGGAATTCCACGACGTCGTCAAATTGAGCATCAGCGGCAGACGCCATGCTGAGCCACCACGCCGCTGCCCGCTCAAAGTCGGCTCCCTGCGGAGCCAGCGGACGACCACGCAGATAATCGACCGTCTTCTGATCCGGGTTGATGTAGCCACACCGAGCACCACCCTCGATGCTCATGTTGCAGACCGTCATCCGCTCTTCCATCGACATCGCATCGAAGGTACTGCCCGCGAATTCATAGGCATAGCCAACACCACCCTGCACACCCAGCTTCTGGATGATGTACAGAATCACGTCCTTGGCATATACCCCCGGACCCAGCTGACCGTTCACAACCACGCGACGAACCTTCGGACGGTTCAGAAACATGGTCTGTGTGGCCAGCACTTCCGCGACGTTGCTGGTGCCAATGCCAATTGCAATGGCACCAAAGGCCCCATGAGTACTGGTGTGGCTGTCGCCGCAGACAATGGTCATGCCAGGCTGCGTCAGACCCTGCTCGGGACCAACCACATGCACAATCCCCTGACGATTGTCAGACAGATTCAGCAGTGTCACACCGAAGTCGGCACAGTTCTTTTCAATCGCCGACATCATCTGTTCGGCCAGCTCGTCCCGAAAGGGCCGAGCCTGGTTGTCGGTGGGAACGATGTGATCGACTGTGGCAATGGTCCGCTGCGGGAAAGCAACCTTCAGACCACGCTCACGCAGGATTTCAAAGGCCTGAGGACTGGTCACTTCATGAATCAGATGCAGACCGATGAACAGCTGAGTCTGCCCGCCCGGCAATGTGCGAACGGTGTGCAGATCCCAGACCTTATTGAACAGATTGCGTTTGTCGGACATGGTTGGCGTGGCAATACAGCGGAAAAGGGCCGCGGGAAGCAGCCCGCAGGGGAGAAAAAGCGATTCGGGCAGATAGTGTAACGCGGAAACGGTCAGGAGTCAGGTTTCCGCTGCCGGAAAGGATCAGCTGTCCGGAATTTGACTCCGTTCGGCCGTGCGGGCGATTTTTTCCGAGTATTCGGAAGCGCGGCAGCCCCCACAGCCGTCCGAAATCCCGGATCTTGACACGCATCACACTCCACCGTAATTTCTCTTCCGTCCGCCAACCGATGATCGGAAGGCCGGACGGCGTTTTTCAGACGCATTTTCCCGCAGCCGACTTTCAGCCTGATCGCTGATCGGCCGCCGGTAGGGATACCGTCCAGCAACAGCATGCCAGCCCGCCTCCCGATGTCACTCGGCAGGTGGTGACTGGCCGGGACGGAATTCCATGACAGCATCCGCTGCCGCAGCTCGATTGCAGGCCATCCAGCAGCTCCGCGGACAACTCCGCGCTGCCTCGGCCCCCGTTGCCGCTCGAAACGTCTGCCCCACCGGCCTGACAACACTCGATCAACTGCTGCCGGACGGCGGAATCCCCAGTGGCTCCGTCGTCGAATGGCTCAGTCGCGGACCCGGACAGTCCGCCACTTCTCTCGCACTCCGCGCCGCCTCCGGACTGCTCACCAGACCCGGCTGCCTCGCCGTCATCGACGAAGCTCGCGGCTTTTTTCCCGCACTCGCACCGCTGCACGGAATTCCCCTGTCCCGCATTCTGCTGATCCAGCCACCACCCGATACCCGCAGCCAGTCCGGACAATCCCTCTGGGCCCTCGAACAAACCGCTCGCAGCCGCGGTGTCCAGGTCGTACTCGCATGGATCAATCGCTGCACATCCGCTGTCGTACGACGCCTGCAGCTGGCTGTCGAACACAGCGGGGCGACCGTCATGCTGATCCGACCGGCAATCGCCCTGCAACAACCCTCCTTCGCAGACCTGCGACTGCTGGTCGAACCCCACACACCCTGCCACAACCAGAGACTGCTCAAAGTCAGCCTGCTGCGCTCACGACAGGGACTGCTCCACGAAGGCTCTATCCAGCTGCTTCAGGAAAGCTCAGAACGCTTCGTGTCCGTCGCAACACCACGACTCAACTGAGCCGTATCCCGCGCAATCGTCACTGTGCAGGACACCAGATCCAGACAGTTGTCCTCCAGACCAAACGGATCCTCCGTCTCAACACCCGCCTCCTCCAGACCAAACATCCCCAGCGAAATGGTTGCCAGCAACACCGGCGACCACCAGCCACAGCGTTCGCACAGCACCACGGGCAAAGTCAGCAGATAGATCAGAATCAACTGCCGAATCATCGCCACATAGACAAACGGCAAAGGCGTCTTCTGGATCCGCTCACAGCCACCCTGTGCGTCCACCAGACGATTCAACATCTCCTCCATGTGCCGCAGCAGCACCGCATCCAGCTGTCCCTCACGAAATCGAGCTGCAATCCATTCCGAGATCAGCAGACTCACTCCCGTGGCCTGATTCCCGAACCGCTGCACACGAGACACCTCGGCATCTGACAGATACAGATCCGCTTCACCCAGATCACGAAACCCCTGCAGACTGCGACGCAGACATACCACATAGCCTGTAATCAATCGCGCCAGCTCCTGCGGCTCACTGCAGTGCTGACCGGCAAAACGTACCAGACTGCGGCTGCCGTTGATCAGACCGCCCCACAGCGTTCGACCCTCCCACCAGCGAGTATTCGAAGCGTTGATGCGGAACACGATCAGAAAGCCGATCAGTGACCCAAGCACGGCATGTCCCGCCGGATCAATTCCCAGAAAATGCTGTTCGGAAATCCAGCCGATATCGGCCCCGTATTCATACAGTGCCTGAATCAGGATGGCATAGGCCAGAAAGATCAGTACGCGACTGATTGACAGTGGCAGGGCCGTGCCACGCCACGAAAATGTGGACTTCCACCAGCGCTCAGGATGGTAGGCAATCATAATGACTCCGCAGCTCACAACTCCCGCTGACAGCCGGCACGGACTCGCCCGGCCCCACGGAAGATCGTGCCTATTGTAAAACGAGATCTGACTGTCAGCGAGTGCCCTCGGGGTGGGACACCCACAGATCTGCCGATATACTGCCACCCACAGTCTCCACAATCCGGCAGCCTGCCTGCCCCTCAATTCGCCCCCCCCCCACTGCACCCCCGGACCTCAGTGTGCGTTCCCACTTCTTTATTGATCGCCCGATTTTTGCCGCCGTGATTTCCATCGTGATCACGATGGTCGGTGGCCTCGCGCTCACCCAACTGCCACTCGCACAATATCCCCAGATCGCTCCACCGACCGTCGAAGTCCAGTGCAACTACCCCGGCGCAAGTGCTCAGACTGTCGCCGAAACGATCGCCGCACCCATCGAACAGAAGGTCAACGGCGTCGAAGATATGCTGTACATGAATTCGTCCAGCACAAACGACGGCTCCTACGCACTGACCGTCACCTTCAAACCCGGAGTCGACCTGAATCTGGCACAGGTGCTCGTCCAGAATCGCGTCGGACTGGCTGTCCCCACACTCCCGGAAGTGGTCCGCCGCACCGGAGTCATCACTCGGAAACGCTCACCCGATATCCTGCTGCAGGTCAGTATCAATTGCCCCGATGGTCGCTACGACCAGCTGTATCTCAGTAACTACGCACGCCTGCACCTGCAGGATGAACTCAGTCGAGTCAAAGGTGTCAGCGAAGTTCGCGTCTTCGGACAACGCGACTACAGCATGAGAATCTGGCTGGATCCCGACAAACTGGCCGCCCGCGGACTCACCGCTTCAGACGTCGCCAGCGCCGTCCGCGAACAAAACGCCGAAGTCGCACTCGGACAGCTGGGGCAGGGCCCCGCCAACGGTCGCCAGGCATGGCAGATCCCACTCACCGTCCCCGGTCGACTGGAATCCATCCCGGCCTTCGAAAACATTATCGTTCGCTCACAACCGGACGGCAGAATTCTCCGTATTCGCGATGTCGGTCGAGTCGAACTGGCAGCCCGCGCCGAAGAAACCAACAACCGATTCAACCAGAAACCCACCGTCGGACTGGCCGTCTTCCAGCTGCCCGATGCAAATGCCCTCGAAACGGCCGACCTCGTCAAAGCGCGAGTCGCTGAACTGTCGCGCGATTTTCCTGCCGGAGTCATCGCTGAAGCCGGCTATGACACCACTCCCTTTGTCCGCGAATCCATCCGCGAAGTCTTCAAATCACTGCGGGATGCCGTCATCCTCGTCTCACTTGTCGTCCTGCTGTTCCTGCAGGGATGGCGCCCCGCCATTATCCCGCTGATCGCTGTACCTGTCGCCATCGTCGGCACCTTCGCCGCCCTCGCCATGTTCGGATTCAGCCTGAATAACCTCACACTGTTCGGACTGGTGCTGGCCATCGGTATCGTGGTGGATGATGCCATCGTCGTCGTGGAAGCCGTTGAACAGAATATCGAACGGGGACTGGCACCACGCGAAGCCACTATGCGGGCCATGGAAGAAGTCACCGGTCCCGTAATTGCCGTCGGACTGGTCCTTGCCGCCGTCTTCATCCCCTGCGCTTTTGTTTCAGGACTGGTCGGACAGTTCTTTCTGCAGTTCGCCATGACTATCTCTGTCTCCACACTGATCTCCACAATCAACTCGCTCACACTCAGCCCCGCACTGGCCGCCGTGCTGCTGCGACCGCGACATGGCCCGCAGGACTGGCTGACCAGACTGCTGGACTTCAGCCTCGGCTGGCTGTTCAATGCCTTCAATAAAGTGCTGCGTTCGTCCGTGAACGGTTATCAGTTCGGAGTCGGTAAGCTGGTCCGAGTCCCCCTGCTGGTCCTGACCGTCTACGCAGGACTGCTGATCCTGACATGGTACGAATTCCAGGTTCTGCCCAGTGGCTTCATCCCGACTCAGGATAAAGGCTATCTGGTCTGCAGCGTGCAGCTGCCCGATGCAGCCTCCTCAGAACGTACCCTGCAAACGCTCGAAAAAGTCGAACGCATCACACTCGACACACCCGGAGTACGTGCCGTCAATGCCATCGCCGGAAACTCGTTCCAGCTGGGCGCTCGAGCGTCCAACTTCTGTTCCATGTTCATCATCCTCCACGATTTTGAACAACGCACAACTCCCGACCTCGCCGCCTCCGCCATTCAGGATTCACTGCTGAAACAATACGCAGCGCAGATCCCCGAAGCCACCGTCACCATCAATCCCCCGCCTGCTGTGTCCGGAGTCGGCCGGGCCGGGGGACTGAAGCTGATGGTCGAAGACCGCGGTGATCTGGGACTGAAAGGTCTGCAGGACCAGACCGATGCACTCGTCCGGGAAGCCGGAAAACTCCCCGAACTCCGCGGCCTGCTCAGCGTCTTCAACGTCAATGCCCCCCAGCTGTTTGTTGATGTGAATCGTGATGCCTGCCTGTCACTCGGCGTCTCCATGGCCGAAGTCTTCGGGACACTGCAGGGCTTCCTCGGTTCACGATACGTCAACGACTTCGGCCTCTTCGGACGCACGTGGCAGGTGGTCGTACAGGCCGATCAGGAATTCCGCGATCGCATCGAAGATGTGCTGAAACTGCACGTCCGAAATCGCGATGGCCAGATGATACCGCTGGGGTCAGTCGCCGCAGTCCGCCGTATCGGAGGTCCGCTGATGGTCACGCGCTACAACATGTATCCGGCAGCAGCCATCACAGCCAATGCCGCGGCCGGATTCAGCAGCGGTGAAAGCATCGCAGCACTGGAACAGCTGGCCACTCGCGAGCTACCCGCAACCATGGCCGCCGAATGGACCGAACTGGCATTTCTCGAACGCAGCTCCGGCCGCACCGGACTGCTGCTGTTCGCCGGATCCGTGGCCTTCGTGTTCCTCGTCCTCGCCGCACTCTACGAAAGCTGGACACTGCCACTGGCCGTCATCCTCGTGGTCCCCATGTGCGTCCTCTGCTCACTGGCCGGAGTCGCCATGGCCAGTATGGACATCAACATCTTCACGCAGGTCGGCTTCGTCGTACTGATCGGACTGGCCTGCAAAAATGCGATTCTGATCGTCGAATTCGCCAAGTTACGACGCGATGAAGGACACACGGCCGAAGCCGCTGTCCTTGCCGCCTGCAGACAACGACTGCGACCAATCCTCATGACCTCCTTCGCCTTCATCCTGGGCGTCGTACCGCTGGCGTTTGCCACCGGTGCCGGGGCTGAAATGCGACGAGCCCTGGGAACGGCAGTCTTCAGCGGTATGCTGGGAGTCACCCTGTTCGGTATCTTCCTCACACCCGTCTTCTACTGCGTCGTCGATCGCTTCGCACGACGCACAGCAAGACCAGCGGCACCGGCCCCAGCAACCGACAATCAAGCTTCGTGAATCGGCCAGACACCCGAACCCGTGAACCTCAGGATTGACCTGCCGCACCGTTCAGCTGCACCAACTGAATCTGCCGCGCATCTTCATCGTCCACATAGTCGCTGTGACAGTTGGCCTTCCCCGCATCCGCACCAACAGACCGCCGCGTCTTACTGGCCAGACGATGAATTTCATCAGGAGACAACACACCACGCTTCTCCAGAATCTCCTGCTGCTCAGACGTCAGAGCTGCTGACACACGCGCCTTTTCCCACTGCAGATGCTCAGCCTTGCCACTGGCAAACAACTGAATCTCTTTGCTGATGCGGACACTGCACCAGTCATGACCGCACATGGCACAGAAATCCGTGTCCACATCCAGATCTTCGTCGTGATACGCGCGAGCCGTATCCGGATCAAAACTCAGCTCAAAATGACGCTCCCAGTTCAGGGCCGCCCGAGCTCGAGTCAGTTCGTCGTCGCGGTCGCGAGTCCCCGGGATACCCAGTGCAACATCCGCCGCATGAGCCGCAATCCGGTACGCGATACAACCCTGCTTCACATCGTCCTTCTTGGGCAGACCAAGATGCTCTTTGGGAGTCACATAGCAGAGCATACTGGCACCATGCCACGCCGCACTGGTGGCACCAATGCAGCTGGTGATGTGGTCATAGCCCGGAAACATGTCCGTCACCAGTGGCCCCAGCACATAAAACGGAGCACCATGACACAGACGACGCTGCAGCTTCATGTTGAATTCAATCTGATCCAGAGGCACGTGCCCCGGACCCTCGATCATCACCTGCACTCCCTTCCGCCACGCCCGCTCAGTCAGCTCACCCAGCGTCGACAGCTCGGCCAGCTGAGCCGCATCCGTGGCATCCGCCAGACCACCCGGACGCAGCCCATCTCCAATGCTGAACGTCACGTCATGACGACGCAGCACGTCACAAATGTCTTCCCAATGAGTATACATCAGGTTCTGAGCATTGTGCTGGATCATCCACTTCGCCAGCAGCGAACCACCACGACTGACAATCCCAATCAGACGATCCTTCACCAGCGGCAGATGCTCCTGCAGAACACCCGCATGAATCGTGAAGTAATCCACGCCCTGCTGCGCCTGATGCTCCAGCGTCTCCAGCACCATCGCAATGTTCAGCTGCTCAATCTTCCGCCCGATAATCATCGAATAAATCGGTACGGTACCGATCGGCACCGTGCTGTTACGGATGATCGCGTCACGGCAGGCATCCAGATCGCCGCCTGTCGACAGATCCATCACCGTGTCTGCACCCCAGCGCTCTGCCCACTTCAGCTTCTCGACCTCTTCATCCGTACCGGATGAAATCGGAGATGCCCCCATGTTGGCGTTGATCTTCGTCCGCGACGCTCGACCAATACACATCGGATCCAACTGGTACTGCAGATGCTGAATGTTGGCCGGAATCACCATCCGACCCGCTGCCACCTCATCACACACCTGCTGCGCAGTCAGATGCGTTTCACGCTCTGCCACCCGCAGCATCTGGGGAGTCACCTGGCCCAGTCGAGCATACTCAAGCTGAGTACAAGGCTGAAAACCGGCCGGCGGCTGCCACGCCTCGGCACGCTCATAGTCAGACTCATAGCCAGATCGCAGGACCCAGTCCGCAGGCATGAAATCCCACGCCGTTTTTTCCGATGGAGCCGGCATGCCCGGAGTGTCAGGGGAAGCATAGGTCAACGCGCCCGTACGACCCGCTGCGATTCGCGGCGCCCGCGAAAAACTGCCCGGAGTTGTACCAGTTGGCTGGCTGGCCGGGCTGGAAGCTTCAATCCGAGGCAGAAAACCGGCCGCTCGTTCAGCATGATTCATTGAACAATTCCTGAAGACAATCGCGCAGGCCTGCAGCGTTCCTGCGGCTCGCCAAATCCTAGTGTGAATGGATGGTTTTGCCAACCACGTTCGAAATTCCAGACACCGATTCCAGGTTCGTATCACCAAAAATACGGACTCTCAGGTCAATATTCCCGCGTTTCCAATCTCTCGCCCAACACAAATGCCGTTTGGGGAACCCCGCTCGGCCTGCTAGAATTCCCAGCCTGTCGGACAGATCCCGTCCGCCTCCTGACGCCTCGTAAACAAGACCGGAAACTCAGCAATGAACCCGTCGGAACAGCCTTCCGCCGCCGACATCGCCTACCAGTCCGCCATTACGTGGCTCTACGATCGCATTGACTACGAACGCAATCGACCGGTCACGCAGGAACCCTTCCGCCTTGAACGCATCCAGCGACTGCTGACCCGCATCGGCTCACCACACCTGCAGATCCCCTCCATCCATATCGCCGGAACCAAAGGCAAAGGCTCCACCGCCGCCATGCTCGAATCCATCGCGCGGCATGCCGGTATCCGCACCGGACTGTTCACCTCACCCCACATCGAACAGTTCGAAGAACGGATGCGAGTCAACGGCCACATGCCGTCCCCCGAAACACTCACCCGACTGGTCCAGCAGCTGCGGACACTGCTGGAATCACCACAGGTCGACGAAGCCGACCGCATGCCCACGTTCTTTGAAGCCGCCACTCTGCTGGCATGGATGCTGTTCGCTGAACAGCAGGTACAGCTTGTCGTGCTGGAAACAGGCCTTGGAGGCCGACTGGACTGCACCAATGTCTGCCAGCCGATTGTCACCGTAATCACCAGCATTGGCTTTGACCACATGCAGATCCTCGGTCACACGCTGGACCTCATCGCCGCGGAAAAAGCCGGGATCCTCAAACCGGGTATCCCCGTAGTGCAGGGCCAGCTGCCCCCGGCGGCTGACGAGGTGGTGGCGAATCGAGCTGCGGAACTGGGATGTCGCCGCTTTGTCTGCGGTGCCGAATTCGCCTGGACAGACGAACTGCCCGGCGACGCTCGACGCTCACAGCCTCGTTCACAGCAACTGGACTTCTGGACCCCCGCTGGTGCTTATCGCGGAATCACTCTGCCACTGCTGGGACGGCATCAGGCACACAACGCCAGCCTCGCCGTCATGGCCGCGGAACTCGCTGCCGTCCATTTTCCACAAATCACTGCCCACACCGTCGCTGCCGGCCTTCGCGAAACTCGCTGGCCACTGCGTTTCGAAATCCTTGACGGACACCCTGCCGTCATCCTCGATGCCGCCCACAACACCGATTCCCTGCGCGCACTCGTCCAGGTCCTGGAACACAACGAATGGAAACAGCGGCAGCGAATTCTCGTGTTCGCCGTCTCGTCCGATAAGGACTATCACCAGATGCTGCAGGAAATCCTGCCGCACTTCGACCACGTTGTCCTTACCCGATTCAGAATCAATCCCCGCAGTGTCCCTCCCGAAAATCTCGCCAGCCTGTCCCGCGAATTCGCCGCATCCGGGCTGACAGTCCCCCCACTGCAGACGTCCGAGTCCGTCGAGCTGGCGCTGACAGAAGCCCGGCAACTGGCCGGACACGCCGGAGTCGTTGTCGTCACCGGCTCCATTTTTCTCGCCGCCGAAGCCCGCAGCCTGCTGACTGATACCCCCGCTGTACCCCGCGCCGCCAATGCCTGACGGACATTCCCGCCCACCCCAGCACCCTTGACCGCTGCGGAACGGACGTGCACTGCATTCGCAACCGACCACGGATTTCCCGGCCGCTCGACTGACAACACTCACAAAGCTGCTAGCATTACCCCAATGCTCGCACTGCCTGCGTTGGCCGCAGATCCAGTCAGCGTGCACCGTTCCGATCTTTACCGTAAGGATCGGATCAGTAATCCGCGAATCTCGGTGACATCCCGCTGCGGATGTCTTCAGGAGTCAACAGTCATGACGCGTTCGTTCTGGGCAGGTGTGATTCTGGGAATGTCAGTCATCGTTGCTGGCAGCGGACTGTTGCTGTCAGCTCACGCGGCAGATGAAAAACCAAAAGGACAGGGCATGCTGTACGAACTGCGAACCTATTACACTCCGGAAGGCAAACTGGACGCACTGAACGATCGCTTCCGTCAGCACACCATGAAGCTGTTCGAAAAGCACGGCATGAAAAACATCATGTACTGGACTCCGACCGACAAACCCAACACCCTGATCTACGTCATTGCCCACAAAGACAAAGCAGCCGCTGACGCCTCATGGGACGCCTTCCGCAACGACCCGGAATGGAAGAAAGTCGCCGAAGAAACTCAGCGAAATGGCAAACTGGTGGATAAAGTCGAATCCGTTTACATGCACCTGACGGATTACTCACCAGGCAAATGACACCCGGCGGCTGCACAACAGCTGCCACCGTGTAAGTCAGATCGGAGACGACTGTCGAGCCGTTCGGCAGTCGTCCTTACTCAAAGTCATTGAGACAGCAGACGCAGGATTCAGCGATGACAGCAGCCACTGAGGCAATCCTACTGGCTCAGGCAGCAGGCGAACCGATGAGTTTCGGGACAGTCCTGTTCATCTCACTGGCCGTGATCTTTGGTCTGATCCTGCTGATCTTCGCAGTCATGTTTGCCACGGTCGCCAGGCTCTGGTTCCGCGCGTGGATGTCCGGGGCCTCCATCGGCCCGGTCCATCTCATCGTCATGAAACTGAAACGCATTGACCCCGAAAAGATCGTTGACTGTCGAGTCAATGCGGTGCAGTCCGGACTGGCTGACGAAATCACAACGGCAGCCATGGAATCACACATGCTGGCCGGTGGTCGTGTACCGGAAGTGGTCCGCGCCATGATTGCCGCTCAGCGCGCTCAGATCGCACTGGACTGGGACACCGCTGCCGCCATCGATCTGGCCGGACGCAACGTGCATGAAGCCGTGCAGACCAGCGTTCGTACCAAAGTCATTGATTGCCCGGACCCGGCCCGCAGCTCTCGCCCCACTCTGGACGGCATCGCCAAGGACGGGATCCAGCTCAAAGCCAAAGCCCGCGTCACCGTCCGCACCAATATCTCGCAGCTGATTGGCGGTGCCACCGAAGAAACCGTCATCGCGCGAGTCGGTGAGGGGATCGTTTCCGCGATCGGCTCCTGCGACACGCACAAGGATGTCCTGGCAAATCCCATGCTGATTGCCAAAGCCGTGCTCGCCAAAGGACTCGATTCACAGACCGCCTACGAAATCGTCTCGATCGATATCGCCGACATCGATGTCGGTGACAACGTCGGTGCTCGTCTGCAGGCAGATCAGGCCGAAGCAGACATGCGAATCGCTCGAGCCCATGCGGAAGAACGCCGCGCCGCTGCTGTGGCACACGAACAGGAAATGCGAGCACTGACTCAGGAGAATCAGGCAGAGGTCGTTCTGTCAGAAGCGGAAGTGCCCCGCGCCATGGCAGGAGCCTACCGACGCGGTGTCCTGCGGAAATCTGAACCCTGAACAACACCGCCCGGGCCGGTAACCTCGTCATTCCCCACGAAACCCATCGGGCCATGATGCCCTTGCGGCGCGCGTTTGGTTTGTGCCGAGCCTATGTTTGCGATTCAGGCCTGAAGGGCCGTTTTCCGGTAGCCCAGGGCGCAGCCCTGGGTCTGTGGCACCCCCCAAAATTGGGTCTTAAGGCCTGAAGGGCCGATTTCAAAGCGAGTGTGGATTCTCGGACATGCATGGGGTTCCGGGTGCTCACGCACCCGGCTCTGCTGAAACCGGCCCTTCAGGCCTCGAGGGGGCTTCTTTTGGGGTGTCGTGACCAGGTGCTTACGCACCTGGCTCTGCTGAGATCGGCCCTTCAGGCCTTGGGGGGCCTTGTTTCGGTGGTTCAGCTTACCTGCGGTTGCGATTCAGGCCTGGTGGGTCGTTTTCCGATAGCCCAGACCACAAACAGCTGAATTCATCGGTAATGACGAGGCTTCAGCCCGTGTCGTCCACCGCGCTCAAGCCCCCCCACTGGCGAGCCGTTAGCGTAAGCTGACGGCTGTTGCCCTGCGACTTCCTCACCGAGCCAGCGCTCGGTGGTCCCGGGGAATGGCAACCCCGTCGGTCACTGATCAGCGAAGCACCGTAGACTGGGCTTTAGCC
>CAXBSH010000080.1:0-17531 GCA_963977705.1 uncultured Planctomycetaceae bacterium
GGGTAATGACAAGGCTTCAGCCCGTGTCGTCCACCGCGTTCAAGCCCCCCCAGAGGCGAGCCGTCAGCGTCAGCTGATGGGTGTTGTCGTGCATCGCTGTCCCCGAGCTGGTGCTCGGTGGTCCCAGGGGTGTAAGCTGACGGGTATTGTCGTTGGCATCTGAGCGGTTATGTTTTTCGTGGCAAGGAAGCAGTACCCAGTGCGTCTTTCGCCAACCCCATCAAACTGCAACCGGCAGCTGCTCACATGATTTTTCGTTGCCCCCATTTTCCCGCAGCCTGCTGGGCCGATGAATACTGCTGACTGCTGCCGTTTCCGTGAGGCCTGACTTTGTTGATCCTTATTTCAACCCCAGCACTGGCCTGATGATCAGCCATGCGCCTGCCGTCAGCAGGGGGACTCCGATCAGATTCAGCAGCAGTCCTCGGCGGGCCATTTCTCGAGCCGGGATCCGCCCGGTTCCAAACACGATGGCATTCGGGGGTGTTCCCACGGGCAGCATGAAGCCGGCGCTGGCGGCCAGAGTTGCGGGGATGAACAGCATGCGCGGGTCCAGTCCCAGTGGTGCAGCCAGTGCCAGCAGTGAGGGCAGGACTGCCGTGACAGTTGCGACGTTGCTGGTCAGTTCTGTCAGCAGCACCAGAATCAGGCAGATGACGGCGACCGCCAGCCATGCCGGCTGCCCCTGCAACGGTTTCTGCAGAAAGTCGGCCAGCCAGACTGCGAGGCGAGTTTTTTCGAAGGCCGAAGCCAGTGCGAAGCCGCCACCGAACAGCAGGATCATGTCCCATGGCAGGCGAACAGCGGTAGGCCAGTTCATCAGCGGGATCGCTTGTCCCTGTGAGCTGCGAGTACCAGAGGGCAGCAGGAACAGCAGGACGGTCATCAGGATCGCCACTGTTGCGTCAGAAACTGCTCCGCGGGCCAGCAGAGTCGCCTGCAGAGTGGTATCCCCCGTCAGTGTTCCGCAGATCTTTGCAAGGTACCACTGCCAGCCGCGGAACAGTTCGATACGACCAATCACCAGTGGTTCACGAAAGACCCACAACAGAGCCGTCAGTCCGAAGACCGCCAGCATCAGCCATTCTGCCTGGCTGAGCGGTCCCAGCTGCTGCCTGCGGCGCAGCAGTTCGGCACGGATGCGGGAGTCGGCAGTGGTCGTTCCCGGCAATCCTCGAACAAGGCTGGCGATCACCAGTCCAAGGTAACACAGTGCGATGGGACCGCAGACCAGCAGCCAGTCTGAAAAGAAGACGTCGGGTGCCTCGGGCAGTTGTTCACGATAGATTCCGATGGCCACACTGTTGGTGGGACTACCAACGGGTGTTGCCATGCCCCCCAGCGTGGAGGCGTAAGCAAGGCACAGCAGCAATGGCACAGCCAGCGGAGAATCGGGACGATTGCCGGCACCATCCGAACCCTCGTCCAGCACCTGCAGCAGGGCCAGAACGATAGGCAGCATCAGCATGGTTGTGGCTGTGTTGCTGATCCACATGGACAGCAGAAACGTGGCCAGCGAGAACCCCATGACCAGTCGCCGCGGGCTGACCCCAACGAGGCTGACAACGGTCAGGGCGATACGACGATGCAGCTGCCAGCGTTCAATTCCCAGGGCGATAATCATGCCTCCGATATACAGGAACAGACTGTCCTCGGCATAGGCTTTCGCTGTGTCTTTTGCACTTTGAATTCCAAGCAGGGGAAACAGGGCAAGGGGCAGCAGGCTGGCGGCGGCAAGCGGGATGGCCTGCGTGATCCAGAAGCCCGCAATCAATACGGTGACGGCGATCAGTCGGTGAGCAGCGGCCGTCATACCGGTGGGAGTTGGCAGCAGCAGGACGACGAGGGACAGAACAATCAGGCCGAATGTCAGCAGCGGAGACACTGGGGAATCGGATTCCGACTGTGCCGCTGGACCCACTTCCGATGGTGTCTGGTCGTGGATGTGCTCAGGCATGGCAAGTTGACCTGCAAGTTGGTGTTAAGGCTTCTGAACAGGCATCTGGCATTTGCGCAAACTTATTCATGGTGAGGCCCGCAGACACGTTGCATCTGAGCAACACAGGGAGGGAGTCGTTTTTGAGAGTTCTGGTGGATTCGTTGATGGCGATGCCATGCATAGGTTTTCTCAATAACAATTCAACACCACGGCATCCGGATTGCAGATCGTGGCAGTTCCTGCATGGGGAAGACACCGTTGGTCAGATGCTGAACCGTCAGTTTTTGTGATTTCTGATGTGTTTGGCCTGACAGTGTCTGGATTGGCTGGTGCCAGTGCCAGTGACCATCTGTGTTTTGCCACGAAAAGCCTGAAAACTCATGAGTCCAACACCTGGTGGAAATCGGCCTTCGCTGCGTCAATTTTGCTCGCGCATCTTTGAGCAGCGTGCGCGTTGGTCTCGGCGCCAGCGTCAGCGTTTCAGTGGCGTATCCAGCCCTGAGGGGCTTGAGCCGCGGCTGTTGCTGGTGGGTGATATCAGTGGTCAGATCTGGGTTGATGCGAACGCAAACGGTCGCAATGATCCGGGCGAGCGCAGTCTGGCGGGATGGCCGGTCTTTATTGATTCCAATGGGGACGGATTACAGACGGCGGGTGAGCAGATTACGGCGTCGGATGCCAACGGGAAGTATCTGTTTGCCGGGTTACCTGCCGGCAATACTCGGGTTGCTGTTGTTGTACAGCCCGGCTTCAATCCTCTGGCGGGCCGTCCAAGATTGTTGACATTAGCGGTGAGGGATCGTCGTGTTGTAACGGGTGATTTTCCGATGGTGACGGCGCCGATTGTTTCCGGTCGCGTCACGGGAACGATTTTCAGTGATCTGAATGAGAATGGTGTGAAGGATGTTGGTGAAGGTGGAATCTCGGGGTGGACGGTTTTTGCTGACCTGAATAATGACAGCCTGCTGACGGCGGGCGAGCCGACAGCGGTGGCGAACGCGGATGGAGACTACATTCTGGGGGCAGTACCAACAGGTACGTGGTCGATCTTCCAGATGCCCGTGGGTGGATACCGCACGACTTCGGGTGGTGCGCTGTTTCCACTGCAGAACGCGCCAAATTTCAGAACAGTGTCGGTCGTGGCTGGAGGTACTGCGACGGCTGTCTTCGGCAACTGGATACCCCAGGTGGGTACGATCAGTGGTACCGTGTGGAATGATGCCAACGGAGATGGCGTGCGAGGAGCGGGTGAATCTGCGATTGCAGGTCGGCCGGTCTATATCGATCTGAATCGGGACGGAGTTCAGGCTGCCACGGAACCTGTGCGGACGACTGATGCCGCCGGTGGTTACTCGTTTGTTGACATTCGAGCGGGCGCGTATCGTGTTTCCGAAGTTCTGGCTGCCGGTTTTATTCCGTCGGAACTTCGTCCATCTGCGGTGGAATCGCTGGTAGTGCGTGCCGGCGTCAGTGTTGTTGACTTCTACAATCTGCAGCCGCTTGCCGGCAGTTTTTCCGGGACCCTGTGGAACGATCAGAACGGCGATTCGCTGTTCAACACCGGTGAGTCTCCGCTGGCGGGCTGGACTGTCTACCAGGATCTGAATGCGGATGGAGCGCTGACGGTGGGTGAACCACAGACTGTGACGGCAGCCGATGGCAGTTACTTGTTTGCTGGACAGGCCTATGGAACGAAGTCAATCCGGGTGGTGCCTCAGACCAACTGGGCGGTGACGACACCGGCAACCGGCGTGGCTGCCTTTCTGCTGTTGAACGGGCAGAATCGCACGGCCGTGGATTTTGGTTTGCGTGAGCAGGTCGGTGATGTGCGTGGTATTGTGCTGGATGATGCCAACGGAAATGGCGTGCAGGATCCGGGTGAACTGCCACTGTCCGGCATGACGGTGTTTGTGGATCTGAATCATGATGGTCAGCTGACGGCCGGGGAGCCCGTCACGGCAACGGCTGCGGACGGTTCATGGTCATTTGTGCGATTGCCTGTGGGCACATATTCCGTGATTCATGTTCTGCCGGCCGATCGGATTGCTGCTGTCGGTCGACCTGTGATACGCAGCCTGACGGTGGGGATTGGGACTGTCAGTGTGGCTGACTTCTTTACACTGATCCCGATGCAGGGCAGTGTCAGCGGACTGGTATTCAACGATCAGGCGGCTGATGGAATTTTCAATGCCGGTGATGCTCCGCTGCAGGGCTGGCAGGTGTTCGCTGACCTCAACAACAACACGGTTTACGACACGGGCGAACCCGAAGCGTTTTCGGCGGCTGATGGCAGTTATCAGCTGACGGGTCTGTCTTATGGGACAGTGACGATTCGTCAGACGGCCCTGCCCGGCTTTACGCTGACCACGTATCCCAGTGGGGCGGCCATTTTTCTGCTGAACGGTGAGCAGCGGACGGGGATCAGTTTTGGTCGTCACGATCTGCAGCAGTTCTTCCTGAACGGTAACGTTTTCAGTGATGTGAATCACAATGGTGTGCGCGATGCTGGTGAACGGGGTCTGAGTGGGGTGACGGTTTATCTGGATCTGAACAACAACAGTGTCGCTGATCCGGGCGAACCGGTGACCGCGTCCATTGCCGACTACTATTTTACTCCGGCGGTTGACGAGACGGGCGATTATTCCTTTACGCATCTGGGTCACGGGACCTATACGATTCGGGAAGTTGTTCCCGCGACAATGGACGCTACTCCGGCTGCAGCTCAGGTCCGCACTCTGACATTGCCATCAACAATTCCACCGGTGGCCAATTTCGCCAACGTGTTTCGTGCGAATGAGATTCATGGAGTTGTATTCCATGACACCGATGCGGATGGTGTTCCGGATGCTGGTGAACTACGGCGATCGGCAGTGTCCATTTATCTCGATCTGGATCGCAATGACCTCTATGACATTGGTGAACCCGAGGCGGTCACAGCGGCTGACGGCAGTTACAGTTTCACGGGACTGGTTCCCGGGGCTTATGTGGTGCGTGAGAAGGTGCGGCAGTCAGGGCCATGGACGACAGGTCATGCTGGCGGGGGGATCCTGTATCCTGCGGGTATCAGCAATCCTGCGTCCGGCAATGTGACTCCGACGACCATCAACATCAATCTGGCCGCAGGCGAGACTTCGGTGCATAACGTCAGTCTGACGCTGCCGGCTGCCGGTAGTCTGTCGACGCTGGTCGACGTGTTCCTGCTGTTTGACGACACGGGCAGTTTTACGGCCAACAGTCCGATAGTTCGCGCGGCTTTTCCCGACATTATTGCTCGGTTGCAGGCGGCCCTTCCGGGTGTCGATCTGGGATTCGGTGTGGGGCGATTTGAGGAGTATGGAAGTTTTGCGGGTGAGTTTGCGGAGGGGCGTCCATTTATTCTGAATCAGCCGATCGTGGAATCGACTCGCGCGGGCTTTGCGGCAGCGATTCAGGGAGCATTGGATCGTATGACGCCGGGGTATGGGGGCGACGGTCCGGAGACAGATATTGAGGCGTTGTATCAGCTTGTGACGGGTCTGGGATTTGACGGCAACAATGATGGTTCGCGCCTTGGTAGTGGCCCGGCAGGGCCGGCTGCCACACAGCTGTTTCCGGGAACTTCGGGTGACGTTCCACCGTTCGCATCTTTCACGGCCGATAGTGGTGCCGGTGTTCTGACACCAGCTGGCACGATGGGTGGTGCCGGTTTCCGGGCCGGGGCTTTGCCTGTAATTCTGACGGCTACGGATATCGGTGTGGCTTATCAGCCGAAAGGTGAAACGATTATCACAGGGATCAACGGCACAGCGCTGCCGATTGCTGCACTGACGCAGACGTCCCGCAACACCACGCCTTTCAGCAGCGGCGCCGGTCTGCAGGAAACAGTGACAGGCCTGAATGCTCTGGGAGCACTGGTGATTGGCCTTGGCACCAATGATATTCCGACGGTCGATCCAAGGCAGATGCTGGAATCTCTGGCACGACTGACCGGGGCTGTGAATCGGTCGACACAGGCGATTCCCAATGGCACACTGACTCCGATCAATCCCGGTGAGCCGCTGTACTTCATGATTCAAACAGGCTTTGCAGCCACCGTGGCAGATGGGGTTACGCAGGCCATCCAGAATGCCGTGACGAACGTCGCGATGGATATTACGGTGCGTGCATCGGATCCGCGTGTGCAGCTGATCAACACCACGGGTGTGCTGACCGGAATCGCCGCCGGGCAGACCGCCAGTTTTGATATTCAGTTTGTCGGTGATGGCAGACCAGCTCGATTTGATCTGCAGTTTGTGCGTGCCGGAACCAGTGTTGTGCTGGGATCAATCCCCGTGGTGCTTGGGACGCCGGTTCCCGGCGATGGCTATCAGTTCGATGACCTGCTGGATGGTGATATCCACAAGTCCTCGCATTTCGGCCATTACTTCGCCAACACCGCTCCCGTATTCACGGCTGGTGCCGATCAGCTGGTTCTGGAGGATGCCGGTGCCGTGCTGATCCCGGCGTGGGCCACGGCAATTTCACCTGGAACCGGGGAGGAATCAGCTCAGCAGGTGCAGTTTCATGTCAGCACGGATCGTCCGGATCTGTTTGCCAGTCAGCCGACCATCGCAGCTGACGGGACCCTGTCATTCACTCCAGCCGCCAATGCATTCGGTACGGCTGTTGTCAGTGTGCAGCTGCAGGACAATGGTGGTATTGGCCCTGGTGGTTTCGATACCAGCCTGCCTCAGGTCTTTCAGATCACGATTCAGTCGGTCAATGACGTACCGATCGCAGCAGTCGATGCGTGGGAGCTGCAGGAGAATGGCAGTCTGACCGTGGGGGCCAGCGGAGTCCTGGCAAATGACACTGATGCTGACGGTGATCTGCTGACGGCTGTGCTGCAGACTGCTCCGGTACACGGTACACTGGTGCTGCAGACTGACGGCTCATTTGTGTATACGCCGAATGCCTTCTGGTATGGAACTGACAGCTTCAGTTACGCGGCCACTGATGGTCAGGCGCAGTCGTCATCAGTCAGTGTGACTCTGGCTGTGACGCATATCAATCATCTGCCGGTGGCTGCTGCTGACAGCTACAGTCTGCTGGAAGATGGCAGTCTGACAACCGCGGCTGGTGCTCTGCTGCTGAACGACACCGATCTTGATGGTGACCCGCTGTCTGTGCTGCCGGGTACTGCACCTGCACATGGAACTCTGGTCCTGAATTCTGACGGTTCGTTTGTCTATGCTCCAACGCCCAACTTCTTTGGGTCAGATACCTTTACTTATGTTGTCAGCGATGGCTTCGGGACTTCTCTGCCAGCACTGGTGCAACTGGCAGTTGCTGGTGTCAACGATGCTCCGGTGGCTGTGGCGGATCGCTGGAACATCAATGAGGACCAGATCCTTCAGGGGGTTCCGGGAGTTCTGCAGAACGACTTCGATCCCGATGGTGACGTGTTGAGTGTGAGTCTGCTGACGGGGCCCACCCACGGTGTGCTGCTGTTGCAGGCGGATGGCACATTCAGCTTCACTCCAAACCTGAACTTTTTCGGAGAAGACACATTTACTTACAGCCTGAGTGATGGTCTGTCGCCAGCTGTTACGGGCCTGGTGACGATCACGATAGCAGCCGTCAATGACGCTCCGACAGTGCTGCCGGATACTTATTCTCTGGCCGAAGACAGCTCCATTTCGATCCTGCTGCCGGGAGTGCTGGGGAATGATGCGGATCCCGAGGGCAGTCCGCTGACGGCCATACGTCTGACCGCTCCGGCTCGTGGTACGCTGGTGTTCAGTGCCAGTGGAGCGTTCACGTACACTCCGGCGGCCAATTTCTTTGGCACAGACAGTTTCACCTACGTGGCCAGTGATGGCCTGCTGCAGTCAGCATCGACTACGGTGACCCTGATCGTGACGCCGGTCAACGATGCTCCCATAGCAGTCAACGACACCGCGGGGACGGCCTGGAACACTCCAGTGACAGTCGCAGCACCTGGTGTGCTGGCAAACGATCGTGACGTTGATGGTGATCCACTGACAGCAGTGCTGCTGACCGGGCCGACTCATGGAACAGTGGTTCTGAATGCGGATGGATCGTGGACTTACGCACCGGCTTTAAATTACAGCGGACCGGACAGTTTTCTGTACGCAGCCTCAGACGGTCTGCTGAATTCCGTGGCTGCCACCGTGACCATTACAGTGGCACCTCCGGCGCTGGTATCGAAGTTTTTCGTCGTCGATGGGAATGCTGCGTCCAGTTTCCAGTATGCTCCGGACGGCACACCGATTACCACTACGCCACTGAACACTCGCAATACGCGGTCGCGAGGTATTGCCACGAATACAACGGGAACGATTTTCTGGGTGATTGACTCGGTTGGCGACGTGTTTGTGTATTCTCGTGAAGGCGTGTTTCTGGGTTCATGGACACCGCAGAAAGTCGGTAAGCCGGAAGGGATCGCTGTCTGGGGGAATGATCTGTGGCTGGCTGATCCATCGACCGATCGTATTTATCGGTTTGCGGGTGGTGCGGCGGTTCGCAGTGGACGCATCAATGTGACCTCCAGCTTTGCTCTGAATACGGCCAATCTGAGTGTGACCGATATGGTGACTGACGGAGTCAGTATCTGGACGGTTGACGATACACTGGCGACCGATCGAGTCTTCAGATATTCGGTGGCCGGCGTTCTGCAGGGCAGTTGGAGCCTTGCGGTGACCGCGGCGACTCCCACCGGAATCGCACTGGATCCGAATAATGTGAACCACCTGTGGATTGTGGATTCGGGAACGGATCGCGTATATCAGTACGATGCTGGAACTGCTCGGACCACGGGCAGTCAGGCTCCCAGCCAGTCGTTTGCTCTCGGGACGGGCAATCTGAATGCCACTGGGATTGCCGATCCATTTTCGATTCCAGCGACTGCGTGGCAGCCGCTGGCGACTCCGCCCTTCGTGGCGACGGGTTTGATGGGCCCACTGCCTCGCGCTGATCGAGCGGCAGGTCCTGTGGCAGCAAGGTCAGCAGTCGGCAGCAGCCTTCCAATTCTGATTCCCGGACCGCCCGCACCAGTTCGATTGCGGCCAGCCGCGGTAGCCGCGTCCGGAAGCCGTTCTGTGTCAGGATCAGCAGCTGCAGAAACTCCCTCAATCCCGGCTGCCAACCCCTCGACTGTCGATCTGTTTTTTGGTTCGTCTCTGTTGCATGATTCTCTGCTGACGGACCTGCTGAAATTCTGATGAGGGTTGCCGGACGCGAATTTGGTTCAGCAGGAATTTCGCCCTCCCGGAATCGCCTTTCGGGAAGTTCGGGAGACCTGCTGTCCACGCGATCCGGAAATTCTGTCAGACATTCGCCGTTTGCCGGCCGAGGTGTCTGAATCGAATTGGTGAGTCAGTGTCAGTCGGCAGCTGTAGTTTCAGTGCAGGCATCCGAGTCTTCGGATGTGGTGGTCGGTGTGAAAAGCATCAGTGCGGGTGATGCGGCGGCAGGGTGTGGCTGAAGATCCATCGCGGTCGTTGGCAGCCCGGGCTTTTCCAAGGCCGTGGGTTTGGGTGAATAGCGACGATAAAGTCCGACCAGAGCGCCACTGACTGACAGGACAAGCCCGATCACAATCGAGCCTCCGGCATCATTCAGAAACGTGAAGGCCAGCAGTGTCAGTGCGGCGGAACCCCACAGCAGTCGGGTTCGTACCGGCCCGCTTTGTGCGGTCTGCAGCAGCAGCTTCTGCCACGGTGCGGGCAGACTGTTGATCGCTGTCTGCGGTGTATGTTCGGATTCTGCAGGATTGGGTCGCATAGTGGCCGTCAGTCTGGCCAGCTCGGGGTTTTCGGTCCCGTTACGTGCGGCGGACAGAGCGGCAGCGAATTCCGGGTCTTCCTGCAGCGCCAGCACCAACCCGTCCAGCTGTCGGATCTCCGTTGCCAGTTGTTCCAGTTGAGCTGCGTTGCGGTGGAAATCCTGTTGAGCAGTCTGCCAGCGGATGTACTGTGGGCTGAGTGCTGCAGTTGCGTAACCGGCAGCAGCGGTGATCAGCGTGGCCCAGAAGATCATGGATGTCAGAAACGAAGCGACCCCCGTGCGAACTGTGGTCAGTTCGCCGGAGGTCGTATCAGTTGTTTGATCGGCTGTATGCGGCATCGGAGTTTTCTGGAGCCGATGCCGATGTTTTCAGCGAATCGTGCCCCCGTAGACGGCGGTATCACCCAGCATTTCTTCAATTCGCAGCAGCTGGTTGTACTTGGCAATGCGGTCTGTGCGGCTGGCGGAACCCGTCTTGATCTGGCCGGTGCGCAGGGCCACGGCAAGATCCGCGATGGTTGTGTCTTCCGTTTCGCCCGATCGATGGCTCATCACAGCGGTGTATCCATTCTGGTAGGCCAACTGAACGGCCTGAATGGTTTCCGTCAGAGTACCGATCTGGTTGACTTTGACGAGGATGCTGTTGGCAACGCCCTTATCAATTCCTTCCGCGAGACGCTTTGCATTGGTTACGAACAGGTCGTCACCGACCAGCTGCACGCGTTTTCCAACCTTATCGGTCAGTTTCTTCCAGCCATCCCAGTCATCTTCTGAGCAACCGTCTTCAATCGAGCAGATCGGGTACTTGTTGACCCAGCTTTCCAGCAGGTCGACCATTCCGGCACAGTCGAGTTTTCCGCCATCGACGGTGTACATCCCGGTCTTGGCATCGAAGAACTCGGTGGCAGCACAGTCCATGGCAATCTTGATCTGTTCGCCAGGACGATAGCCGGCGTTTTCGATGGCCTGCATGATGACCTGCAGACCTTCTTCATTGGTCTTCAGGTCAGGAGCGAATCCGCCTTCGTCACCGACGGCCGTGCTGAGTCCCTTGCCGGCCAGTACTTTTTTCAGGTGATGGAAGATTTCCACACCGGCTCGCAGGGCTTCACCGAAGGTGTGGAAGCCCAGTGGCATGACCATGAATTCCTGGATGTCGAGTCCGTTATTGGCGTGAGCCCCGCCATTGATGATGTTCATCATGGGCGCTGGCAGGCGGTTGGCACCGACACCGCCGACATAACGGTACAGGGGCAGACCACTGTAAGCAGCGGCCGCATGTGCTGTTGCCAGCGAGCAGGCGAGGATGGCGTTGGCACCGAGACGCGATTTGTTCGGCGTGCCGTCAGCTGCCAGCATTTCGGCATCGACAGTGGCCTGATCCAGAGCATCGAGGTCCAGCAGAATGCCGGACAGCTCTTCATTCACATTTTCCACGGCCTTCAGCACGCCCTTGCCGAGGTAGCGGCTTTTGTTGTCGGTGTCGCGGAGCTCACAGGCTTCGTGAGCCCCGGTGCTGGCACCGGATGGAACGGCAGCCCGGCCCTGTGTGCCGTCTTCAAGGCTGATTTCCACTTCCACTGTTGGATTGCCGCGGCTGTCGAGAATTTCCCTTGCATGGACTGAGGAAATCAGTGAGGACATCAGAACAATGCTCCCGGAGTTTGTGCAGTTTGCTTCGCAATGTGAAAAAAACAAATCGGTCGACAGCCGCAAATCATATCAGGCCATCGACCGACAGTCAGTCACAGCGGGCAATTCCCTGCCATTCTCGGGAAAACTCAGCTGAAATCCGGTGCGTCAGCAAACAGGTCGTCCAGTACAGCCCGCGAGGCAACGGTGCCGGGAAGCGTGGTTGGCAGCGTTGTCAGCAGCGTCGGATTGGCCCACGCTCCCGCAATTCGGCTGATTTTGACACCCCCCACGTCCTTCTGGCCACCCGGTTTGCTGTAAACCTTCTGGTCCCACTGAAACACATCATCATTCGGACGCACGAAGTACCAGACATTGGTGCTGGATTTGATCCACTTCGCGTCAATTCCCTGCCATTTGTCCAGCTTACTGTCGTAGGTTGCAAGCTTCAGCGAAGTTTTGGCCGCGAACTGTTTTTCGGCATCAGTCAGCTCATTTTCCGCCTCTGTCAGGTGCGACGGGGTTTCGTGAAAACGGTCGTCAAGGCGAGCGACCACGGTTCCTGTCGCGGTTTTGGAACCGTCCCAGCGCGTGAGAGTGCCATCCGGAGTGATGAAGTACCATTTACCGTTGCCACGCAGCCATTTTTCCTGCAGCCCACCCCAGTTGGTGTTGCTGGCGGCCGCCAGTGTCAGACCAAGCTCCCGATCCAGTTTGGCGGCTGTGGCCTGCAGCAGATCGTCGCTGGCAACGCCACTGCCGACAGCTTTCGCCTGAGTCAGCAGTTCAGGCCGCAGGTGGAACGAGTCATCCAGAATGGCAATCCGACGTCCGTTAGCACCTGGCTTCAGATCCCATTCATACAGACCGCCATCGGGAGTGATGAAATGCCATTTCCCCGTCTTGTCCTTCAACCACTTCTCGCCCTTTTTCCCCCAGTTTTCCATGTACACACCGTTGCTGGTGAAGCCCATTGTCTGATCCAGCTGATAGGCCAGCTCGGCACTGCGGTGCAGCGATTCGGCAGTGGGATTGGTTGCGGTCCACGCGCCGGCGAGTGTGCTGCCAACAGTGAATACCGTGCCGTCCGTCAGCGCCGGGAAGCTGGCTGGAAACTGTTTTGCAGGATCCTGTGATTCGAAGTGCAGACGGCCGAAGCCACGAGTGTTGAGTGTGATTGAGCCGATCTGTACCGGCTGTCCGGAAGGCGTCCGCACGGAAACGGGAACCACTGCCCCCGCTGTGCCACCCCAAATCTCAACCCGGAACTCCCGCTGTTCTGTGGTACTGCCAACGGGTGTGAAGGATTCGTGGAAAATGGTGCCCTGCAGCGTGCCCGTCCCGTGCAGTTCGATCTGTGTCTGCCGGCCATCAGTGGCATCATCGCTGATGGGTGCAGTGGCCGAACCCCACGTCGCTGTGAAATCCGTTCCGACCGTGATCTGGCTGCCGGTCGTGATGGCCGGGAACTGAGCAGGAAAGGCGCTGAAGCCAGCTCTGACCGGATCTGCAAATTTCAACCAGCTGGTGCCCACAGCATTGGCCTGCAACACACCGACACTGACGCCGTCGATTGTGAGCGGCTGGACACTGCCGGGCTGCAGGTTGTAAACCTTGAGTGTGAACTTGCGCTGCGTGACGGCGCCCTCCTGCTCAGACTCATACTCAGCTTCCACAGCACGACCGTCAGCACTGACCGCGTTGACCGCAACATTGGATTCAAACCGTTCGTCTTCGTTTTCCACGGCAAGGGTACCGCTGATCTCGGCCGAGCCGGTGCCGGAGACCGGCGAAAGGCGGATGGCCTGCCCGCTGGTCAGCGGCAGCACAATGTCGGAGGGGAATGGGGCTTCGCCCGCATCACCGGGCTGATTGGTGAATTCGAATTGGGCCAGTCGCGATGCAGGTACGGTGATTTGTCCCAGCTGTTTGCTGCCAACGGCCGCCTGATACTGGCCGGGTTCTGCGTTGAAGATACTGAACTCCAGCGAATGCTTTCCGTTGCTGAGTTTGTATTCGGCTTTGGCGAACGTTGTACCAGTGCCTTCGAGCACAGTTTCGAGGGCGATGTCAGCACTCAGCAGCTGACGCTGCTCGAGTTGTTCAGTGCTGTGTTCCGAGTGCGTGGTGGCGGATCCAATGCTGGCCGCAATGGGTGTGCGTCGGAAGCGGGAGTGGTTGCGAAACATGGCTGTGAATCCTTGAGAAACTGCCGCAACATCGTTTTGCAGGAACGGTTACTGGCAGGGTCAGAACTGCGGACTGAAAGACAGATCGGAGGTCGGAATCGATGTGGAGCAACCGCAGAGGGCCACTTCCGGGGACACAGCACCTGCAGTCTGCAACACAGTTACTCTGCGTTGCGAAATGCAGTCGTCAATCGGCAGTCTGGTGCCCGCCGGGGCCTTTCCTGCTGTTGACGGTCGGGAAAACAGGCTTGGAGTATTCGTTTTTTCGGGGGTTTTCAGGGAAAAAGGCGCTGGCAGGGAATGTCCGGAATTGCGATCTGCGCGGTTCCTGACATCTGCGGATTTCCGGTGATTTTCGGCAGCAGGTCGATAAAGTCGTCAGAGTTGTTGGGGGAATGGGCTGATCCGCGTGAGATTCGCTGGTATTTGCAGCAGTGGTCTGTTGTGGAGCTGGCGCGTGAATTCTCAACCGCAGCATTGCCTGAGGCCAGCACAGGCCTCGTTTTGAATTTCCGCAGCAGCACCTTCTAATACGGTCACGGGCGCTGGGCTCAATCGGGATTCGTCAAGTTCGAATCAACATTTTTCAGAAGGCTGTGTTCCCTATGGTGGCTCCCATTCGTGTGGCGGTGACTGGTGCGGCAGGTCAGATCGGGTATGCGTCGATTTTTCGAATTGCATCGGGTGAAGTTTTCGGCCCGAATCAGCCTGTGATTCTGCATCTGGTGGAAGTGCCTCCGGTTCTGAAAGCTCTGGATGGCGTGCACATGGAGCTGGACGACTGTGCGTTTCCGACACTGGCGGGAGTGGTAAAGGCGGACAGTGATCATCTGGAAGACGGTTTCCGTGACTGCAACTGGGTGCTGTGTGTGGGCAGCATTCCGCGTAAGGCGGGCATGGAGCGGGGCGATCTGATTCGTGTCAACGGCCCGATTTTCACCAGTACAGGTCGAGCGATTGCTGCGGCTGCTGCTCCGGATGTGCGGGTCGTGGTGGTGGGAAATCCCTGTAACACGAACTGTCTGATCGCCATGAAGAATGCCCCGGGCGTTCCTTCCGATCGATTCTATGCGATGACCATGCTGGATCAGAATCGTGCGGCGTCTCAGCTGGCCCAGAAGGCTGGCGTTGCGGTGGGTGCCGTATCGAACGTGGCGATCTGGGGCAATCACTCGGCAACTCAGTATCCCGACTTCTACCATGCGAAGATCAACGGTCGTCCGGCGAGCGAGGTGATCACGGACAGTGCGTGGCTGCAGGGCGACTTCATTTCCACCGTGCAGAAGCGTGGTGCAGCGGTGATTGCGGCGCGTGGAGCATCCAGTGCGGCATCTGCTGCGAATGCGATGCTGGATACCGTGAAGGGCATCATTCGCCCGACTGCCGCTGGCAGCTGTTTCAGCGCTGCTGTGTGCAGCGATGGCAGTTATGGCATTGAGGCTGGTCTGATCACCGGATTTCCGCTGGTCAGCGATGGTCAGCGAGTGTCGATCGTGCAGGGCCAGACTCACAACGAGTTTGCTCAGTCAAAGATCGACATCACGATCAACGAGCTGCGTGAAGAGCGTGAGTGCGTGAAGGACCTGCTCGGCTGAACCCAGTCGACCGAATCCGATCAGTCCAGTGGACTTGAACGCCGGGAAACATCCCGGCGTTTTTTGTTGGTGTCAGGCGGGGACACTTGCAACTGCAGTAGAAAAACAGTGTGATGACGGGGCTGTCGCGCCTGTGGCAGCGTCAGGCTGCTGACATCACGCTGCAGCGGCCTGTGCCGTCTGACCGTTCCCGCCAGGAGATCTGCTGATGACCAGCCTGAATCGACGTCGTTTCCTGTCCACTGCGTCCGCTGCTTCGCTTGCCTTTGCCGCTCCGGCGATCGGGCGTGCCGGTACTTCCGCCAACGAGAAAATCGGTGTCGCCGTTGTGGGCGTCAATGGACGTGGCGGGGAACACATCAGTGAGTTTTTGCGGGATGACCGGACAGAGATTCGAGTGATTGTGGATGTGGATGAGGCGGTCGCCAATCGTCGCTGTGATGACATTGAAAAGAAGCAGGGGCTGCGGCCGAAGCCCGTCTCGGACATGCGCCAGGCTTTCGAAGATGATGCTGTCGATATCATCAGCACGGCAACTCCCAATCACTGGCATGCCTTAACCGGTATCTGGGCAATGCAGGCGGGGAAGGACGCGTACATTGAAAAGCCGGTCTGTCATAATGTGCTGGAAGGCACGGCACTGATTGCAGCATCCCGCAAGTATGGTCGGATGTGTCAGGTCGGCACGCAGTGTCGATCCAGCAAGGCGATCATCGAGGCTGTAGCGTTTATGCGGGGTGGCGGGATCGGCGAAGTCAAGCTGGCTCGCGGACTCTGCTACAAGCGTCGTAAAAGTATCGGGGCAAAGGGTGACTACGCCATCCCGGCAACCGTCAATTTCGATATGTGGAGTGGTCCGGCTTCGATGACTGACCCGAAGTGCACTCGGCCCAACTTCCACTATGACTGGCACTGGCAGCGACATTACGGAAACGGCGACCTCGGCAATCAGGGTCCGCATCAGACCGACATCGCTCGCTGGGGACTCGGGATCGATACTCACCCGTCTCGCATCCTGTGCTATGGCGGTCGTCTGGGGTATCAGGCCGAGCGTAAGGACGACAAATACGTGGATGCCGGTGATACGGCCAACACCGAAGTGTCAATTTACGATTACGGTGATCGCTGCATCGTCTTTGAAACTCGCGGTCTGTCAGTGGATGACAGTGATGACACGGAACTGAATACCCTGTTCCAGAGCAGCAGCGGGAACAAGGTCGGGGTCGTGTTCTACGGCACAGAGGGCTATGTGGTTCAGGATTCCTACAGCCACTGCTATGTCTATGACCGGGACATGAAGGTGGTGAAGGAGTTCAAAGGGGGCGGTGAACACTTCAAGAACTTCGTCAGTGCCTGTCAGTCACGCAAGGTCGAAGATCTGGCGGCCGATGTTCGCGAAGGCCACCTGTCTGCGGCCATCAGCCATCTCGGCAATATTTCGTTCTATGCTGGTGAATCCAACCGACTGGCGGTTGCTGATCTGTCGGCTGCTCTGAAGGACTTCAAGTCGCTGGATGACAATGAAGCCACTCTGCAGCGAACCATTCAGCACCTGAAGAAGAACGGCGTCAACACCGATGCCGATTTCCTGTCTCTCGGAGCCCTGCTGGAATTTGATCCGGAACGTGAGCAGTTCACGAATAATCCGGCGGCCAATGCATGGCTGACCCGCGAATATCGGGCGCCGTACATCTGTCCGCTGGCCGACAAGGTGTAAGCGAGTCAAACGCGCAAATGCGACTCGGGAAAACCTGTGTTCTCCCGAGTCGCTGTGTTTTCAGACTCCGACCAGCAGTCGGAATGAAATCAGTTGCCGGCGGGCTGCAATGACTGGCTGTCGGCGGCTTGCTTGCGGCTGGCTTCCACCTGATTCGTCAGGGGGAACTCAGGCCCTGCTGGATAGAACTGGACGTCGTCTGTCAGATAATCCGGCGATGGCAGCGTCTGCCCGCCGATGGTCGTCTGACAACCGGTCAGAATCGCGGTCGACGCCAGTACGGCAGAAAGAGTCAGCAGCTGTCCGGCACGGAAAGAGAGTGTCTTCACGAGAGATCGCCTTTTCATCGGTGTCGGCTGAATGCCCCGCCGCGTTGCGTATGACTCCGAACGCTCTGAGGGCAGTAGTCTTCTGTGTTATTCGTCCGTTATGGCCCGCAGAATTCTCAGAATCATCCCAATCGATTCAGCTTTCACGTTGTTTGCCTTGTCAGCGAGGCTGCTTCGGCAGCCTCTTTTCTTTTCAACTGTTCTGTGAAAGGCCGATGAATGACCAACCCGCATAAGCAAATCCTCAACGTCCAAATGGCGGACAGCGATCCCAATACGATTGGCAGTGTGCCAGTCCGTATCCAAGCATCTGACTTCAGTATCGCAGTATTCCCAGCAGGCTTTGGTGATTGCGGATCAGCC
>CAXBSH010000081.1:0-17468 GCA_963977705.1 uncultured Planctomycetaceae bacterium
ATGCCCGGGCTACGGTTGTGGGCGAAGAACGACAGGGGAATACGGACAGTTGACGTGCGGCTCGGCGGGAGCCTCGCCCGCCCGAACGGGATGTCCATTCTGCGCGCAGGTGTCCAGAAGACTTCCTCGTAACGCGCAGCAGTTTACGCAGAGCCGTGTTTTCAGCGGTGCGGTGGGTGCGTGGGTGGAGATCGTATGATCGGTCTGGTGTTTCAGTCTTCCTGCACCGCCAGCTGCTGGTCGGCTCCGCGGATCGTGCGGAATTGCGGGCTGAGCACAATCGTTTCAAGGGCGACTCCAATCCGCCACTCATTCTGTTCAAGTCGCAGCAGCATTTCGTCCAGCAGTGGTTCGTCTGACAGTTGGGTGCTGCGTCCGAGGGCGTAGCCCAGCAGTCGTCGGCAGAAGGTGCGGACAAAATCGCGGCGACGATTCTGCAGCAGGTACTGTCGCAGTCCATCGAGGCCCGTGATCGGTGTGCCATCAGGCAGTACCGCAGCCGTATTGATTTCAAGTCCGTGAGCATCTTTGGTGCGGAGCCGACCGATGGTGTCGAAGCCTTCCAGTGCGAAGCCGAAGGGGTCGATCCGCTGGTGGCATCGAGCACAGGCAGGATCGGAGCTGTGGAGTTCGATGAGCTGTCGTTCGGTGACATTGGCGGGTGCGGATTCCGGCAGCACAGGAACTCCTTTCGGAGGTTTCGGCAGACGGTCTCCCAGCAGGAATTCAGATACCCAGTTACCGCGGAGGATGGGGCTGGTGCGGGAGGCTCCTGACTGCTTTGCAAGTGTGCTGGCCATGGCAAGGATACCCCCGCGGGCGTTGCCACGAAGTCCATCGATGCGACGGAAATGATCCCCTTCAACTCCTTCCAGTCCGTAGAACTTTGCAAGGCGAGCATTCACCCATGTGTGATCCGCGTCCAGCAGGCTGAGTATGGAGCGATCATTGCGCAGCAGATCTTCGAGGAACAGGATGGACTCTTCATACATATCACCGCGCAGTTCTGCGAATTCCGGATACGCCTCGGTGCTTTTTTCATCCAGCTGATCGAAGTCGCGGATGTGCAGCCACTGGCAGCCGAATTCGATGGCCATGCGGCGAATTCGTGGATCGGCGCGCATGCGTGTCAGCTGTGCTCGCAGTTCATCATCCTGCCGCAGGGTGTCAGAGTCGGCGACCTGTCTGAGCGTCTGATCGGGCAGTGATGACCACAGGAAGTAGCTGAGTCGTGAGGCCAGTTCGGGGGCCGAGACGGATGCTGGTCTGGTTCCGGTCTGCACCTGTTCGGTGCGAAACAGGAAGGCGGGCGACACAAAGACTCGCACCAGCAGTTTGCGGATGGATGCTTCGTGGTCCAGTCCTTCACTGCGGAGCTGCTGGTACAGGCTGCTGAGCTGATTTCGTTCGGTTTCCGTCAGATGTCTGCGCCACGCGCGGTCAGCAATGTCCAGGACGGCCTGCAGGTGGATTGGTTCCGCATTGCGCTGCTGTTCGCGGAACAATTCGGCATCTTTCAGAATCCCTTCACGCATCGGCGTGAAGGCGCTGGGATCTGCATCCTGTGTCGCGAACTGCCACAGCTGTTCGTAAGCATCAACGAGTGCAAGTGCAGAGCGACTGACAAAGTGCATATCGGCCCACAGTCGATCCAGTTCGGCCACTTCGTCGTCCGACAGCATCAATTGCCGCAGGTGGTGATCTTCACGGTAGTACAGTGTGAGTGTGACAACTTCATCGACGGGTACGATCCGATGGTAGCACAGTGCTGCGGGGAACAGCTGTCGGAAGGTGTCGAAGTCGCGCAGTAATCGGGCGCGGGCATTGCTTTCCGGCTGCACAAGGATGGGGCGATCAAAACGGATCTGGCCTTCTCCGTCAGACCAGCGGGCTTTACCGTCGGTGGGTCTGGCCGTTGTGGCTGCTGGTGCGGTGAGGCTGTCCGGGGGTGCTGTCAGTACCTGCATCTGGACACTGCCTTCGGCTCCAGCTGGCAGCTGCAGTCCGGCAGTGGCTACAAATTCGCTGCCGGCAACAAGATCTGCAGGGACTTCAATTTCCAGAACGGAGGGTGCATTGACGCAGAGATCTGCGGCAGCGATGGGTGTCCCATCGGGCAGTCGACCGAACAGCTGCGGATCTGGTCCGCTGGTGGCTTCACCAGCGGGAGCCGCAGCGTCAGCCGGGCGCGACAGAACTTCGCGGCGGACAGTGGCGAACAGTGGTCCGTTGAGGGCGATCAGCTGCTGTCGCAGTTTTCCATTGGGTGAATCGGCCGGCACTGCATCTGCCGGCCCAGCCAGCAGCTGCTGCAATTCTGTCGCCAGTTTTTCGCGATCTGCTGCCAGTTCTGTTTTACGCCACTGGTCCAGCAGAGAATCAGCAGCAATCATGGTTTCTGACACGACACCGGAATCCGGCTCACCGTAGAAGTGCCAGACACCATTGTTGCCGTGCAGGTCAGGGTGTGGGTTACCGGCCAGAATATCGGGTGACACATCTCTGCCAAGGTCCCATTCGATGTTTTCCGCAGTGGCAGTAATGGTCAGATCCACGGCTGTCAGGTCACAGCCGTGGTTGTTATCCCGGGGACCGACACTGAGGGCGATCACATCACCTTTGCGAACGGCAAGGTTTTCCAGGGGGCCGAACAGCATTTCTTCGGCAGCGGCGGCTGTACCTTCCGCAAGTCGCTGACGAGTTGTGCCGCGGCGCAGTTCGACGATCCAGGTGACTCCGTTTCCACAGGCCAGATGAGCCCGCTGCACGCGACCTCGCACGGTAACAGCAGCCGTCTGCGGGCTTTGCCAGCCGACCACGGCCCGAATCGTGGGTGAGGGGTGCACGCACACGCCATGTCCTCGTGCATCACCTGGAACCCGGACAAGTTGATCGGAGGAATTCGCGATGACGCTGAGTGCGTCTGCGGCGGTCCAGCCTTTGACAAAGTCATAGCTTTCAGCACGTTCCATGCGTGATTTCAGATGTCCGGAAACAACAGCTTCGCCAGTACCGATCCCCAGCAGGCTAAGCCATGAGGAAAGTACGGGGACATCCACTGCGTGTTCGGCTGCGAGGGCTGTCAGTCGTTCGGGGGTCAGTTCCTGATCGGGTTGAGCTGCGACGACCGCGGCTGCCTGGAGGCAGGCGGCTGCGGTCTGTATGACTCGATCCCGATACTGATTCAGTTCCAGAGCAGCCCGTCGGACATCGCGGAGCAGCAGATCGGGTTGTCCGGGAGCAGTAAATCGCGGGTTGGACCAGACGGCTACGTCATGCTCGTGTCCATCACCGGCATCAGCCGTTGCCAGCCAGAATCGGAAGGTTCCGGAAGTTGCCGGGATCGGCAGTCGGATTTCCTGTCGCACGTCCACGGGGTCCGATGGAATCTGCCACGCTTTCGGTCCATCGCGTTTACCGATATGACCGATGGTGGTGAACCGCCAGAGCGTCTGCTGCCATGCGGCGATGCGGTTGGTCAGAGCCACGGCATCGGTGGGCTGAGCACTGGCGAATTCCTGTCGCAGGCCGTCGAGCAGCAGGGAGGGCGTGGGGTCCTGCAGGGCATTCCAGAGTGTGTTGAGATAGCGCGGGCTGAGTTTTTCTGCTGCGGCAACAGCTGCGATATCGATCGAGCCATTGCGGAGCGCTTCGCGATGATTGAGCAGAGCGTGGAGATACCGTTCGAGTGGCAGTCGTCCGCCGCCGTTGGTTTCAAACTGAACTCCCTGCAGATTGACCGGAGTCCCGCCAGTGGTGGCACAGTAACGATCATAGAAGCTGCGAATGGCAGCCAGCTTTTCATTTGTCCAGTCGCGTGCTGTGGTGGAGGGTGAAAACTGAATGCCGGCGGGCAGCAGCATGGCGTGATCAGCCACATCGCGAGCGGCATCCAGATACTTCTGTATCAATGCCGGGGAGAGGACAAGGGAGTTTCCGACGTTGGTGAAGCCTTCGCCGGCAGCGCTATCGACGGGGAACTGGCTGGCAGGTGACAGGGGTTGTCCGGTGAGGTCGTGAATGGTGGCTGTGAGTTCAGCGTTGTTGAGTCGTCGCAGCACAACCGGTCCGGGATCGCCCGCATTGGCGCGAGCATCTGCGTCGAGGACAGCCTGAATCCAGTTCTTCAGAGTCTGTCGTTCTGCAGGGGAAGGCTGATGTTCAGCGTCCTGCGGTGGCATCTCCTGCTGATCCAGCAGTTCGACGGCCCGTTGCCATGGGACGGGATTGCGGCGGATATCGGCGACGGATCGGAATTGTTCGAGATCCAGATCGCCCTGCTGTTCCGTGGCGGAATGGCAGTCGAGGCAGAACTTTTGCAGAGCAGGCAGCTGCTGTGTCTGGAACTGCGCCTGCAGGGCAGTGAAGGGGTCGCGAGTCTGCTGTGGTGCGGCATTGGCAGAGACCGACAGCAGCAGAATGGCGGTGACAAAGTATTGCATACAGCCAGGCAGGCTGCAGACGTTACGGGACAGCATGAGCGGCTCCGGCGGGAAAAATCGGCTGCTCGGAAGGAACACAGATGCTGTTGAGGATACCGTGACCGGGGTCTGGCTGACAACCTGCAAAGTCGGCAGGAGGTGTGCATTCCCCGGACACAGAGAGCAGGTGTTCAGCCCGGCAGGCAATCTTTGTCACCATCACCATACAGCAGGGCCCGCAGGGCATCGCGTTCACGTCGAGTGGCTTCGAGATCGAAGCGCAGGTGGTGGACCAGATGTCGCATCTCGGACAAAGCGTCCTGGAACAGGTTGAGGATATGCAGTCGTCGGCGATGGCACTTGACAATATTTCGCGAGGCGATTGACAGCTGGGCCCGTTGTGGGGCCGGGCAGTTGTCAATCAATCGCTGCAGTTCAAGGATTTCGACAGGCAGTGGCTGATTTTCCGGGGTGTCAATTCGAACCTGGTATTCCATGGTGGAAATTCCAACTATCCGTGTTGCTTGAGGGGGGGTAAACGAGGCCGGAGTGTCGTGAATGGCTTTGCAGAAAAGCAAGAAGTTGACGGGAAAACTGCTGCGATATGGTGTTGCGATTTCTGAACGAGTCGTTACTTCTGTACTGGCAGCGGAAAACTGGTGTCGAGAATCCCGGAAAATACTGGAAAAGCGTGATTTTTTGAGGGGGCAGCACCCCCCCGGGAATGCTCTCGAATCGAAAGGGCCGATTCTGCTAGAATCCGGGGGCGGATCACAGGACATTGATCTGAGAAACTTAGTCGGACACGGATGTTGACAGTGGAACAGTCGGCCAGCGTGGATACTGCTGTAGCGGGGCGAATCGTGCCGGGTGTGGCATGCGGTGTTGCGCCGCGTGCCTGTCGCCTGCGTGTGCTGTGTTCGTTGCTGTTGTGCTGGTCGGTCTGTGTGTCTTCGTCGTCGGCCGGACTGTTGCTGGATGAGCCGGCAGTCAGCGATGGTGGGGCGCCTGTTTCTGAACAGGGTCGTCTGACTCAGCAGTTGCGTCAGCAGTCTCGGGCGACGGGTCAGATGATTCAGCAGGTTTCCGGAGTGCTTCCGGAGCCGGCAGCGACGGCGCCTGTGACCGAGTATGAGGGTCAGTTATTAACGTGGCGTTGTCAGCAGCATGCTCCGGGGATTGAGGTTCAGCAGAGTCAGCCTGAGGATCAGCCGGAAGTTGCAGCTCGGTTTCGATTTTCTGCGGCAGCTGTTACTGAGCCCGTGCTGTTGACGGCGCGTATAGAGCCTTCACGACTGCACTATGATTTTCAGGCCGCGCTGGTGGCTGATGCGAATACGGCGGGTGCGAGACTGGCATTGCAGCTGCTGATCCCGGGGCAGACTGATCCGCGGACTGGCGGACCGATGGTGGTGTATCTGCCGGGTGATGCGCTCGAGCAGGCCGAAACGACTCAGACACTGCGGGTCACAGTGACTCGCAAGGGCATGGAATCTCTGCTGCGACGGACTCGGGCCGAGCTGAATCGAGCTGACATTCGATTTCAGGAGCCATTGATCATTGGGCTGGCTGTCCTGGCGGAATCACAGCCTGGCGAATTGTGGATGGATCTGGGCGTGGCGGAATATGGTCCGGTGATTGTGCCCCAGCAGGCTCAGCTGGATCTGATTCCGCAGCCATCACAGTCTGAGAGGCAGGCTGCAGCTGGTGTGCATGTTCCGCTGGATGTGGAGTTGGGTGCTTTGTTACTGAAGGACCAGCCAGTAGTGTTGCGACTGATGCCCGATCATGGGGAATCAGTGGACTGGTTGAAGCGTACAGGTGTGAATACGGTCTGGCAGGACGATGTGCAGGCGGCAGCTCGTTCCGAGGAATTATCGGGAGCAGGTCTGGCTGTGCTGGCAACTCCGCCACATCCGGAATTTGCGGCCGGGGATTTCGGGCAGGTTGTGAGTGGTCTGTCTCCACTTGATCAGTTGTATCCGCATGTTTCCGGCTGGTATCTGGGGACTCGGATTGGTCAGGCGGATCTGCCGCATCTGCTGGCGTGGTCGCGCGAGGTTCGCAGTGCGGATCGGGTGATGCAGCGACCGCATGCAGCGGATCTGGCGGGAGTTGAGAGTGCAGCGTCGCGTGAGATTGATCTGGCGGGGATGGGTCGGCATGTCGTGGGTCGTGAGGACGGTTTTGGTGCGTTGCGGAATCTGCTGGTGCATCGTCTGAACAATTCCGGGCAGATGGCATTTCCGTGGACGTGGGTGCAGGCTGAACCATCACATGCACAGCAGCAGTGGCGTGGCGAGGGATTGCAGGCGGTGGTGGAGCCTGAGCAGATTCTGCAGCAGGTTTATGCTGCGATTTCGGCCGGCTATCGGGGGATTGGTTTCTGGAAGACGCGGAATCTTGAGTCTACGGATGCTGAGTTGCGAGAGGCGAGTCTGGCGATTGAGCTGGCGTGTCTGGAGATTTCGCTGCTGGAGCCTTTTTTGGCGCGTGGTCGTCGGGAGGGATATCTTGCCGTGCGAACTCCGGAAGGTCGTGGTGCGGCCGGAGATCGAGGTGCGGGTTCCGGCGTGATGCTGGATCTGCAGGGTCAGTCTTCGGGTATTACGGTAGCGGGCCTGGATGCTCCGCGCGGCCCTGATGCTGCGGTGATTCGCGGCAGTGGTGCCACGCTGATTCTGGCAACGCAGTGGGATACGACATCGCAGTATGTTCCGGGTCCGATGTATGAGCGTGAAGTCAGTATGACGGTGGCGGCGTCTGAGACAGCGTCGGCGTGGCAGGTTTCGACGGCCGGTATTCGCAGTCTGCCGCGTGATGTGCGGGCGGGTGGCCTGGCAATTCGCATCCGGGATTTTGATCGTTGTGCTGCGATTGTGGTGACATCCGATACCAGCATTATTCAGAAGCTGGAGCAGCGGATTCGTGGATTGTCAGCGCGAGCGGCTGAGGTCACGGCGGAGCTGGCGGCGCTGAAATTTGAACGAGTCCGTGAGACGGTCAGTCAGCTGCAGCGGGAACATGCAGTGCCTGCAGGGACTGCAAAGCTGCTGACATCCATCAAAAGTTCGCTCGCGCGAACGCAGCAGGAACAGCGGAGCGGCGATTATCATGAGTCACTGCTGCAGGCTGCCGATGCGATGCGCAACATGCGTCAGCTGCAGTTTCTGTGCTGGCAGGATGCAACAAAAGGACTGTGTTCTCCGGCGGCATCACCACATACGGTCTCCTTCGCGACATTGCCCGATCACTGGCGGTTGATGAATCGAGTGCGGGCGGAACGTGAGCATCTGGAAACTCATCGCTGCTGGACGGCCGCCTTTGATGATGCCGGCAGTCTGCAGCGGGACGGCTGGGAACGATCTGCCGCCGACAAGTCACTGTTTTCCAGTACGACCGATGTGATTCCGGCGGGAGCTGGTGGGCGAGTGCTGCGAATGGCGACGTGGCCGACAGATCCGACCGGTCGCACGGGTCAGCGGGATGACGTTGTGCCATTGATTCTGACGTCACCGGTGTTTGAAGTGACGGCAGGGGATATCGTCATCATCCGCGGCCGTGTGCGGCGCGGTGCGGCGGTGGCATCCGGATCACGTCGTCCACTGCTGCTGTACGATACGGAATTGGGTCCGGAGCATGGATTGAAGCCGGAGCTGACATCAGACTGGCAGGAATTCGAGTTGATTCGTCCGATTCATCGAGGGCGCGAGTTTCAGTTGTGTGCCAGTCTGCTGACTCAGGCTGAGGTGCATCTGGATGACCTGCAGTTCTATTGCATTGAAGCCGGCATTGAAGACAATCCGGTACGTATGATTGGGACATCAGGCCGCTGACCTGCACGGCGGCTGTATGCTGGAAGCGGACGAATGACTGGGCATGATGGCAGGCATCGTGGTCTGAGCAGGCGACATTCACGTCGCGGGATCAGTCGCCGGTTTGCGGATATCAGGCTGCGGGGTCGCAGTGCACTGGCCGCCTTTCTGGCGGTGCTCGGGCCTGGGTTACTGGCAGGTTTGTCGGATGACGATCCAGCCGGGATCGGAACCTATGCGGTGCTGGGTGCTGAGCACGGTTATGGCCTGTTGTGGATTATTCCGTTATCGACTGTTCTGCTGATCTGGTTTCATCTGCTGGCAGTGCGGATCGGAGCTGCGACGGGACTGGGGTTTGTCGCGAATCTGCGAGTTCGCTGGGGGCATCGCGCAGGCTGGCTGGCGGCAGCCGGACTGCTGTTCGCCAATTTCGGGACGATCTGTGCCGAGTATGCGGGGATCGCTTCGGCGGCAGAGCTGGCGGGGATTCCGGCCTGGTTCAGTGCTCCGGCCGCCGCCGTGCTGATCTCTGTCGTTGTTGTGCTGGGATCCTTTCATCGTGTTGAGGGTGTGCTGCTGGTGATCTCGTCAACACTGGCACTGTATCTGGTTGATGGCCTGCTGGCCGGGCCGGACTGGGGACAGGTGCTGCAGGGTTCGCTGATTCCGCGGTTGCCGGTGACGGAAGCCGGCTGGGTTGTGCTGACGGCGACTTTGGGAACCACCCTTGCGCCGTGGGGGCTGGCTTTTATTCAGTCGTATGCGGTGGATAAGAAAATCAGTCTGGCAGATCTGCGTGTGGAACGAATTGAAGTCACGGCTGGTTCAGTGCTGACGGGTGTGATCGGCATGGCGATCGCAGTGGCCTGTGCGGCGACGTTGTATCCGCACGGAGTACATGTTCAGGACGCTGCAGACGTGGCGCGATCTCTGGAGCCGATGGCTGGAGCATGGGCGAAGCTGCTGTTTGGAGTCGGTCTTCTGGGAGCATCGTTGCTGGCCGCCGCCGTTGTCCCACTGGCAACGGCTTATTCCATCGCTGAGGGTCTGGGAGTCTCTGCGTCGCTGGATCTGGATGCACGGCGGTTTCAGTTGTTCTATGCCGTTTACATCGGGCTGACAATTGCGGCGGCCAGCGTGGTTGTGCTGCCTGGGTTGCCGCTGCTGCCACTGATGTTCTCCAGCCAGGTTGTGAATGCCGTTCTGCTGCCTCTGCACGTGCTGGCGTTGCTGCTGTTGGGGCGCGATCAGCAGACCATGGGAACGGCTCGAACCGGTCCGCTGTCCACCACAATCAGCTGGGTCTGCCTGGCAATGATCGTGACGTGCGTCGCTGCCATGACGGTGCAGTGGCTGCAGCACTCGGCATAAGTGCGGGCCTTGTGTCAGGCGTGTGCCGAGTACTGTTCAGCGAACTCAAGTACGGTGCCATCGACGGATTTGCGAAGCGTTTCGATGGTAGCATCGCGCAGGAATTCGTGTTTCGACCGATTCAGGCTTTCCCGATTGCGGATGGTGCCTTTGGTTGCCACTTCAAGAATGTGCACATCTGAGAACGGTCGGACGAGAATCTCGAGGCGGCTGTATTCGTTGCGGGCCGTTCCGCGACCCAGACGCATGTCATCACGAAAAATCCGAGCGCCCCAGCCTTTTTCGTTGACGACGGTCTGGAATTCGAAGCCTGGAAAATGATCACACAGAGTGCGCAGGCGGGCTTCGATGTAATCTGAAAGCTCGTTACGCAGCTGGGCGTGTTTCTGACGGAACTGCTCTTCGGTGACCGCATCTTCCGCAGCCGCACCCGTTCCGGCAGCACGCGTCAGTTGTCCGCGCTGAATGGCCTTCTGCAGTTGATCATCAAATTCACCCATGGTCCGCCTCTGTCCACACTGCACTGAACACTTCCAAAACCTGTGTTCCGGAATCCTACGGCAAACCGGGGCAGCGGGGAATACAGCAGAATCGCTGAGTCTCGATTTTTTTGGTGGAGGGATGTTTGTGGAGGCGGGCGCATCCGGGATTTCGTTGATTCTGGCCGTCGCCACCCGGGAATCCGCTGGATCCACGGAGTTTGAATGATAAGAATCCGGAGTGCTGAAACTGCCCTGCCCCGTTTTTTCCCCACCCGAAGGATCCTGCTGCGATGACTATCCGCCCTGCTCTGCTGAATCTGGCCGTGCTGTTTGGTCTTTGTGTGGCGTCAGCAAGCCTGCCGGGCGATGAAAAGTCAAAGACGCAGTCGACCACAGCGACTGCCACTGCCACAGTAAGCACCTCCGCAAAGGTAGCGCTGCAGGCCGGCACCTGGAAGGACGTGCAGACGCTGCTGGCAAAACATAAGGGGAAGCTGGTTGTGGTGGATGTCTGGTCCACTTCGTGTGCCCCCTGTATGCAGGAGTTTCCAGGGTTGGTCGGGCTGCACCGCCAGTATCCTGAAAAGGTGGTCTGTATCAGCTTCAATGTGGACTACGTTGGTATCGAAGGCAAGCCCGCCGATTTTTATCGACCGCGAGTCGAGAAGTTTCTGAAGCAGCAGCAGGCGGAATTCGTGAACATCCTGTGCACAGACGAGTCGGACAAGTTTTTTGCAGAGCAGGAGCTGTCTTCGATTCCGGCGGTGTATGTCTTCGGGAAGGACGGCAGTCTGGCGAAGCGATTTGATGAAAGCCTGCTGCGTGAAGGCCGGGATGAGGCTTTCACTTACGAAGCCGACATTCTGCCGTTCGTGAAGCAGCAGCTGGATGCAGCCTCAACCGGTAAGTGAAGCTTCGCTTTGGGAGGGCGAGGCGGTATTCAGTGGTCAGTATTCAGTGGTCAGTATTCAGTGATCAGTATTCAGTGATCAGTATTCAGTGATCAGTATTCAGTGGTCAGTATTCAGTGGTCAGTATTCAGTGATCAGTATTCAGTTGTCGCAAAGTCCCCCTTGGGAGGGCGAGGCTCCTGCCGAGCCGGTTTTTAGTGGTCAGTATTCAGTGATCAGTTGTCAGTTGCCATAAAGTCCCCCTTGGGAGGGCGAGGCTCCTGCCGAGCCGGAGGATGCTGGGAAAGCGTCACCGAGCTGGTGCTCGGTGGTCCCAGGGGCGGGCCGCGGGTGTTTGTTGTGCTGGCACGGTACCCAAGCACTCCCGTGCTCGGCTCACCTGAGGGGTCTCAGGGGGCGCGGGACAACAAGGTGGCCCCAGCATTTCTGACGCCACGGACAAAACCGTAGACTGGGCTTTAGCCCGGGCAAGTGCCCGCTAACCGGGACATGGCTTTCGTTATTGCGCCGTGGAATTGCTGTTTCACTGCGGGGCGGGGGGCCGCGATCGGAGGAGGATGAGTGGGGCAAATTCGTGTTCGGTGATGGGGTAGTTTTCCCGCAGAGGCGCTGAGCGGTTGTCTTTGTGGTGTTTTTCCTCCGCGTCTCTGCGTCTCTGCGGGAGATCGCTTTCGTTATTGCGCCGTGACGTTCTTGCTTCACTGCGGCGCGTGGGGGCTACGATCCGAGGAGGCTGAGTGGGGCGAGGTCGTGTTCGGTGATGGGGTAAGTTTCCCGCAGAGACGCTGAGACGCTGAGAGGGTTGCTGGATTAACGAAAAAGTGTGTGTGCAGCTGCAGGTTGCAGTTTGATGGGGTTGGCGAAAAACGCACGGGATGCTGCTTCCGTGCCGGAAAGAACAGAACTGCTTAGACGCAAACAACAACAGCCGATGGCTCGCCTCGGGAGGGGGGGGCTTGAATGCGGTGTATGACACGGGCTGAAGCCCATGCTACGACGACCGAGCAGCAGTTTGGGGATGGCAGGACGACAACACCGGTCAGCGCACGGAATGGCTGAGCGGTGGGTAAATGGGGGCGGTGTTTTGGGTTTGTGTGGGTAGGAGGCTGCCGGGCAGGAATGCCCGGGCTACGGTTGTGGGCGAAGAACGACAGGGGAATACGGACAGTTGACGCGCGGCTCGGCGGGAGCCTCGCCCTCCCAAAGGGGAACTTTGATCATTTCGCCGCGGTGGCTGTGTCACGGATGCAGAAGACATGACTGCCAACGCGAATCAGCAGGCTGCCGCTGACGGCGGCGGCAGCGTATTGCGTGGGGCCTGAGAACATAGCGTTGGCCTGTTTGCGTTCCTGGCTGGTTTCATCCGTTTTGGGAGCTCCGTTGTCGGTCGGCGGCGTATCGGCGGTCCACAATTCATTGACGGCCAGCTGGCGAAATTCGGGGCCGGCGGCCAGCACGGTGGTGGCACCTTCCTTGCCGAAGAAATAGATGCGTTCACCGATTGCCAGCGGAGTCGCCCAGCACGACTGTTTCGTGCGCTGTGCGTACTTCTGTTCGCCAGTCGCAGCATCAATACAGTACACCACACCGACTCGGTTGACCCAATAGGCGTATCCCTGGTGCACGAACGGTGAGGCCCAGGATGGTGTGGCTTCCGAGGACATCCACGGCTTTTCGATCTTCCATTGATCGCCATCGCGAGTGACTTTGATCAGGGCATTGGACTTCTGGGCTCCGGCCGAGTTTTCTCCGCTGCGTCCTGGTGAGGCGGCGACCAGGAAGGAGTCTGGTCCGGCGGGCAGCGGAGTTGTGGCTGTGTTGCCGCCGATATCGGCATAGGTCCACAGTTGTTTTCCTGTGGCTGGATCATACGAGTCGATTGTTCCGGCGGAACTGACAATGACCTGCGGCTGTCCGGCCAGAGTCAGCAGGGCCGGACTGCTCCAGCTGGTCCGACTGGTGCGGTCCGTTTTCCACAGAATGCTGCCATCGGCTTTGGAGATGGCGACAAGGCAGGATGGGCCTTCGTCATCGATCAGTACGATCACAGCTGAGTCGGTCTGTACGGGCGAACTGCTGAGCCCGAATTTGTTGACGAAGCGACCGTAGAGTTTTGACAGGGATGTGGTCCACACCTGTCGTCCATCATGCGTGAGAGCAACCAGGTCGCCACACTCAAAGAAGGCGAACACGTGATTGCCATCCACCACCGGAGTCGGGGCGGCACGACTGATATAGACGCTGTTGGGATCAGGCGCGGTCGACTGGTGCTGGTGGTCCCACAGGATGGCGCCATCGGCGAGTGACAGACAGACGGTATGACAGGTTTCCTTGTTTTCACCGACGACGGAGGTGACGAATGCGCGATCGTTCCAGATCACGGGGCTGGATTGTCCGTGTCCGGGTAATGACGCGTCCCACGCGACATTCTGCGAAGGCGACCATGTCAGAGGAATTGAGGCTGGTTCGATGGGCGTTGCTCCGGCACCCAGAAATCCGGGCCATGCCGGTGGATCAGCAGGTAACAGCAATGCGAGCAGCAGCAGACCGAACATCGGGCGATTCCTTAAAGCAGACGTCTTTTCCCGGCTGAGTACAGCAGCTGCAAAACCCGGGATGGCTGGCCGCGACAGTTGCCAGCAGGCAGATGATACGCAAGAGTGTTCACAGTCGAAGGACATTTTCCACTCAAAATGACCGCAGGATTCCGATTCCCATGCGTCTGGCCTCTGTTCTGACTCCTTTGTCTGACGAAAACCTGCAACTGGCAGCTCAGTGCGGCGTGACCGATATCGTGCAGCGTTATCCGGGGCCGGATCCGCAGGTACTGCAACAGGGCTGTCGGCGGATCCAGTCGTTTGGCATGAAGTGTTCTGTGGTCGAAGGCTACCTGCCGATCGAAAACATCAAGCTGTGCCGGGATGATGGCACCGAAGTGCGGGCTCTGCAGGAACTGATTCGGCAGATGGCCGATCAGGATATCCGGCTGCTGTGTTACAATTTCATGGCGGGTACAGACTGGTGTCGTACCGTCCTGAATGCTCCGGAACGTGCCGGGGCCAAAGTGACGGCGTTCCGGCTGGCCGATGTCGAGCAGGCCGTTTTACTGGGATATCGACCGACAGATCCGCAGGCCGAAGCCGCAGCTCGCCAGCTGACCCCCGATCATCTCTGGCAGCAGCTGGAACGACTGCTGAATCAGCTGCTGCCGGTGGCTGAGCAATGCGGCGTCGTACTGGCGATGCATCCGGACGATCCGCCGCTGGCTTCGCTGCTGGGGAAGCCACGCATCATGCACAGTGTCGAAGCCTTCGAACGACTGGTCAGGCTGGCGCCCAGTCCGTCGAATGCCATCTGTTTCTGCCAGGGCTCGTTTGCTTCGATGAATGTGGATATTCCAGCCACCATTCGTCGGCTGGGGCCATGGATTCGCTATGTGCACTTTCGTGACGTAGCCGGGACTCCGCAGGATTTTGCAGAAACGTTTCACGACAATGGACCGACCGATATGGCAGCTGCCATGCGAGCCTATCATGAGATTGGCTTTACCGGTGCCATGCGTCCGGATCACGTCCCGCAGTTGCTGGGTGAAGACGATGGGGAACCGGGCTACACGATGCTGGGGCGATTATTCGCCTGGGGCTACATGCGCGGGTTGATGCAGGCAACAACGATCAGTTGTCAGTGATCAGTGATCAGTGGTCAGTTGCGTCTCCCTTGGGAGGGCGAGGCTCCTGCCGAGCCGAAGATCGCTGGATTGTCGTCCCCGAGCTGGTGCTCGGAGGTCCCAGGCAGTTTCCCGTGGGCTAACCGGGTTTGCGAATCTGGCTGCCGGCGGGGATATGCTGCAGCGGTCCGACGGTGCACTGGTCATCAATGACTGTGTCACGTTCGATGACGGTGAATGGCCGAATGGTGGTATCCCGTCCAATACGAACTCCAAAGTCAATCGCGGTCTGTGCCGGATCTTCAATGGTGACTCCCTGCAGCATCAGGTCCTGCAGGATGGATTTCTGGATACTGGCTCTGGCATCTGCCAGCTGGACTCGAGTATTGACTCCCAGTGCCTCTTCCAGCGTCAGGCTGCAGCAGGCTTCCACGGTGTGTCCGGTATCCATCAGGATGCGTGGACAGTCGGTGAGGTAGTATTCTGACTGGACATTATTGGGTCGCAGCTGCTGCAGGGACTGCAACAGCAATGGCGTGCTGAAGGCATAACAGCCGGTATTGATTTCGGTAATCTGCCGCTGTTCCGCAGTGGCATCCTTCTGTTCCACGATGCGTTCGAAGCGACCATCAGGACTGCGAACAATTCGTCCCAGTCCGTCATTGTTGGCGGTTCTGGCGGTACCGATGACGCAGGCCGCCTGCGTTCGTTCGCGAGTTTCCAGCAGAGAGCTCAGCGAACTGCCCTGCAGCAGCGGAGTATCGCCGGCCAGAATCAGGGTGGAACCGGAATGACTGGCCAAAGACTCAGCGGCCATCATCACGGCGTGTCCTGTCCCTTTCTGTTCGGTCTGTTCGGCAAATACGACATCGGGATGATGTTGCAGGGCGGCTCGCACAAGGTCGGCACGATGTCCGACAATCACTACCAGTCGATCAGCACCAGCGGCGCGAGCGGAATCGAGAACATATTCGATCATGGGTCGCCCGCAGATCGGATGCAGCACCTTTGGAATATCAGATTTCATCCGCGTGCTTTTGCCGGCAGCGAGGATTACGGCAAGGGTGCTGGACATGCTGACTGGGCCTGTACGGAAGCGGTAAAAAAGACGCTGCCGAGCGGACGCCGGGCAGCGTGGAAGATTCGTGATGATGGATCAGGGACAGGCAGAGTCTGGCAGGTTCAGTAACGCAGACCGATCTGTCCGATAAACGCGTCGCCAATGCTCATATCCGCCTGCCCGGTCGCAAAGACCAGATTGCGGTCCAGCACATAGCCACCTTCGAAGAACCAGCTGTACAGACCTGTATCCATCCGGAAGCCACCGATCAGGCGGTAGTCTGAAATCTCAATCTGGTTCTCTTCGGCCTTACCGGCCACGGTACGTTCGATGCCATAAGCTTCCACATGGTATTCCGCCCGGAAGTAAATCCATTTGGACCAGTAGGCTTCGTTGCCAAGGAACAGGCTGACCTGTGCTTCCGGGTAGGTCAGCTGCCATTCCCAGTAATCATCCCGATAGATCAATCCACCATAAGGCAGGACTCGATCATTCACTCGATCCCAGTACAACGCACCCAGTCCCAGCATCCAGTACTGGTCCATGCGGAACAGCAGCATACCGCGGCCGTCGAGCTGGAATCCATCACCCCAGACATTACCGGCGAAGTCGGTATTGAGCGAAGGATTGATGCCAAGACTGATACCGACAGGGGCGGAAGCCGGGGTTTCCCATTCAAGGTCGACGCCCACGCGAAACAGACTGGAAGGCAGGTCGAGTGAACCGCCACCTGTCAGATTGCGATAGTTGAACTGGTTCGTCCAGCGGAACACCCAGCTGGTGGGTAACTGGACCGTGTGAGCCATTTCATAGTTCAGTCCGAAGATCCCCAGCTCTCCGGCGGTCGGTGAGGACAGTTCGGCAGAAGGCATCCATGACAGGTCGATGGAGTTCTGCCAGCCGAAGCGATAGGGGGCCGGAGCGTTGGCACCATAGCTGTAGGTTCCGGGTGGTACGGTGGGCTGAGCAGGTGACTGCATGGGTGCGGGATTCAGGAACGGGTCACCATTCAGTGGTGGTGAGAAGGCGTTCCATGTCTGTCCCTGCTGGAACATGGGTGTGACGGCTGGAGCACCGCAGCAGGCATCGCCCGTGCTTTCCGTGAACGGCATGACGACCGTTGAGTCTGCCGAGGTGCTGGGGCTGGACATGGCAGGATCAGCCTGCGGCGCCGGCGTGACGGTCGTTGCCGGGTTGGCAACCGGGTTACCGGGATCTGCCGGGATGGGGACTCCGCCATCCTGGAACACCGTCATGGAAGTCAGCTGAGGCCGATACATGGGCTGCGCGCCGGGGGCATACCAGCCACGGGCGGGGGCCATGTTCTGCGGATACATGTACTGTGCTGAGCACCAGTGTGGCAGTGTGCCAAAGGTGGCAGCGACCAGAAACACGGCGAGAATGCGTTTCACGACAGCACCTGCTGAGAAGGGAGAGAACCAGGTGGGAGCACAAGGAGAGGACGTTCAGACCACAGGTGTGCCGTTGAGTCGGCGGTGTTCTGAACTTGAGAGGTATTTTCGAATTTCGTGGATTCTGTGATTTCGGTCAACAGCATTTCACAGGTGCCGTGGCAGAACTGACCGGTGGGACCGCCGTTTCGGCGTCCGTCAGAGTTTGGATCGGCGGTTACTGCCGGAACAGCGGTGGTGTGGGCTTGATGTATATTGTGCAGATTGCCCGTTGTTCCTGTATCGCCTGTTGTGTCGGCGGGTCGCGTGTGGGAACCCGCGGGTGTGTG
>CAXBSH010000082.1:0-17434 GCA_963977705.1 uncultured Planctomycetaceae bacterium
GCTTGAATGCGGTGGACGACACGGGCTGAAGCCCATGCTACGACCACCGAGCACCAGTTCGGGGACGATGCCGAGGCGCCCGCTGCTTAGTGGTTATCAGCCCACGGAATGGCTGAGCGAAGGGCAAATGTGCGCCGCGTTGGGGCTTTGTGTGGGCAAAGGGCGGCCGGGCAGGAATGCCCGGACTACGGTTGTCAGCGAACAACGACAACTGAACACTGACAGTTGCCTTCGGCTCGGCAGGAGCCTCGCCATCCCAAGGGGAACTCGCGGGCACTGACAACGGACAACTGACTACCGCGTCCTGCGGTGGTGAAGAATCATCAACACTCTGACGGCACAGCAACATCAGGCACGCATTTTACGTAGAGCCGAAACATATTGGTGCGAACAGCACGTTCGTTTCTACCAGAATCAGCAGGCTCCCGGTCACCAGCGTGGGGTCGCTCGGGCGGTATCGCAGTTTCCACGGGCGCGAAGCAGGGCTTTTTTGTGTGTGGAGCTTCAGTCGGATTTGATTGTGGTCAGGGGGTAGGGGGTAGGGAACGCAAAGTCCAACGTGGGCGGGTGAGGCTTCCGCTGAACCGAAGTATCTTTTCGCCTGAACAGCATGCGGGGCAGCAGTAGCTGCCGTACTTGTGAAAGACGCAACGATGACGGGGCCGTGGGGATTGTTGCGGCGCAGGAACGCGACAGGTGGAACCGGCGGTTCAGTGAGGGAGGAGAGCGGGAAGGCGGAGGAAAGAGCAGAAAGTGGAGAGTGGAAAGTAGAACGAGCAGCGAAGCTGGCAGCCTGATGGCTGCCAGTTTCGCTGCTCTTGATTTTCGGCCGGTGGCCGAAAATGGAGGCGGGGGGAATTGAACCCCCGTCCTGTTGCTCCTGAACCAAAGCCTCTACGTGCGTAGTTCGTTGATTAAGTCGTGCCGGAGAGGTTCCACGAACAAGACCATCCGACACCAGTCCGCAACAAATCTTGCATCAGCCGTAGTAGACAGTGAACTGATGCCAGCCCAAATTTGCGTCCAACGGTCGGCTCCTTAGGCGGGGATCCTTAGGTCGGTGCAGCCTGAATCAGGCAGCAAGAGAAAACTGCGGTTTTGCAGTTATTGGTGATCAGCTTTTTACGAGGCCAACTGATCAACCTCGGCACGCCACCCTGATCCCCGGTAACCCAGTCAAATCCGATCGCCCCCGGAGACCGCCAAAGCGGCTTTTTCTACATCGCCCATTCTACAGGTGAAACTGCAGCAGGGAAAGCCGATTCACTGCGGTTTCAGCAGGTAAGACAGAGGAAATCCGGCTGGGTTCGCAGGATTTCTGCCACTTTCCGTAAGACAGCCCTCACAGCACATCAGCCAACACCCTTATTTCACAGCACCAAAACTGGCTGCCGCCTGCTCCTGACCCAATGCCCGCAAAACATCCGCCAGACCCGTCAGATTCTGCTGCAGACTCAGCTCCGCATCCAACTGCTCCCGATGATCAATAATCCCAATCGCACCGTCATAACCGGACTTCAGAATCAACTCAATCATCCGACGCTCATGCTGACCCTGCCCAATCGGCAGAATCTTCGGCTGCGCCCCGTCATTCATCCCGTTCAGATTCAAACACAACAACCACGGCTGCAAAACCTTCAGCTGCTGCTCAAAGTCCACTATATGCTCGTGCGCATGATGCAGGTTGTAGACGATCCCCACATGATTGGCACCATGCTGCTCGCGCAGCGCCTGACACACAGCCACCATGTTCGCCGGCTCACCACTCCAGCCACCATGGTTGTACAATCCCAGCTTCAGGCCCAGACCGGCCGTCTTCTGCACCATCGGTAACAAGCCCTGCACCGCTGACTGCACCTTCTGCTCCTGAGTCTCTCCGGCAGGCTGCGGAAACATGTACCAGATCTGCGGCTGGATCCCGTGCTTCTTAATCAAAGGCTCCATCGCATCATGCCAGCTCCAGAACGCAAAGTACTCAATCTTCTGCCGCTGGTACTGCAGAATCTCATCTTCAAACGTGGGCACATGACTCTCACGCCAGTCATACGCAACTCGCGAAAGCCCCAGTCCTCGAACCATGTCGGCCCGCGCTGCAGGACCTCGCTGTTTGGCATCAAACGGGACAATACACCACGCCACAAGCCGGTCCCGATGGAAGTTGGCCGCGTCCGCCGGCTGTTCGCCCGCTGATAACCGCGACACCAGCCCCGCAAAACACAACAGACCCGGCAGCACCAGCAGTGCCAGCGATAACCGTAGACTCATCCGCATACCAATCGCCATCACACACCTTCCTGCTGCCGGAAACAACGGCCGGTGCGAATCATCGCACCGGCCGATCTGCTGAAAATCAGCACCAATCAACACGCGGCCCAGAACCCACAAGTCATGCCAAAAACTTCAGCAGAAATGGGCCCCACGCACATTCACATACACCGCATACAACGACTGACTGCCCGTCATGAACAGCCGGTTGCGCTTCGTTCCGCCAAAACAGACGTTGCTGCAGATTTCCGGCAGCAGGATCTGACCGATGCGTGCACCATCGTCACCAGCAAACACATGCACGCCATCATATCCGGCACCGACCCAGCCAGCACTGGCCCAGATGTTGCCGTGAATGTCCGCTCGAATACCGTCAGCAAATCCGGCTTTCACGCTGCCGTCCGCCATCTCCAGATTCATCGAAGCAAACTCACGGCCGTTCGCCAGCTTCTTCCCGTCAACCACATCCCACACCCGGATGTTCTTCTGAGCATCCGGGTAGTGCGATGCACCCGTATCCGCTGCATACAGCTTCTTGTAGTCCGGCGAAAAACACACCCCGTTCGGCTTGTTGATGTCGTCCGCCACCCGATACAGCTTGCCCGTGCTGGCTTCCCAGCGATAAATCGATTCCTTCTGATAGGGCTGAACTGAACCCGTCTCTGCCAGCGTGCCTTCGTAATCCATCAGCGCACCATAGCCGGGATCGCTGAACCACACGTCACCGCTGTCCGGATGCACAATGCCGTCATTCGGAGCATTCAGGGACTTGCCGTCATACTCGTGAGCCAGCACGGTCCGCGTGCCGTCATGCTCATAACGAGCGACCGAACGAGTCAGATGCTCAAACGAAATCTGTCGACCATGAGTATCAAAGGTGTTGCCGTTGCTGTTGTTTGCCGGGTTGCGAATCACCGACACATGCCCGTCCTCTTCCAGCCAGCGATGCTGAATGTTGTTCGGAATGTCGCTCCACACCAGATATCGGCCGGATCCGTTCCACGCAGGCCCCTCTGCCCACAGCATATTCTTACTGTGGTACAAACGCTGAATCGGCGTATTGCCCAACTTGAGCTTTCCGAAGCGTTTGTCCAGTTCCACAAGGCGATAGTCCGGATAGCGCACAGGAGCCGCATCGGGACCATATTCATCAGCCTTCAACGTACCGGCTGCTGCCATCGCGGCTGCTGCTGCCGCCAGAAACGAACGACGACCGGCTGCTGAAGTAGGATCTGCACTGCTCATCACACGGGCTCCTGAAACAGGTGGGGAAGGAAACCGACGCTTACAAGAAACGTTCATTGTGCCGAATGACGGGCTGCGAGTCAAAACTCCCGGGCCTCAACTTCACACCGATTCTGTACTGTTTCAGCCACCAATGGCGTACATCGGGCGCAAGGGCTGCAGAAACCGCGACGTATTAATCTCATGCCCCTCACCCTTGGCGGCAATGCAGTCCAGCATGGCCTGCGCAATCACCGCATCTTCCGCGCCCGCTCGCAGCAGCTCGCGAATGTCCGTTTCCTCATGACTGAACAGACAATTGCGCAGCCGACCATCCGCCGTCACTCGAAATCGATTACAGCTGGCACAGAATGGCTGACTGACACTGGCAATCAATCCAATGCGACCACTCCCATCCACAAATTCATAGTCTTCTGCGGGCGCTTTGCCGTCTGTTACAACCCGCCCGCCCTCCGCCGCAACCGGTCGCAGCGGACCAAACGCATGCTCCAGTCGCTGCAGTATCTCGGCCGCAGTCAGAACGCGGTCCCGCTGCCACTGACTGTCCGCATCCAGCGGCATAAACTCAATGAAACGCACGACCGTGTCAGTATCACGAGCCAGTCGGCCAAACGGCTCGATCTGGTCCTCGGTCAGACCGCGCACCGAAACCGCGTTCAGCTTGATGGGCGAAAAACCGGCCCTGCGCGCCGCCTCGATTCCCGCCAGCACCTGCTCATAGCCGTCACGACGTGTCACTCGACGAAACACCTCCGGATCCAGCGCATCCAGACTGATATTCAAACGCCGTAGACCCGCCTGTCGCAGCGGCTGAGCCAGTTCGGACAGCAGCATGCCGTTCGTCGTCAGACCAATATCCACAATCCCCGGGATCTGTGACAGCGCTGCCACCAGCAACGGCAGATCACGGCGCACCAGTGGCTCGCCACCCGTCAGACGCAGCCGATCAATCCCCAGCGTCACACCGATCCGCACCACTCGCTCAATTTCTTCAAACGTCAGCAGCTGCTGCTTCGGCAGAAACTGGACGTCCTCCGCAGGCATGCAGTAGAAACAGCGAATGTTGCAGCGATCTGTGACGCTGATCCGAAGATTGTTGTGGACGCGCCCGAATCGGTCCACCAGCCTGCGCTGCTGGTCCATCTCAGCTGGCCTCCCCGACAACCGGTAGAGCCGCAGCAGCCTGCAACGGATGCTGCCACTGCACTCGACCATCCACATAATGTTCGCGTTTCCAGATCGGCACGCGCTGCTTTAATGTGTCAATCAGCCACTGCCCGGCAGCAAATGCCTGTGCTCGATGCGGAGTACTGACAGCGATGGCCACGGCCACATCCGTCAGCTGCAGGACCCCCAGACGGTGGACAACAGCCACTTTCACAAGCGGATACATGCTCGCTGCTTCCTGCACCAGCTGCTGCAGGGAGGCCTGTGCCATCTCACGATACGCTTCATACTCCAGATGCTCAGTCTGCTGCCCCGCAGTAAATTCCCGCACCGTGCCCAGAAACAGCACCACAGCCCCGGCGGCCGGATCACGCACAGATTCGGTAATGGCCGCATAATCCAGAGGCTGATCGGTCAACTGTATCACGCTGTGCCCCCTTACCTCAGAAGTTCCGGCGATTTCAGGCCCGCACGGACACCTGCATCAGCCCCCGCTGACCGGCGGGAAACACGCCACAGTATCACCACTTTCAATCACCTGTGCGGGCACGGCATACTGATTATTCACCGCCCACAACAACAGCGACTGCAGCGGCTGCAAAGCCGGTACCAGTTGCAGCACCCGCTGCTGCAACTGCACCAGCGACAGGGATTGGGAAACTTCCAGCCGCAGCTGTTCCATTCCGGCCGCGTCCTTCGCTGCTGCAAAGAATAATACCGTCACCATCACTGTCGCTCCTGCTGCAACAGTGCAAGAATCTGCTGATTGGCGGGAGGAAAGCTGAGCGTTCCCAGAAGTGCAGCCGTTACCCAGCGAAATGGCGGCGCAGCGACCGCCTGCACTGGTAAATCATCCGCCAGACCACACAACCAGAAATGCAGCTCAACCGATCCGTGAGCATAGTCCCACGGGACTGTGCCCAGTTGAGTCCGCGGAATCACAGGCAACCCGGTTTCTTCCAGACACTCACGCACCGCACAGGCCTGCGGAGTCTCATCGGCTTCACACTTGCCACCCGGAAACTCGGACATGCCAGCCAGTGGAGTTCCACTGGCTCGCAGGCCCACCAGATAAGCCCCTGCCGATTCCACAACCGCGATCCCAATACGTTTCACGCAAGTCTCCTCGGCAGACACCGGAGTACTTCAGGATCCTTCACCAGCAGCTGTAAAGAAGTCGGCCGGCGGAGCCCCCATGATGCTGAAGCCACAGTCCACATGCAGAATCTCGCCCGTGATACCACTGGCAAGATTACTGAGCAGAGCCATCGATGTCCGGCCCACTTCGTCCGCTGTGATGTTACGACGCATCGGCGAAATCCCGGCATACAGCTTGAGCATGTCGTCGAAATCACCCACGCCCATGGCACTGACCGTCTTCACAGGACCAGCACTGATCGCGTTGACTCGCACACCCTCCGGCCCCAGCTCGCTGGCCAGATAACGCACACTGCATTCCAGAGCCGCCTTGCAGATGCCCATCAGGTTGTAGCCTGGAATCACTTCTTCACCACCGAAATAGGTGAGCGTCAGAATGCTGGCGTCACTGCTGAGCAGATTCTGTCGTCGCGCCGCACCCGCTACAGCCAGCAGACTGTAAGCACTGATCTCCATCGCTGTCTTGAAACCGTTGCGACTGCTGGCCCACGTAGGCCCGGTCAGGTCCGCTGGCGGAGCAAACGCGATGCTGTGAACCAGAAAATCTATCTTACCAAAAGTCTCTGCCGCTTTGGCCATCACGGCACTGATGTGATCGTCGTTGCAGACGTCCATCGGCATCAGAAACTTTGCCCCCAGCGGATCCACCAGCTTGGCCACCTTGTTCTGATTCTTGGGCCGATCGCCAGTATCCGGCATGTGCGTAAACCCCATCTCCGCACCCTCACGATGCAGATTTTCCGTAATTGCCCACGCGATCGAACGCTCGTTGGCAACCCCCAGAACCAATCCCTTCCTGCCGGTAAATAACCCCATGTGCACACCTTAGTCTGCTGAACTTTTGAGCGGATCCGGCCACGCACAGGCTGCAAGAGGCAATCTGGCCCGGATATCGATGCCGTTATTCTACGGTTCCCACTGCCCGGGGGAAAGCAAACCGAGCCGTGTTGCCAGAAGCAAACATCCTGCTACTGCACGCAAAACCCGTATTCTCGACAAATCCAGCGAAATCGCTGCGGATTTGGCCGCAAACACCAACACTCGACGGGATTTCCGGCGGGAAATCGAGGGGCCTTCCAGCTGAGAGCTATGGTGGAGGCAGGTCGTGGAATTCGGCGGGGACACTTTTTGTCCAACCCCGCAATCAAACGACGAATTCCATTTGCACCACGCCCGGCAGCATTATGACACGCGCAGATCGACCCACCACGCTCAACGAAACGGCAAGTGCCGCAGACTCCGCACCCCGGACTGCTGCAGCCTCTGCCTCACACTCCAGCTCGGCTCGCTCTCTGAGTGATCTGCAGGAAACCGCGTCACCGCTGGCAGGCGACCAGGGCCAACTGCTCGAACAAACGCTGAAGTCCCGCAACCGCAGGACCACTCGACAAAACACCGGTCGCAGCACCGCGAAATCCCGCGCCGCCGCCAAAGCTGACAACACCGCCGTCACACCATCAAACACCAACGAGCCACTCACTCAGATACCCGGCGAATCCGAGCAGAGTATGGCGACAGTTTCTGACCGTCGCAGCATCACCGGCTCCGCGGAATTCCTCGCCGCCGAACTGCAGCGCCGACTGACCGAACACTTCGAATGCCTGCAGTCCACGATCCTGCAGACACTCGATCACAGTTTTGAACAACTGCGGCAGGACCAGTCCGTCGCGACCGATGCCAGTCAGTCGGAACTGCAATCCCTGTCTGCCCATGTGCGAGCACTGCTGGAGAAAACCGCAGTGGCCGCTTCCGGCGGTCCCGCAGGTCGCTCGGCGACAACCGACACACGTCCGTCAACCACTGCGAAGACCGGGTCGGACACACCAGCTCGCAACACACCCGGTCGTGAACCCGCCACTTCTGCCACCAGCAAAAAAACGCCCGCAAAAAGCTGGGAAGAAATTCGGCAGGAGCTGTTTGAAGAAGTTGAGCGGAAGACAGAGTCCGGCTATCTGGCCGATCTGCCGATCGAGTTACCGGTGGATCCAGCACCTCCCACCGGGATGCGAGACGCTGTGTTCTCACCAGCTGAGAGTGGTTATGTACCGGCCGATTTTTCACCCACCGATGATCTGGTGATGACCGAGATCCCCAAGCCGGGTGAACTGGAGATTCTGTCGGCTGACGAACTGCGGACACTGATCCAGCAGCGAGAAGCCATGATGGCTCGGCTGATCTATCGGCTGCGATGTCACGAAGAAACCCGCCTGAACCTGTTGACACTGGACCAGCTGCGCACGATGCAGAAGGAACTGCCCGAGGAATTGGCAACGCTGGTTGAGAATTCCATTCGTCGAACGGATAACCTGACTCGGTTGGGTGAACTTGAACTGGCCTTCGAACGTGCCCGACTGACTCGGGAAAAAAACCACCTGCAACAATCTCGTCAGTGGATCGAAATGCTGGCAAAGCAGATGGGCTTCACATTAAACGCAGACGGAACTCTGGCACGCCAGCCGGACGTTCCCAACCGCTCCAGCGGTCGTCGCTGGCTGGGGAAGCTGGGCTTCGGTCATCCGAAACGCGAAAAGTAATCGCGCCCCTCGAATCATCCCTGACAGCAACTCGCAGCTGCAGACTCCGAGGTGCCGCGGACATCAGGCGAGATAGAGCAACGTTCTGGGGAAGCACCGAGCCGGTGCTCGGTGGTCCCGGAAGAAACTCATTAACGAGCTTTGCATACGGCAAAGGGAACCAACCGAGCTGGTGCTCGGTGGGCCCAGAGGGAACGTGACCGACGAGCTTTGCATGCGGTGATGGGAACGCACCGAGCTGGTGCTCGGTGGGCCCAGAGGGAAGACGGCAGTTGCGTGGCTGATGCCCAGAACGCCGGCGACGAGCTGCCACCGGAAAGTGGTCCGGCAAAAGCCTCCGGGAATTGGCCTTGAGTCAAAATCGCAAAATATGCGATGCTCCCCGCCACTTTTGACTGCCACCCGGTGGTCTCCCCCCATCAAGTCTCCCTCAAACCCCGTTTTTTCCTGCAGATTCCGCGAAAAACCGTGGTAACGAGCCGCTGAATGACGGATCGACTCTCGATAATTCCGCGATATGACCGGACGATCGTTCGTGTCTCGCGGCCGTACGCAGCCGCTTTTGTGTGGGTGATTCTGTCGCTGCTGCCGACCGTTCGCAGTGAAGCTCAGGTGCAGGATGCCGGGCTGACTGATCCGCCGGCGGAAGTCAGCGAAGAGGCCGGTCGACTGGTGTACGATGTGCGAATTGAGGGCAATGAGACGATCCCGGAAGCCGTAATTCTGCAGAAGATTCAGTCGCAGCCACAGCGTCCCGTCACGGAACGGCAGCTGCGCGAAGACAAACGCTCCCTGCTGAATACTCGCTGGTTCTTCGATGTCCAGGAACGCATCGACAAAACGCCGAATGGTTATGTGCTGATCTTTGAGGTGAAGGAACGACCGATCGTGCAGCGAGTGCAGTACGTCGGCAACAAAAAAATCAAACTCAAACACCTTGAAGCATGGACCGGCCTGAAAGCCGGCAGCCCGTTCGACTATGTGGCCAATCAGGAAGCTGTCCGTCGTATCGAACAGGAATACAAGGACAAGGGCTACTACTTCGTCGAAGTCAAACTGGTCAAAGGCGGCAAGCCGGGTGACCGGGAAGTGATCTTCAGAATCACAGAAGGTCCGAAGGTCCAGGTCAAGGAACGCAACTTCACAGGCAATGTCTTCTGGAGCGATGGTTCCCTGCGAAAGAACCTTGTTTCAAAGGAGGCCTTCCTGTTCTGGGGTGGCCACTACAACCCGGACACGATGCCGGCGGACATCGAAGCGTTGAAGGCCTATTATCGAGGTGTCGGCTACTTCGATGTGGAAGTCACTGGCGAACCAAGATTCTCAGAAGACAAATCCGATGTCGAACTGCTGTATACGATCAAAGAGGGCATGCGATACACAGTCCGCAGCATTTCCTATGAGGGAAATGAAGTCGTTCAGACATCGCGTCTGAAGGCCGATTCAAAACAGGAGATTGGTCAGAAATTCAATTCGTGGATGCTGTCCAAAGATGTGCAGCGGATGCTGGGTTACTACGGCGAGATGGGACATTATTTCGCTTCGGTGAATCCAGTCCCGCACTTCACCGAAACACCGGGGGTCGTGGACCTGATCTTTGAAATTGATGAAGACCGGCCCCGATATATTCGTGACATCAGTGTGAACTACGGCGGCGATAGTCCGCATACCAAACACACCGTCGTGCTGGACCGCATTCAGGTACAGCCAGGAGATCTGGCGGATCCTCGCAAAATTCGGCGAGGAAAATCGCGACTGGCTGGCAGCGGTCTGTTTGAACCGGGCATTGTTTTCGAACCTGTTCCCGTAGACCCGGAACAGACCAGCTTTGCCTCCGTAGCCGGAACATTCCGCGGACAAAGTGCCGATGGTCTCGATGACTGGACTCAGACGTTTCTGCAGGCTGTGGAAGTTTCCGCTGACGAAACCGTGCGGCGGGGCACCATCGGAGATTACTCTGAGCTGTGGGACAGTCCGTCGACACAGTCTGCGCAGCGGCCAGCAACTGAGGAAACTGAGCAATTTTCTGAGCAGACACCTGACACGCGGCCGACACCGCACGTCGTGCCTGCTCAGAGTGCCATTCAGACCTCGAATACGGCGGCCGTGACGGCTGCAAAGCAGCAGTCTTCCACCGGCCAGGCAGCCCCTGCTGTTCGGCCGACCCTCTTCCTGAATCCTGAAGAACAGGATCTGACAACGGCTCTGCAGATCGTGTCGCGCAGTGACGCAGTTTCCGCCGCTGAGAATTCAGTTCTGCCGACGGAACCACGTGTGGTGCCATTCCGCACGGCTGACCCCGGTTTGCTGTTTGCGGTCTCTGAGGAAGCTCCGGTGTTCCGAGCTCAGTCACCGGAAGACGATGGTGGCACCGATGTTGAAGCTCCGTCTCGTGAAGATCAGATGATCAATGAAAGTCCCTATCGCAATCAGTTTCGGGCCATCCCCCCCGGTTGGGTGGACATCAATGTCAACGCAACGGAGGGTCGTACGGGGCGGTTGATGTTTGGTGCCGGCGTGAACAGTAACTCGGGCCTCGTCGGCAACTTCGTCTGGGACGAATCCAATTTCGATCTGTTCCGTCCGCCCACCACGTTTGCAGACATTCTGGAAGGTCGCGCCTGGCGCGGTGGTGGCCAGCGATTCCGGGCCGAAGCAGCGCCCGGTAACATGGTCAGTCGCTACGCATTGACGTGGACAGACCCCTACTTCATGTATACGGACTACAGCCTGTCTGTCGGTGGTTTCTACTTCAATCGGTTCTATTCCGAATGGACGGAAGATCGCGTGGGCGGGCGAGTCTCAGTTGGTCGCCAGTTTACTCCGGAATGGTCGGGTGCTCTGGCCCTGCGTCTGGAAGACATCGAGATGCGCAACCTGCGTGCTCCGGTCCCCTCGGTTGTTCTGCCGTGGGTGGGGCACAATTTTCTGTCGACCGGACGCATCTCTGTTACGCACGACACTCGCGACTCCGCCATGCTGCCAACCGAAGGGCACTACTTTGACGTGGGTTACGAACAGGCGTTCAACGAATTCAATTATCCGAAAGTGGACACGGAATTCCGACAGTACTTCACTCTGCACAGTCGTCCGGACGGCAGTGGCAGTCAGGTGCTGACACTGGCCGGAGCTCTTGGCTGGGCCGGCGATGATACTCCGGTCTTCGAACGCTATTTCGCGGGCGGCTTCCAGTCGTTCCGCGGTTTCCGTTTCCGCGGAGTGACGCCGCGAGATGCCACTGGGTTCTCCCTTGGGGGCACGTTCCAGGCTCTGGGCACTGTTGAATATCGCCTGCCGCTGACAGCCGATGACATGATCAGTGCCGTCGCCTTCTCAGACTTCGGTACTGTGGACGACGAAGTCACGCTCTCGGAATTCCGAGCGACGGCGGGGTTCGGTCTGCGACTGACAATTCCGCAGATGGGCCCGGTGCCCCTCGCCTTCGACTTTGCGTTCCCAATCACCACGCAGCCAGCAGACCGCGAGCAGATTTTCAGCTTCTACGTCGGTATCAATCGCTGATCGCAGCTTCAGCCACGGTGCTCCGCAGCGACCGCGAAATACCAGAAGCAGCGTCCGTCGTCTGTCTGTATCAGTCGGGCACTGCTGCAGTCACTCCAGCCAGTCAGCTGTAGCTCAAGCAGCGTGAGGCCCCCTGCGGCAGGGACTGAGCTGTGCCCAACCTGCTGCCACAACCCGGCTGCCTGCTGTCGGACAGTTCCACGTCCGCCGGAAACCGGCCCGGAATAGTCCAGATACAGCAGGCGATGAGGAGCGAGGACTTCGGCAGCAATCGGCTCATTTATGACGGGTCTGCGGAGCAGTCGCCACGTAGCCGCCTGCGGTCCATCTTCCAGCAACAGATCCCAGTGCCGGAAGGGATGATCATGCAGCAGCAGAGCAAACCGTCCGGACTGCTGCTGCACACTCATGTCACGCTCTCAGCAGACACCTGATGAATCCGGCCTTGCTGCACTCGCAGACACCCCGAAAGCACGCGCCGAATGGCTTCCGGATAGGCCAGCTTCTCCTGTTCAAAGACAAGGCTTGCCAGCTCATCGGCAGTACAACGTTCGGGCACGGCAACAGTGCGCTGCAGCACAATGGGACCATGATCATACTGGTTGTCGGCAAAGTGTACGGTACAGCCGCTCACATGAACTCCGCGAGCAATGGCTGCTTCATGGACATGATGACCGTACTGGCCGTGCCCGCAGAATGCCGGGATCAGTGACGGATGAATGTTCAGAACTTTCAGATGAAAGTCGCTCGGGATCTGCAGCAGACTGAGAAACCCGGCCAGCGTGACAAGATCAGCACGCGCCTGCCGGATTGCAGCGAACACGGCCGCACTGAATTCCGAGTTTCCGGGAAAGTCGCGCGGTCGCAGCACCTGCACTTCAAGGCCGGCCGCTCGAGCTCGTTCCACGCCACGACAGTCCCGCTGACTGGAGATCACCAGCGGAATTTCCACCGGCAGCAGACCCGCTTTCATCTGTTCAAGAAAATTGAGCAGCGTTGTGCCACCACCACTGATCAGGACCGCCAGACGAGCCGGACGCCCCTGCACTCCACTGATCACTTCCAATGCACCATCCGTTGTTTCCGCAGACACTGTTCCGCATCCCGCTGCTCAGGCGTGTTCACACTTTCGTCCACACAGACTCAAGTCTGACGAAAATCGGCGGTTTCGTCCACCAGCCGCAGAACTCGACTGCGTTCGCGACGATCGCGCTGCACTCGCGACCAGACAGTCATGGCCACCAGCACCGCCAGCACGGCAGTCAGCATCACAATCAGATCGCCGGGTTGATCAGCATCCTGAGCACGAGCTTGCGCGGCAAGCGGGGAATCAGCAGGCAGATCACCATCACGAACAAGGCTGAGCACCTGTGCGGCGGTCGGTTTCCACGCGATATGACCGGCCAGCAGCAGCGGCGCAACTCGCGTTTCTGTCTGCGATCGATAGACATACTGTTTGAAAAAACAGCCGGTCACCTCCACCGAATCAATCAAATCCGCGTTGACAGGAAAATCCCGCGGCAGCAGAGGACAGACCACAACCGTTGGAATGTGCTGACTGTCCTCTGTGAACAGCCATAGCTCATGCAGCGGCTGACCATGAAACAGCTGCGGATCACCGGCGTGCGTCATCACACGCCGCACATGTCCGCGCAACGTCAACAATCGCCCCTGCCAGTAATCCGGATTCTGAAACAGGTCAACAAACAGAGGAAAGCGTTCGGGCTTCGCCAGCCAGCCGGCGAAACGTGCATCACGGGCCGCACGCTGACGTTCCAGACGCCGCTGCCCCTCAGCCAGTCGCTGCTGACTGATTCGCTGATCCGCCCCGGCCGCTCGCTCCCGCTGAAACTGCTCCTCCATCTTCTGCCGATCCGACACAATCCGCAACTGCAGCTCTGCACGCAGCTGCGTCATACGCAACAGCTGCTGTTCACGAGCCACTTCCTGCTGAGCAGGCAGACTGGTGACCTGCAGCTGCCGCAGAGTTTCATGATATAACCAGCTTTCATCGGCTGTCAGCCGACGACGATTCTGCACCTGCAACTGAATCTCTTCACGCCACGGTAACGGCGACAGGACTTTCAGAGACTCGGCAAAAATCAACGGACTGGTTCCCCACAACTTCACGAACCAACCCTTCAGCAGCACCGGCATGTCCCGACGAGCAGCCACCGGCCAGGCTGTTGAGATCCCTGGCTGCACTGCACTGCGAAACCCCACCGCATCCACCACCGCAATCGAACCCGGACGTGACAGACTGCGAAAGGCACCACGCTGCACAACAAATTCCGACTCTTCCCCTTCCAGAGCACCATTGGCCGCAATGCGCACGGATCCGGAAGGAGTAAAGATACCGTAGAGCACCACCGGGCGACCTGTGAATTCGCCCGGATGAGTCGCGAGGTCCTGCAACAGCGAATAACGCTGCTGATTGTCCGCCGAATAAGTCTGATCAAGGGGCGAAACCAGCGCGTCTGCCTGCCCGGAAAATGGATCTCGCTGAATGGCCATGCGACCACCCAGAGTCAGATTGCCCTGCGCCCACGCCTGACGACGCACCTGCTCAAACCGATAAAATGCGGACTGCCAGACACTCTCTGAACCAACCCCATCAGCCACTCCCGTCGTAATCAAACGCCGACGGTTCACCGCCATGCGAATCAATTCGGCATAATCCGACTCCTCGGCGGACGTCATCGACGCCGCACCATGCTCAAAACTCCACGAACGCCCGACCTCCAGGTCCACCGCCGACACTCGCTGAATCGTCCAGTCCAGATGCGTCCGATCAATCCCCGCGATCGCTTCCGGTGTGGCCGGCACAGGCAACGGTGACATCGCAGGATCGTCGTCCAGTGGCTGGTCCATAGGGTCGCGAGGATCCCGGGGCAGACGATCGTCCAGAAGCGGAGCATCCGGATCGTTGTCGCGAGGAAACGGGCGAGCGGGATCCTGACGATCGGCAGACCCCGGCAAGCGATCCGAAAAGGGCATGCGATCGAGGGGCGGAAATTCGCCTGAGTCCGACTGAGCGCGCACGACGGTCGGCAGCAGCACCACGCCACTGGCGACAAGGCATGACGCCACGACCAGCAGACAGCGCAACACGCCTTGCAGCCCGCCGTGCAGCAAAGGGCCCATAGTCCCGCTGGAAGTTCCCTTCATCGACACTCCTCCATCTTCGCAAACCTCCGATCCTGCGCAGTTTAGGATTCCCACGCCATGCTGCAACCGGTCTGATCAGAAAAGCGACAGCTCCGGCAAAGGATCATGGCAAGTTTGACAAAGCCGACGCGACATCTATTCTGGGCGGTTTGACGACGATTTGGCAGAACACAGGACTTACAGGGACAGGCCATGACAGGTTTTGCAACCCGGCTGCACCAGCAGATTCAGCGAAAAAGAACACCAGCACTGATCGGAATCGACCCCCGCTGGGACTGGCTGCCCGCAGAAATTCGCCAGCAAGCGACGGCTGCCGGCGGTAACCAGTCAGAGATCATCGCTCGCGGCTTCGAACGATTTTCCCTCGAGATCCTTGAAATTGCCGCGCCGCATGTGGCGGTCGTGAAACCGCAGGTCGCGTTCTTCGAACAGCACGGTGTGGCCGGAATGCAGGCCCTGCAGACTGTCATGCGTGCTGCCCGCAAACTGGGACTGCTGGTGATTGCTGATGCGAAGCGCGGTGATATCGGGACGACCGCCGAAGCGTATGCTGCCGGCTGGCTGGCCGGTGCCGATCCGGACGCCGCAGCATGGCCGGCCGATGCCCTGACAGTCAACCCGTACCTCGGCGGCGATACGCTGGAGCCCTTTGCCAGCCTCGCACAACAACGCGGTGCGGGACTGTATGTGCTGGTGCGAACCAGTAATCCCGGAGCGGCCGAATTCCAGGACCGGCTGACCGAAGGCACTTCCATGTACACCGCAGTCGCTCTCGCGGTTGCTCGCGCTGCAGACAAGTATCGCGCTGAGGGCGAGGACTACGGGAGTGTGGGAGCGGTGGTAGGGGCGACATGGCCACAGCAGCTGCAGGAGCTGCGAGCACTGATGCCACGAGTGCCGTTGTTGGTTCCGGGCTATGGAAGTCAGGGCGGGACTTCAGCGGACGCGGCGGCGGCTTTTGCAGCGGACGGGCTGGGAGCAGTGGTCAATAGTTCACGAGGAATCAATTTTGCGTGGCGTCGTCCGGGATATCAGGAGAAGTTTGGGGAGGGAAAATGGCGTGAGGCGGTCGCTGAGTCAATTCAGGAAATGATTGCGGATTTGGCTGAGCACACAGCGGCCGGTGTTTTGAGAAATTCAGGTGCAGTCTGAAAATCCGGCAGTTTTGTTGAGCATTTCCCAGGGCGGAAAGCTGGCAGAACCGGTGTAATCCCTGCAAAAAAACAAGTTTTTGCAGTGTTCGGAATGGTGCAGGAAGGGAAAACCGGTGGATTTTTCCGGTCCGGTCTCATCCCTGCCTTCACCGCCGGAAAATGCCACTTGCTGCCGTTCGGCGGGCTTTTTTGTTGTGACTTGCCGAAAAACCTCGATAAACTGTCCGTAGGTTTTACAAAGCTCTCCGTTTTCACTGGACGACGCAGTCCACCGGTTACAGTGACCGGCTCACAGCGACTGGGTGACGACGGATCCATAGCGGTTCAGGAGTTTTTCAGATGAGTACTCGTCGGTCGGCAATGAGGTTGTTGGTCGGAATGGCCGCTCTGGCCGGCGTGCTGTTATCAGCGTCGTCGGGTATGGCGGACCCGAAGTCGGGCAACAACAAGCGTTCGCTGGTAATGAACCCGAAATTTGATGCATCAGCTGAGCGAGTGGAATTGTTCAGCGGCATGGAAGAGGGTCGTCTGGAGACGAAGATCGTCGCCAACGATTCTCGTGGTGGCTTTGTCTTCATCACAAACAACACTGACCAGACGCTGACCGTTGATCTTCCCAAGTCCTTTGTAGCCGTGCAGGTGCTGAAGCAGCTGGGTGGTGGCATGGGGATGGGTGGCATGGGCGGTGGCATGGGCGGCATGGGTGGTATGGGCGGCATGGGCGGCATGGGTGGCATGGGTGGCATGGGTGGCATGGGCGGCGGCATGAGCGGCAGCCCCGGCGGCATGGGGGGCGGCATGGGTGGCGCAGGCCCCGGGGACGGGGCAGCACCTCAGGCTGCGGCGTCGCCGACGTCGGCGTCGGTGCGCAGGTCGGCGCCGGTGCGTATCTCCTCGAACAGCTTGCGCGCCTGCTTCTCGCGGCGCGCGGCTTCCTTCAGTCGCTTCGTCGAACCCGGGTTGAAGACCATGGGACCTCGCGGAGGCTGGGGCCTCGCGGCCCGTCAAACGAGAAGGCCCGGCGTCGGGCCGGGCCTTCGGTGAACGCCTCGCCCGGTATCCTACAGCGGCTTGACGTTGGCGGCCTGAAGACCCTTCGGCCCCTTCTTCACCTCGAACTCCACCCGCTGCCCCTCCTTCAGGGTGCGGAAGCCGTCGCTCTGGATGGCCGTGTGGTGGCAGAAGACGTCCTCACCACCGCCGTCCTGCGTGATGAAGCCA
>CAXBSH010000083.1:0-17387 GCA_963977705.1 uncultured Planctomycetaceae bacterium
TACGGCGACCACCGAGATCTACACTCTTTCCCTACACGACGCTCTTCCGATCTGGGGATTTCTGGAATTCAGCGGCAGATTGTAGCCACACGGCCGAAAAATTCTCTCCGCAGTCCCGCAGAAGTCTGCTTTCGAGGATTGGGGCAGGCCCCTACACTGCAGTGATTGACAGCAATGCCGGTGGAAATGGGCCAGTGGGTTGAGAAAAGGCGAGTGTGCAGCTGATGGCAAAACGACTGTTTGACATTCTGGCGGCTGCCGTGGGGCTGCTGCTGCTGATCCCCGTTTTCGCGGCTGCAGCCTGTTTTGTGTACTGCTCAGATCCCGGACCTGTGCTGTACCGCGCACGGCGCTGTGGAGTCGGCGGACGCCCCTTCACAATGTTCAAATTCCGAACCATGCGAGTGACTCCGCAACAGGGCAGCGTGATCACAGCCCATCGGGATGCGCGAGTGTTTTTTGCGGGGCGAGTCCTGCGGGCGTTGAAAATCGATGAGTTGCCGCAGCTGTGGAATGTCCTGCTGGGCGACATGTCAATTGTCGGACCACGTCCGGAAGATCCCCTGATCGTGGAGCAGCACTACGGGCCACTGGGCATGGAAACGCTGCTGGTACCGCCAGGACTCAGCAGTCCCGGCAGCCTCTACTATTACACTCATGGCGAACAGCACGTCAGTGCGGATGACCCGGTTCGCGCCTATGTGCAGAGCCTGCTGCCAATCAAACTGGCGATCGATCTGCTGTATGTCCGTCGACACAGCCTTGCAGGCGATTTGAAAGTGATTCTGCAGACAGCCATCATCATCGCTCTGATCGCCGCTGGCCGTCGCCGCTTTGCAGACCCCGCCGATCTGCCCGCCGCTCGCCAGATGGTTGCCAGTCAGCCCGAAAACCTCGTGCTGGGATCAGGGATCAGTGATCAGTGATCAGTGGTCAGTGGTCAGTGGTCAGTGGTCAGTGGTCAGTGATCAGTGATCAGTGATCAACGCACGCGAAGTTCCCCTTGGGAGGCAAGGCTCCTGCCGAGCCGCACGGACGTGGATTACCGTCACCGAGCTGGTGCTCGGTGGTCCCGGGGGAGGGCCTGCATCAGTGGGCATTCCTCATTCCTCAGTTGGTTGTTGATTTGCTATGTGGTTGAGCGATTCAGCAGTGCCCGGAATGCCAGTGGCACAATCAATCGGCCTGCTGTCGTTCGATAAACCCGCGCAGTTCCGACGGGTCCATTGTTCGCTCCAACTGCACAACCTCGCCATTGGTTCCCACAGCCTGCAGGGTCTCGCCAAACTGCCCCAGACTTTTGATCGGGTCTGCAGCGTCGTATTTCAGGCCCGCTGGCTTTGTCCAGATTTCAGCCGTCTCGGGACCTGCAACAAATGCCAGCAGACTCTGAACCGGAGCACTGAGGTCGTCCGCAGAGTACGTGTCATCGGCACCACAGATCGTGTTGGGACCAAGGAACACATGCAGACTGGTTTTCCCACGCTCGTTCACTCCCGGTGTTCGAAAAGCCGCCGGCATTTCTGAAATCAGAGTCCTGTTATGTGGGCTGTCCCACGGCTCGTCCATATGGAATCTGATGTACAGATCGGGATCAAGGACCTGCAGCAGATGCACTCGCCAGCTCAGCCCTGCTGTTGAGCCTTTGAACTTTTTCCAGTTGGGAAAGCAGCCGTTGACATTGTGAAAATCAGACATCGCCTGTGCCACATCGGCCAGTGCCTGGGCCAGTGGTGCCTGCGGCTCGGGCATTTCCGGATTGCGAAATTCACTGACGATGGCTTTGAGTATTGGCTGAATTGCGACAGGCGGTGGATTGAGACTGGCAGGTCGGGCAATCTGCAGACGCACCTCATTGTCCTGACGAACGAAACCCCGCGACCACAGTTTCTGCACCAGTTCCAGCGGCGAGGTTTCTTCAGGCGTTTCAGCCTCACTGAGTTCCGGGCTTGCGTGCTGCGTGACGGAGCTGAATTCCTGCATCAGTTCAAAAAACTGCTCCGCTTTATCGTCGTTGGCGAAGACGATATTCAGTGTCAGAATATGTTTGGAGGCTCCGGTTACGTCCAGTCGCAGGGTGAATCGTTCGCGGGGCAAAGCGTCAGCCACAGCGGGCTGCTTCTGATTCTCGGCTGTGCTGGATCTGCTCGGCAGGCGTGTCAGATCACCGACAGCCACAAGGTCAGCCGTTGCTATTTCTTTCTCCAGCTGCTGGCGCAGCCGTGAAGCTGCAGCGCGAGGTGCCAGCATCAGTTTCAGACTGTCTTCACTGGAGATCAGCATGGTACGATCGTCGGGAAAGACAGCGGTGCTCATCGCGTTAATGCGATAACCGCGCTGATCGGCAACCTGCACTTCCGTGGCCTGCAGACTGCCAAGAATTGCGGTCAGAATCTTCTGCTGATCGATCTTTTCCGTGAACCGGACCAGCAGCGCCGGCGGGACTCGAGCCTGCTCGGGCAGCCACGGGATGGGCAGATGCCAGTGGCCGTCATTGTGACGGATCAGCCATCGCCAGTGATCCGGAGTGGCATACGTGTTCAAACCGGCGACACTTCCATCCACCATGCAGGCTGTGATCATGGGCAGGGCAGCGGCGAAGGACCGGACGGGGTTCGTCATGTCTGTCTGCAGGCCACCGGGTTTGGTCCAGACCTCAGCAGTGCCCGGTTCAGCCAGTACTGAAAGGATTGTTGAGTCGGGATTGTCTGTGATGGATTCGATTTTTGGTGGCTCGTTACTGCTGAACAGCAAGCCTTCACCGACCAGCACATGAATGCTGGTTTTGCCGGCGTCGGCAGTCCCCGGGACTTGGAATGCCTGCGGCATTTTTTCAATCAGGGTTTTGTTATGTTCGCTATCCCATGGTTCTTCCAGATGAAACTGGCTGTACAGTTCCTGCTGTTCCAGATACGGCAACAGGTGGACTCGCCAGCTGAGCCGTCCCCTCGATTTACCGAAGCCGTCGGCAGCGGGAAAGAAGCCGTGTTCGTCATAGAATGCGGTCATCGCTGCCCCGATCGCATGCATCTGCATGTATTCGTTCTCGACAAGCTGCGAACTGCCGTTTGGCGGCAGACGCAACTGGGCGGTGGGCTCATCAAGCACAAGCAGCAGGTCCGCAATTTTTAACGGATCCAGTCCCAGAGTGCTGGCGGTGTACTGCGATAACAACTGTGGCAGATCAGCGGCCTCGCTGGCCTGCAGAACCTTCTGCACACCGTCTGCTGTCAGCAGCTGGTGCGGTCGGATAGCGACGGCCACCAGGATTTCGTCAGGGACGTATCGCAACAGTGCATTGGTGTCGGCTGCGGCGGTTACAGGGGACGAAGTGGCAGCATTCGTCTGCTGCGCAATTGCAGTTGTGCTGCAGGAGAACGCTGCTGCCAGCAGGGTAAGCCAGAGGCACGTGCGAATCATGGAGGGAACTTTGCAGGGCAGGGCAGATGAGATGACGACAATGTCTGCCGATGTTAATGCGGTTGCTGCAGGATGCTGCTGCATCCTACCGCTTTGGTTCCGGTGTGCAAGTTGCGCAGTCGTGTGTCTGAAGTATGTATTTCACCTGCCGGCAGTATTCATGTGGAGATGCAAGCCTCGGCCGGGGTGTCATTCGACGGCTTTGGGTGTTGAGCCGGATTGATCGGGGATCTGCAACGCATGTTTGAAACTGCTGCCACGACCATGGCCGTTGTGTCGATTTCGATGGGTTGCAGCCGGGGACTTCCATGACGTAAGCGACAAAAGTCGTCGTCTGGGCTTCAGCCCGGGCACGAACTTCGCGTCACCCTTGAAATCCCCGGTGTTTTTAATGGACGGGGCCGAGCAGGAATGCTCGGGCTGCATTTTGTCCTCGCCGTCTTCCATGCGTGATTTGCCCCCCAGATGTCAATCGGCAGATGAGTCGGGCAGGTCAGCATGACACGCCCTCCGTCTGTGCATGGAACGAAGCTGCAGACACCATTCGTCAGTCGGACATCGATGCAGGCTGGCGTCGCCGGGACAGTGGCACCGTCCCCGGTTCGACCTGAGGTATTGACTGCGGGTGCCGGCACGACAGCAGTTGCCACGGACCTCTCCGCCACACGAACTGGCAGGAAGGAATCCCGGCTCAGTCGACCACTCGATCGCAAAGCGACTTCCGCAGTGCCCGGACTCGCTGTGGTTCGCCACCTCGGCTGACCACCGGCCAGTTTCTTTCGCCAAACATAAAACGCAGTGACAGGTACGCCCGCCCAGGCACAGAACTCACCCACGGTCGGCTGGGAATCTGCATATCGTTGGAACCGCTCATGCCCATGCACGCCCCTTGACACCATCAATGCCTCTGACCATGACTCACCCTCCACAGAATTCGGTTGATGAAAAACCCAAACCGAATCAGTGTGAGGCCCATGGCTGCGATGGTCGTGGTGTACGGTGACTTTGCACCTGCGGGGGAAAGGTGCTGGCGTTTGACAGTTCAGGGCAGCAGTTCAGCGAGAATATCACGGATGTCGTGGCGGTCTGTGGCTGACAAATGTGCGAAGCGCGGGCTGTTGTTGACGCCGGTCAGGACGTCCTGCAATTTTGCCAGAACGACAGATTTCATTTCCGGATGAATCGCGTGGAAGGCGGGCGAAAGGATCAGATAGCTGCATGGGTAGCGGAACATGCGAGTCTGCATGTCGAGGTCTTTCAGGGACCGTCCCTTGCTGTCTCGCGGACCGGAAGCGGAAAAGTGTCGGGCAAATCCGGAAGTGCCGGTGATGGTGGCGGTAAGCGGCGCCTCGTCACACAGCAACAAGGCTTCCAGCAGTTTGTCGGCAGCACTGTTGATGCGGCGGGTCGTACTTTCAAGGCGTGTGCCGGCTGGGTTCTGCAGAGCTGCGTTCATTGTGGTTTCGTAATGCAGCGCCTCGCGGACTGCAAAGCTGGCCCGCGTGATGCGGTTATGTACCAGAATCTGGTGTTCAAGAATCATCAAGGCCACAATGTCGCTGTGCCCCGTCAGGTAGCGATCGGTCGGAAACAGGTCAGACAGTGTTGTGCGATTCAGGCCCGCGTGATTGCCGATCGGTCCATTCGCTTCCGCTTCCGTGACAATCAGGTTCCCCAGATGTTTCTGATCGCCATGAGTTCCTGTGACATACCAGCCACCCCAGCGATCAGGCACAGGGGTTGTGTGGTTGACGTTGCGACTGCCAGCTGACAGCAGTGGTTGCCCACTGCGGTCTGTCATCAGTGACCGAGCAAGGTGTCCGGGCACACCATCTGTGCGGGATGAGCTGTGACAGACAAGGCAGTTATCGGTTTGCCTGATGAAGGCTGGGGCAGGACCGGAATCCTGCTGACTGAGCGTGTAGAAGACGGTACCAAGCACCGGATCGACGGCCGACAGCTCAAGGACATCCCCCTGCTGGCAGTAGCCCACATAGACTTCGTCGTTGAAATACAGTGCTCGTGGAGTACGCGGGGAGATGCGACGCAGCTGCAGACTGGTTTTGGAAAACACCAGCGATTGCGACTCAAGCGGAACCTGCAGCTCCTGCAGTAATGATCTCAGATACCCGAATTCCGGCTCGTGCTGCAGTTGCGTGTGCTGTTCCTGCAGTTGCAGCTGCAGACGACTGATGCAGTTGTCCGGAGTAGCCTGGCTGTATTCGATGGGCGGCCCTTCGAAGTCCTCCTGCGCCACCACTGGCGACGTGGCCACAATGGTCAAGGCTTGCAGCAGGAGCAGAATGCGGCACAAAGCCATAGCGAAGACTCCGCAACGTGATCCGAGGGCGACCATGGGAAAGCATCGACGGGATAAAAGGGGATTTCAATATCCAAATATGGTGGTTTGTCTGTTTTCCCGTGAATGTCGAATTCTGGTCCATTGTTTCAGAAACTGGTTTCAGCTGGAAATCGGGAATTGGCCTGAGTTGACTGTGACAGATTGGTTTGCGACTCTGTGGGGCAGCAGAAGATCGCGGACGCCGTGTTGTTGGGGGGAAAGATTCATGAAATTTCGGTTGATGTGTGCATTTCTGGTGGCGATGGTGGGTTTGAATATGAGTGATTCGGCGCAGGCGCAGCTGAAGAACGGCGAGACGATTGTCTTTCTGGGTGATTCGATCACTCAGGCGGGCGCGGGAGAGACGGGCTATGTGACGCTGTTTCGGCGGACGCTTGAGGCGACTCGGCCGGATTCCGGGATCAAGGTGATTGGTGCCGGGATCAGTGGAAATCGGGTTCCGGACCTGCAGCAGCGTCTGGACCGGGATGTACTTTCGCACAAGCCCTCGGTGGTTGTGATTTACATCGGGATCAACGATGTCTGGCATTCGAAGAATGGTCGGGGGACTCCGGCCGAGGCTTATGAAGCGGGGCTGCGATCATTGGTGGGGCGGTGTCGTGATGCCGGGGCTCGCATCATCCTGTGTACTCCCAGTGTCATTGGGGAGAAAACGGATGGCAGCAACGAGCTGGACGCGATGCTGGACCAGTACTGTGACATCAGTCGGCGGGTAGCGGCCGAGACTGAATCGACGCTGGTAGATCTGCGGTCGTCATTTCTTGGCTATCTGCGGGAATACAACACAGCGAACGTCGAGACGGGCGTGCTGACGACGGACGGGGTGCATCTGAATGATGCGGGCAATCGTTTTGTGTCGGTGCGGATGCTGGAGGGTGCTGGCGAGCTGTCATCGAAGAAGCGTGTTTTGCGGCACGTGGTGTTGTTTCGTTACAAGCCGGAGGTCACGGCAGCTCAGCTGGACGAGATCAATCGGGCGTTTCAGGACCTGAAGCGGCAGATTCCGGAGGTGCGTGATTTTGAGCGTGGGATCAACAACAGTCCGGAAGGGCTGGCCAAAGGATTTACTCACGGTTACCTGATCACATTTGAGTCAGAGGCGGACCGTGAGGCGTATCTGCCGCACCCGGCGCATAAGAAATTCGTGGAAATGCTGGGGGGAAAGCTGGAAGAGCCTTTCGTTTTCGATTACTGGACGGTGGAGTAGTCCTTCCGAATTCAGCACACTGACAAACGCAGCCTTTTCCTGACTGAGCCTCGGCAGTAGAATCCACCGCTCAGGTCCGGGAAATTCACCGGTTATCAAGGAATCAGCAATGCAGGTTTCCATCACCTGTCGTCACGGGCATGTTCGTCAGGATCTTCGTGATTACATCACTCAGAAGGCTGAAAAGCTGCTGCGTTTTCTGGACGCGGTCAGTGAGATTGACGTGACGCTGGAGTTTGAGGGGCCTCGTGTTGACGTGGAAATGCTGGTGGAGATCGAGGGCTATCATACGATTGTAGCGCACGTCGAGGCCGAGGATGCTCGAGTTGCCTTCGACAAGGCGCTGCACAAAATGGAACATCAGGTGCATAAGTATAAGGAAAAACACCGTGATCGTCGGCACACAACGTCCGTCTCTGATGCTGCTCGAGCGGCTGAAGAGAAGGGCGAAACTGCTGGTTGAACGGCTTTTTCCTGAGTTTTCCGGTGACAGTGTGGTTTGCCGGTCTGTTATGCAGGACAACGTCTCTGCAGGTTGCTTCGCGAGGTCTGCAGGTTACCTCTGGAATACATAGAACATGAAACTGACAGAATTTGTCGTTCGGGATGCGATCCTGCCAACCGTTAAGGCGACCAACAAGGAAGCCGTAATTCGTGAGATGGTGGCCAGTCTGAAGGCCGCCGGCACAATCAGTGCCGAGCATGAGGAGGCTGTGATTGCAGCAATCCTCAAGCGTGAAGAGCTGGGTTCGACCGGGATTGGTAACGGTGTGGCTGTGCCGCATACCAAGCATCCGTCGGTTGAAAAGCTGTCAGCAATGGTCGCGATTTCGCAGGCCGGAGTTGATTTTGCCAGCCTTGATGGTGAAGACGTCTTCATTCTGTTCATGGTCGTTTCTCCGCCGGATCGCCCGGGCGACCACCTGCGGGGTCTGGAAAACATCTCACGTCATCTGCGTAATCCCGACTTCTGCAAATTCCTCCGACAGTCCTCAACCACCCCGGACATCTGGGATCTGCTGGTTGAGCGTGACGAGTCGGAACGCGAATCCTGATTGAGCATCATGGCCGAGCTTACGCAATCTGTGCGCAGAGATGTGACGCTGACGGTACAGAACGGACTGCATCTGCATCCGATTTCGCAGATCGTTCGCTGCGCACAGTCGTACTCATGCTCAATCACCTTCCTGCACAACGGGAAGCGGGCGGATGCAAAGTCAGCCTTCGATCTGATGCTGTTGGGTGCCGAGTGTGGTGCGGTTTTAAGCATTGAGGCATCCGGAGCGGATGCCGTGGCGGCCGTCGGGGCCCTTGCGGCCCTGTTCGAGTCTGGTTTTGGTGTTGCCGACTCCGGGCACTAAGCCTGGCAAGGGAACAGCAGGCACGCCGGCTTGCATTTTCCTCACGCGTCGGACAAAAGCCGGTCCTCGCTGCGCCCCGGATTGCTCTCCCGCCCCTGGAATCCTCAGAATTGCTGCGATCGGTACTGTCCGCTCATTTTCTGAATTCCCCTGATTCCTTCCGAAATCCTTCGCCGGTCAATTTCCGGGAGCCACTTCTGCGCACTAGTGTAGGGTGATATTCAACGCCTCATGTGTTAATATCATGTCTTCCGCATTTGGTGACAGAAATACATGCCGCCGGATACTCTTGCCAGACACCCCGACTGCTGCCCGGATCTGCTCCGCAAAAGATCCGAAGAGGCGGCCTCCGCGTCCATTCACCATGCTGCACTCGCCCAGCAATATCTCACACTGGCCGAAAAATTTACAATGCTCGCGGAGCATGTCGCGGGAGGTGTTACCGGCATGCAGCAGCTGGCGCAGCAGTTGGAGCAGGAAGCCTGTTCCGGTGTTGCCACTGCAGCCCCGATACCTCCCGCTAACAACCATCGCGTCGCTACTCCGGTTGCCGCAGCCACCGCCTCTGCAACACCTCAGGTGCACTCTGGTTCAGGGGTCGGCAAAACTGCCCGCACGATTTTTGCCGCAGCTGAAGGACGGCCAACTGCCCCTGAATCCTCGCCCACACCGATTTCCACTGCGCCTGCGGTTCAGTCTGCACCACCAGCTGTGGCACCCTCGGCGCCCTCAGTACCTCCGGCAGCGGTTGAATCCACGGCCTGTCCTGCACCAACGGCCACCCCTGCCTCTGCTCGCTTTCATGCGCCTGCTGCTCGTACACCGATTGATGAACTGGCGGCCTCGGAACAGAAGGCTCGCCACACGCTTGAACGTCAGCTTGCAAAGCCTGCAGCCCAACGCGTGCGACGTCGCCTGTCTCTGCGGGCCTTTCTTGAACGTGTTCGACTGGCAGGCACCGAACAGGCAGGGCGGGTCAGGGTGCAGGCTCACGCGGCCGATCTGCGGCCCAGACTTCGCAGGGCCTCTGAAGAACTGGTCGCTGGGTTGAAGCAGGGACGCCGGCCTGCCTCCATCAGTTCGGTGATTACGTCGCTGGCTCTGCTGCTGATGGCCCTGGGACGCATGGAATTCACTGAAGAGCTGCCGTTGCCGCCACTCTCAGCCAGTTTCAGCGGGCCTGCGGAGGCTGAAGACCTCGCCCAGATCATTGAAACTCCGCTGGAAATGCCGGGTGAGCAGCAGGAACAACCCACTGATCAGCCCGTGGAAACACCTCCACCTGAAGAATTGCCAGCACCGCAGTCCCTGCCGGAACCCGAGGTGGATCTGAAGATTGCGGAAACCTCGGAAGCTGCGGCCGAGCCTGTTGCAGAAACGCCACCGCTGCCGGAATCACCTGCCGGTACAACCCCAGCCGTCAGGAAAGCCAGCTCAGCATCGCTCGGAGAATCGCGTGCTGAGGGTTCGCGGCAGCAGATGCTGTTGAAGTATGGAGGGACGGCTGGTAGTGAGTCGGCTGTTAGTCGCGCACTGGAGTGGCTGGCAGCACGCCAGCGAGCCGACGGCAGCTGGGATTTTGCTGACGTTGGTCCCTGCACCAGTCCCGGAAAAATCAGTAACCCGATCGGGGGCACCGCTTACGCTCTGTTGCCCTTCCTTGCTGCCGGACACACTCATAAATCCGGCCAGTGGAAAATACAGGTGCAGGCAGGACTGCAGTATCTGACTCGCATTGGAATCACAGTTCCAGCGGGCTATGACCTGCGCGGGGTGCTCAATCAGCGGGACGACGATCCCGAGCCCAATTATGCGTACTACGTGCAGGGAGCCGCCGTACTGGCTCTGTGTGAAGCCTATGGCATGACGGGTGACCGCCAGTTGCGGCCATTCTGCGAGGCCGCCGTCCGCTTCCTGGTCAACTCACAGGATCCTCGAGGTGGTGGTTGGCGGTATGTACCACAGCAGGCCGGGTCCACCTCCTGCACAGCGGTCCAGGTCATGGCCCTGAAAGCCGCTGAAAAGGCGGGGATTGCAGTTCCAGAGACGGTCTGGCGTGGAGTTGCGACATATCTGGACAGCGTGGCAGTGGATGGTGAGGGGCGCTATGGGTATGAGGTACAGAAGCGGACATATGAGGGTTCGGTCACTGCGATGGCCCTGCTGAGCCGGATGTATCTGGGATGCCAGCGAAGTGAGAAGGACTTGCGGCAGGGCGTGCTGCTGCTGGACAAGAAGGGACCCTACGATAATTTGTATTACTGCTATTTCGCGACGCAGGTGATGCGGAACTGGGGTGGCCAGCCGTGGGAACGCTGGAATGGGCGATTGCGTGATGATCTGGTGGCGTGGCAGGAGCAGGCCGGGGATGCTCGGGGCAGCTGGGCTCCGCGCGACCGTTCAGATTACAGTGTCAGTGGTGGACGGTTGTTGACAACCTGCCTTGCTGCACTGACTCTGGAGGTCTATTACCGGTATCAGCCGTTATTGGGCGAGGAGTTGATCATCACCAGTCCTTAAAGTTCGCTCGGGAATTCCCGGATCCAGGACCGTTTTGTGAGGTAATCGCTGGATTTTTAAGGAAAACCAGGCTGGCTATCCAAATTCCTCAAGCCTTCTGCGAAACTTCTTCGGATTCCGACTCGAACATTCCGAACATCTACGCTACACTTCGCGATTCTCTTGACGGCAGCATTCCTTGGTCTGTTCGTCTGAACAGCTGTGTTTTGTGGTGCTGTTTTTGGTTTTTTGCGGCTGGGGTTTTTGACTCATGTTTGCTGTGATTGAAGACGGTAATCGTCAGCATCGGGTAGAGCAGGGCTCGTTCCTGTCTATTGACTATCGCGAAGGTGTTGAAGAGGGTGCAACGATCACCTTTGACCGCGTTCTGCTGGCGAACGGCGGCGGTCCCAGTGTCATCGGTGCTCCGCTGATCGAGGGTGCCGTGGTAACTGGTCAGGTGAAGATTGCCACAGAGAAGGGCCCGAAGCTGGAAGTCCAGCTGTTGCGTCGCCGCAAGAATTCTCGTCGGCACACCGGGCACCGTCAGAAGCATACTCGCGTTCAGATCACCGGCATATCCATTCCGGGTCTGCAGGTTGTAGCACCGGCTGAATCCGCCTGATTTTTCAGGTGAAGGGCCGTTGTTTCGGGAATTGTGGGCGAGCTGCTGTTTTGGCAGCTCGCTTTTTTGCTGCGCGGTGTTGAAGGCAGCAGACCTCCAGAGTGCCGCAGCGTACAGGCAAATCGATTGTTTCGGCAGAAGCGACCTATGCATACATCCTCATTCGTTGCCCGGTTTTTCGCGGTGGCATTTTTGTCTATGTGTCTTGCGGGCTGTGGCCGCGATGCTGGGTCTGCGGAGGTCGCTACTGGAGGTGGTCCTGCAGCTGCAGCTGGCGCTCCACCGGCGCTGGTGCGAACGCAGGTGATCCGCGAAGATGACGTATCGCCCGAATTTCGAGCGACGGGCAATGTGCGACCGCGGCATTTCAGCGTGGTGGCATCGGGTGCGGATGGAGTCGTGGCGGAGTTTCCGGTGGAGGTGGGTGAGTTTGTCCCGGCCGGGACTCTGCTGTCGAAGCTGCGGATGGAATCCACGGATCTGGAACTGCAGGAGCAGGAGGCGCTGACGGAAGCTCGCGCGGCGGAGCTGGCGGAGCTTCAAACGCCCCGGCGTGAAGACGTGGAAGAGTCGCAGGCGCGAGTTCAGGCGCTGCAGGTCACGGCGTCCAATGCACAGCGCCGTCTGGAAGAGCTGCGAGCGCTCAGCCGGCGCGGTGCAGCAACTCAGTCTGAACTGCGTGACGGCGAAGATGCCTTCGATGCGGCTCAGCAGAACCTGCTGGCTGCTCAGGCGGCCTATCAGCGCACGGCTTCGGGAGCTCGGGAAGAGAAGAAACAGCAGGCTTCCTCGATGCTCGAGTCTCAGAAGAAGCATGTTGATTTCCTGAAGGCTGAGCGTGAGAAGCGTCTGACGAAGGCTCCATTTGATGGCTTCGTCGTGGAAGAGCACACGTATGTTGGTCAATGGCTTTCAAAGGGAGCGCCTGTTCTGACTCTGGCTCGTCTGGACGAGGTGGAGGTGGAGGTGCAGATCGATCAGCAGTACATTGACCAGGTGTCTGCGGGTCGCGAGGTGACTTTGCGAGTGAGTGGCAGTGGAGGTGCAGGTGCAGGTGCAGGTGCAGGTGCAGGTGCAGCGACCACGGCTGAGGGGGCTCGGGAGTGGACCGGGCGTGTGGCCGCTGTTGTGCCGCGCAGCAACTGGGAACGAGGTTCGCGGAGTTTCCCCGTCATCATTCGAATTCAGAACGAGATTGATTCCAGCACGACTCCGCCCACTCCGGCGTTGCGTGAGGGGATGATGGCTGAAGCCGCATTTCGCGGAATTCCCGTGAAGGCTCTGCTGGTGCCCAAGGATTCGGTCGTGCGAACATCACGCGGTGCGTTCGTGTATGTGGTGAATCCAGCTGAAGAGGGCAAGCCTTTGAGTGTTCGTCAGGTACTGGTTTCACTGGGGATTGGCACGGGCGTCTGGATTCAGGTTCAGGGCGAGTCCCTGGCAGCTGGTCAGCAGGTGGTGACCGAGGGTGCCGAGCGATTGCGAGCTTTTCAGACCGTTTCGATTATGGAGCCTGCGAAGCAGGCCGCTGATGGTGGGGGTGGGGCCCCGGCAGGGGCTGCTCCCAAATAACGGTTTCCAGCAGAATACTTGCTGTTCAGATCGTTGACGACGGCATTTCGGCGGGATGTCACTGAGGCTTGCAGACTGGTTGGGTGGGACATGGATCTGATTCGGTTTTCCATTGAGAACCCGGTGAAGCTGACAGTCGGCGTGATTCTGGCTTTGCTGTTCGGCAGCATTGCCTACCTCGCGACTCCTGTGCAGCTGACACCGGACGTTACTGAGCCCGAAATTACAATCTCCACCTTCTGGGCCGGTGCCAGTGCGCAGGAGATTGAGAAGGAAATTGTGGATGAGCAGGAAGAGCAACTGAAGAGTGTGGAGGGGCTTGAGGAGTTTCGCAGTGAGAGCAGTGATTCGATGGGCATGATCACGCTCAAGTTCGCTGTGGGGACAGACCTCGCCGATGCTCGTGCTCGAGTTGCCGAAAAACTGAATCAGGTTCCCAACTATCCCCCCGATGCTCGCGAGCCGGTGATTTCCACTGCCAACTCCGGTACGAAAGCCATTGCCTGGTTCATCCTGAAACCGATTCCGCCCAGTCGCGATGATCTGCAGAACCTGATTGCTCAGGATCCGGCAATGAGAGAGCCTCTTGAGGCCCTGATGGCCGTGCCTGGTCCGATCAGTCTGCCGCGGATCAATCTGCTGTCTGAGCAGTATCCTGTACTGCGGGTGTTTACCGAGGGACGCAATAATCCGGCCCTGATGCGGAAGTTCGCTGAGGATTATATCGAGGCTGAGTTTGAGCGAATTGCCGGGATTGCGAATGCCAATGTGTTCGGTGGTCAGGAGCAGGAATTTCGAGTGGAGGTGCACCCGGCTCGTCTGGCTGCACTGGGGATCACGATTGATGATCTGAGAGTGGCTCTGGCGGCACAGAATCAGAATGTTTCGGCAGGTGATATTCCGGAAGGCAAGCAGCGGAATGTCGTGCGCACGCTGGGACAGTTCACCACTCCGGAGCAGGTTGGTGAGACGATCATAACGACTCGAGACAATGCCCCGGTACGAGTTCGTGATGTGGCGGAAGTAGGTGTTGCCTACAAGAAGCCGGATGGAGTCGTGCGGCAGATGGGCCTGAACGCGCTGGCCGTGAATGCTCAGCAGGCACCGAACACAAATGTCAAGGAAATCATGGGGCCTCCGCGCCGCGAACTGGATCTGAATGGTGATGGGGACATTTCAACTCTTGAACTGGCCGAATGTACTCGGATCTACGGTCGCAATCTGCGGATTGCCTGCGAGGAGCTGAATCAGGGAATTCTCGCAACGAAGGGCCTGTACATGGAGCAGGTCTATGATGAAACGATTTACCTTGATTCCGCAACTGCCCTTGTTGAGAGCAACGTGTATTCGGGCGGTGCACTGGCGGTGGTCATTCTGCTGCTGTTTTTGAAGAGTCTGCGGACGGTGTTGATCATCGGACTGTCGATTCCGATCAGTGTGATTGCCACATTCATTTTCATGAAGCTGTTTGGCCGCAGCATCAACGTGATCAGTCTCGCGGGGATGGCCTTTGCGGTGGGGATGGTGGCTGATAATGCCATTACGGTTCTGGAAAACATTTTCCGTCACTATCAGATGGGTAAGTCTCCTCGCGAGGCTGCAGTGCAGGGGACGCAGGAGGTGTGGGGGGCGGTCCTTGCTGCAACGTTAACGATGATTGTGGTGTTTGTTCCGGTGATCTTTGTGCAGGGGCAGGCTGGTCAGTTGTTTCGTGATATTTCGCTGGCCATTGCCTGTTCCGTGGGGATCTCACTGATTGTCAGTATCACTGTGATCCCGGCGGCATCCGTCTGGCTGCTGGGTGGATTGAAGCTGGAATCTCTGGACTACGACATGAGCTTTGGTCCGACTGGGTTATTTGGCCTCGTCCGTGTCAGTCACTGGCTGAATGAGGGGCTGGCCGGGACGATGAAGCGTCTGATGTCGGCTCGAGGCAGCTGGTTCTGGCGTCTGCTGGTGGTTGTGTTATTCAGTGCGGGCAGTGTGTGGGCCAGTCTGCTGTTGTGGCCTGCGACAGAGTATCTGCCGAACGGCAATCGGAATCTGGTGATTGCCTTCCTGCTGCCTCCGCCGGGCTATAATATCGATCAGATGATTTCACTGGGGAACAACATTGAGCGGCAGCTGGCGCCATACTGGACAGGCGAAGCGGCTCCCGGCAGTCCTCGGATCAATGACTTTTTCTTTGTAGCGCGGGGGCGCAGTCTGTTTCTTGGGGCCAAGGCGGTTGATGAACTGCGAGCGGGCGAGCTGATTCCGATTGTGGCGCAGGCAGCGGGCTCGCAGCCCGGTGTGATTCCTATTGTCAGCCAGTCCAGTCTGTTTGACAGCGGACTGACCGGTGGTCGCTCCATTGATCTTGAGATCACCGGCCCCGATCTGGAGGAACTGGTTCAGGAGGCGCAGAAAGCGTTTGGCATGAGCATGGCGGCGTTTCCGATGCCCGAGGGGAATCAGCTGCGTCCGATTCCCGGACTGGACCTTTCCAGCCCGGAACTGCACGTGGTGCCGAAGCTTGAGGAATGTGCGGAGCTGGGAGTGACAACGGCTTCACTGGGCTATGCGGTGAACGCGCTGGTTGACGGAGCATTTGCTGGGGAGTATTCGCATGAAGGTCGTAAGATCGATCTGGTGATCTGTGGCGACGAAGACTATGCGCTGCACTCTCATGACCTTGAGAATCTGCCGATTCGAACACCGGCCGGCCAGACCGTACGCCTGTCAGCTGTGGCTGATGTGCAGATGAGTCGTGGGCCTGAGCAGGTCAATCATTCCGAGCGTCAGCGATCAATCACCATACAGCTGACTCCGGCACAGGGGATTCCGCTGGAAGCTGCCATGTTGCAGATGAATGAAAAGGTGCAGAAGGCACTGATGGAAACGCCGCGATTTCAGAGTGGTCTGTATCAGATGCGTCTGGCGGGTACTGCGGACAAACTGGCAGATACGTGGTTTGACCTGAAGTGGAATCTGCTGCTGGCGCTGCTGCTCAGCTATCTGCTGATGGCCGCGCTGTTCGAATCGTTCCTGTACCCGCTGGTGGTGATGATCAGCGTCGCGCTGGCACTTGTCGGAGGTCTTGGTGGTTTGCGGATCATGAATATCTTCCAGCTGCAGCCACTCGATATGCTGACCATGCTGGGGTTTGTGATTCTGATCGGAACGGTGGCCAACAATGCCATTCTGATTGTGCATCAGGCCCTGAACTATATGCGTGAAGAGGGCATGGCTCCTGTGGAAGCTGTCTGTGAGACCGTGCGAACTCGCATGCGTCCGATTGTGATGAGCACACTTTCCACGGTGCTGGGAATGCTGCCTCTGGTGGTGCCTCTGCCGATCTATGCTGACGGAGCGTGGGTGTGGAGTGTGGGAGCGGGCAGCGAGCTTTACCAGGGGCTGGGGGCCGTTGTGCTGGGCGGAATGGTGGTTTCGACGATCTTTACTCTGATTCTGATTCCTGCGGGATTCAGTCTGGTGATGGATGCCCGGATGCAGCTGGCGCGGCTGATCGGAGCGGTGCGGGGACGCCCAACCGGCTCAGCCGGCGGTTCGGGGGCGGTATCAGAAGGGGCTTGAAGGCCCGGTTTCCTGGCATTTTGCCCCCGCAAATTCTGTTTTTTCTCGAGTTTTGGCCAGTCCAGGCCAGGTTCTTCATTGTTTTGAATTCCCACGCAGGCATGTTTAGGATACGTGCACACAGCGGTCGATGACCACCTCCGTCGAATCGCTGCACCGCCGGGGTTTTCAAAGTGCTCGTTTAAGGCTATCAGGACATCAATTTCATGCTGACAATTCCCGCTTCCGGAGCTCTGGATTTCCTTTCACTGGGCGCATTGATTCACCGGCTGGATCCGGGAGTGATACCCTTCCGCAAGGCCAACCAGTGTGCCATTCACGTCAGTGGTGGGGAATTCAACTGTGCTGCAAATCTGTCGGACTGTTTCCGGCTGAAGACCGGTATTACGACAGCCATGGTTGACTATCCGATTGGTGAGTTGATTCACGAACGTGTTCGAGCGATGGGTGTGCAGCCTTACTACAAGCGGTTTGCCCACGATGGCGTCCGCGGGCCCAACATGGCTACGGTCTACAGTGACCAGGGCCATGGCGTTCGTGGACCGGTTGTATTCTACAACCGCAGCAACGAAGCTGCCGGTCTGCTGAAGCCCGGTGACTTCAACTGGTCCGAGATCTTCGCCGGTGGTGTCCGCTGGTTTCACAGTGGCGGCATCTTTGCGGCTTTGTCATCGACAACCCCGGAACTGATCATTGAAGGTATGAAGGCGGCCAAGCGACAGTTGAAAGAAATGCGTGCGAACCAGGTGTTTCCAAACATATTTT
>CAXBSH010000084.1:0-17166 GCA_963977705.1 uncultured Planctomycetaceae bacterium
CTTGTTTTTGCACTGCAGTTGATAGTGTTGCTTCAGTTGCTGCCGCTGCTTCTGCTGCTGCTGTTGTCGCCGCTGCTGTTGCAGCTGTGGTTGAGGCTGTTGGTGGTTTGAGTGGCACGTTATCGGGGGGGAACTGGATTGTCGAGTGGGGGCGGGGGAAGGGGGTTCGACAAAAGCCGAGCATTTCCTCAATTGCGGATTAGGAATCGACTGGAGGTTCATGGCGGGATAGCTTAGAGTGTGGGTGGTTGATCCGGGGTTGGGTTGGGTAGCGTCTTTGAGGGAGGCGGAGTGATGCGCAGTGAATCGACGATGGGGCGGAGGGAGTTGCTGTCGATGGGAGCGGGAGCGGTTGCGGGAGCGATGATTGCTGGTCTGTCGACGGGTGTTGTGGAGGCGGCTGACGAGGTTGACCTGCAGAAGACTCCGTGGATTGACGCACATTCGCACATCTGGACGACGGATCTGGCGAAGTATCCGCTGCGGGACGGTCAGCAGGTGGATGTTCTGGCACCGCGCAGTTTCACGGATGATGAGTTGCTGGCGACAGCTCGGCCACACGGTATTGGCCGAGTGGTGTTGATTCAGCATCATCCTTACCACGGGTTTGACAATTCGTATCTGGTGGATGCGTGGAAGCGTCGTCCGAAGTTGTTTCGGATTGTTGGTCAGATTGATGAGAATCGACCGCACGTGGATGTGCTGATGAAGTCGATGCTGCAGACGGGCGTCACGGGATTCCGCATTGGTCCTCGGCAGGACCGTCCGGACTGGCTGCAGGGTGCGGGAATGGAGTTAATGTGGAAGACGGGTGCTGAGACTGGTCAGAACATGTGTTGTCTGATCAATCCGGGGGATCTTGAGTCTGTCGGTCGTTGGTGTCACAAGTATGCTCAGACGCCAGTTGTGATTGACCATTTTGCTCGAGTGGGCATGACGGGTGAGATTCAGGACGCGGAGGTCGCGGCGCTGTGCGGTCTGGCGAAGCATCCGCGAGTGCGGGTGAAGATTTCGGCGTATTATGCTCTGGGAAAGAAGCAACCGCCGCATGACGAGTTGCGTCCGATGATTCGTCGATTGTTTGAGGCGTATGGACCGGATCGTCTGATGTGGGCCAGTGATTCACCGTATCAGCTGACGGAGCCGAATTCCTATGGAGCTTCGGTGGCGCTGGTGCGTGATCGGCTGGACTTCGTGAAGGAAGCTGACCGGGTGAAGCTGATGCGTACGACAGCCGAAACCACTTTCTTCTTTGTGTGAGGCGGCGATGTTGCAAGGATCCCTGCAGAGCGAGCCGAGTTGTGTTGTGCGGCTGTGCCGGCTGCGGCCAAGTGGGCTGCTGCTGTGGGCAGGTGCTATGATCCTGTCGTCTGCCGTGGTTCCGGGCTTCGCGGATGATGAGCGTGTGGCATCTGTAAAGAGTGACGCGGAGCCGATCGGCAGTGCGTGGGAGGACTCGCGTAATCCGGTGCGAGTGGCATTTGGAGATGAGCGTCTGGCATTGTGGTCACTGCGTGTGCCTCGTGCTGTGGACGTACCTTCGTCGATACCTGCTGGTGGGAATGCGATTGACGCATTTCTGCAGCGGAAGCTGGATGCGGCGGGGGTGGTGGCATCGGGAGAGGCGGACCGTCGGACTCTGTTGCGGCGGGTGACTCTGGATCTGACGGGTCTGTTGCCGACGTCAGCTGAGCTGGAGGTGTTTCTTGGTGATACGCAGCCTGGTGCGTGGGAGCGGCAGGTGGATCGTTTGCTGGCTTCGCCGGCTTATGGCGAGCGTCAGGCGCGGCTGTGGCTGGATGTGGTGCGATATGCTGACACGAACGGTTATGAGCGGGACGAGTTTCGTCCGACGATGTGGAAGTATCGGGACTATGTGATTCGATCGTTCAATGCGGACAAGCCGTTTGATCAGTTTGTGCGTGAGCAATTGGCGGGTGACGAGCTGGTTGCTGGAGATCCGCAGACTGAGCAGGATCGGGATGCGTTGCTGGCAACGGGATATCTGCGTCTGGGTCAGTGGGACAGTACGGCAGCGATTTTTCAGGAGGAGGCTCGTCTGCAGGCTGAGTTGCAGGCGGATCTGACGAACACGACGGCGGCCGCATTTCTGGGCCTGACGATGTCGTGTTGTCAGTGTCATGACCACAAGTATGACCCTTTGACTCAGGCGGATCATTATCGACTGCGGGCATTTTTTGCATCGTTGAAGTATGAGGATCAGCTGACGGTTTCGACGATGGCTGAGCGGCAGGAGATTGATGCCGCGAATGCTCCTGTGGCCACCGAGATCAGTGCCCTTGAGACGCGTCTGAAGTCTGATGGTCTGTCGGAATCGGAGCGGGGTGAGTTGCAGGGGCAAGTTTCGAAGTTGCGAGGTCGGTTGCGATCGTATGATCGGGCGCTGGGTGTGCGGGACAGTGTGGAATCGATTCCTGCGACTTGTGTGCTGAGTCAGGGTGATGCGAGTGCTCCGGGGGCCGAGGTGCAGCCGGGATTTCCGGCGATGTACTGGCCGGGTGATGCGGTCATTGGGCGATCGGCAGCCGGAGGCAGTGGTCGTCGTCTGGCATTGGCGGAGTGGATCGTGTCGGCGGAGAATCCGTGGACAGCGCGGGTGCTGGTGAATCGACTATGGCAGCAGCATTTTGGTGTGGGGCTGGTCTCAACGGCCAATGATTTCGGCCACACGGGAGCTCGTCCTGAGCAGCAGGATTTACTGGACTGGTTAGCGCAGGAGTTTGTGCGTGGTGGCTGGTCTGTGAAGCGGATGCATCGATTGCTGTTGACATCAGTGGCGTATCGGCGTGTGGTGGACGTGGCGGGTACTGGAGTGGCGGATGCGGAGAATGTGTTGTGGGGGCGTCAGACACTGCGTCGGATGGATGCGGAAACATTGAGGGATTGTCTGTTGCAGGCGACCGGTCAGATGCAGGCTGCATCCGGTGGGGCGCCACGGTGGCCGGAGGTTGCAGAGGACCTGCGGCATGCTCAGCCGGCGATTCTGGAGGCTGAGGAGGGCAAGGACGACGGTCGGATGCAGGGTTGGTACGCGGAGCGTGGCGGGGAAACTCGAGTGCGCAGTGTGTATCTGGTGCGGAAGCGTTGTCTGCCGATTCCGTTTCTGCAGGTGTTTGATCTGCCGGATTCTGCGGCCTCGTGTGCTCGTCGGGACGAAACCATTGTGGCTCCGCAGGCGATTATGCTGTTGAACAGTCCGGAGACGATCGGGTGTGTGGAGGCGTTATCCGGCGAGCTGCTGGCGGGGGTGTCGGAAGTTCCGGAGTGGCAGGGGCCGGTTATTCTGGGTGCGTTTCGTCGCATTCTTCTGCGAGAACCGGCGGCGGATGAATGGGAAGCGGCACGACTCTTGCTACAGAGAGTTCTGGAGGCTCGTGGTGAATCTGAGCGACGACATGCGGTTGCAGAAGTATGCCGGGCGTTGCTGAATTCGAACGAGTTTGTGTTTGTGGACTGAAAACCGGCTGTCTGTGTGATCCGTGCTCAGGATTGAGCGTTTGGTGTGCAGCAGGTGCGCATTCTTTGTCCAGTGGGGAGGTTGTGATGGACGGCCAGTTTTCGTTGCAGCGTCATGGGATCACTGTGCGGGAAGTTTTCCGGAATATGTCTCCGAGTGGTCTTTACGAGGAGGCAATTCGTCACGAGCCGGGGACCAGTATTTCGGATACGGGGTGTTTGATCGCGTATTCGGGCGAGAAGACTGGGCGTTCTCCGAAGGACAAGCGGGTGGTTCGTCATCCTGAGTCGGAGGGGAAGGTGTGGTGGGGGCCGGTAAATTTTCCGCTGGACGAGACGACGTTCAGCATTAATCGTGAGCGGGCGATTGACTATCTGAATACTCGATCGCGGGTTTACTGTGTGGACGCCTATGCGGGCTGGGATCCATCGCAGCGTCTGAAGGTGCGGGTGATCTGTGCGCGTCCGTATCATGCTTTGTTTATGCACAATATGCTGATTCGTCCGACGGATCAGGAGCTGGAGACATTTGGTGAGCCGGATTTTGTGATCTTCAATGCGGGTGCGTTTCCGGCGAATCGGTATACGACGGGGATGACCAGTCGTACGAGTGTGGATCTGAGTATTGAGCGTCGGGAGGTGGTGTTGCTGGGGACGGAGTATGCGGGTGAGATGAAGAAGGCGGTCTTTACGTTTATGAATTACCTGTTGCCGGACCGTGGCATCCTGTCGATGCACTGTTCGGCAACGTGTGACCGGAAGACGGGTCAGAGTTCTGTGCTGTTTGGTCTGTCGGGTACGGGCAAGACGACGTTGTCAGCGGATCCGCAGCGGTATCTGATTGGAGATGATGAGCATGGCTGGTCGGATGATGGGATCTTCAATATTGAGGGTGGTTGTTATGCGAAGGCCGTATATCTGACTCGGGAGTCTGAGCCGGACATTTTCGAGGCTTTGCGGTTTGGCGCGGTGCTGGAGAATGTGGTGTATGACAGAGCGCATCGCCACGTAGATTTCAACGACACGTCGATCACACAGAATACTCGTGGTGCCTATCCGATCGAGCACATGCGGAATGCGCGGATTCCGTGTGTGGCGGGCCACCCGTCGGACGTGATTTTTCTGACGTGTGATGCGTTTGGTGTGCTGCCACCGGTTTCGCGACTGACCGCTGAGCAGGCGATGTATTATTTCATCAGTGGTTACACGGCGAAGGTGGCTGGTACAGAGATGGGTGTGACTGAGCCTGAGGCGACATTTTCACCGTGTTTTGGTGGTCCATTTCTGGTGTGGCATCCCAGTGTGTATGCGCGTCTGCTGGCCGAGAAGATTCGTCGGCATGGTGCGGCGGTGTGGCTGGTGAACACAGGTTGGTCGGGCGGATCGTATGGGACCGGCAGTCGGATGCCGCTCCGGTTTACTCGCGCGATCATCGATGGGATTCATACCGGGGAGTTGCGGGACGCGGCGATTGTGCGTGATTCGATTATGGGTCTGGACGTGGTGACCAGTTGCACGGGGGTGCCTGGTGAGATGCTTCAGCCGGCGTTGTCGTGGCGCGATCGGGACGCTTACGAGCAGGCGGCTCGCAGGTTGGCGCAGCGTTTCCGGACAAACTTTGAGAAGTATGCGGGTGAGGTGGATGCGAGTGTGGTGGCTGCGGGACCGGCGTGAGGTTGTGTTGGCTGCGTTGTGTTTGGAGTGTGTGTGGGGCTCGGGCTGAAGCCCAAGCTACGGGTGGGGTGAGTGTGGGGTGTCTCGGGCTGAAGCCCAAGCTACGGGTGGGGTGTGGGGTGTCTCGGGCTGAAGCCCAAGCTACGGTTGGGGTGTGGCGGGTTTCGGTGGTGGTGGTGGGGATCAGGGGCCGGAGCGGATGAACTGGATGAGGTCTGCGAGGTCCTGGCGGGAGAGTTTCTGTTCGAAGCCTTCGGGCATGAGGCTGATGCCGGTGGCCTGGAGTTCGGCGATATCGGTTCGGTTGAGTGTGGTCTGCTGATTTCCGCTGCGGGTAAGCGTGATGGCATCGGGTGTTTCTGTGCTGAGGATACCGGTGACAGTCTGGCCATTGTGAGTGACGGCGACGAACTGCAGGAAGTCCGGGCCGACTTCGCGATTGGGGTCAAGGATTTGAGTGAGCAGTTCTGCTGGCGTGCGGTGTTTGACAGTGAGCAGGCTGGGTCCGATATCGGTGCCGAGGTTTCCCATGCGATGGCAGGTGCCGCATTCCTGCTGGAAGATGTTGCGTCCCTGTTGACTGTTGCCGGTGAGTGTCAGGGTATCCTGCCATGCGGTGAGGATTTGTGAGCGGGGTGTTGTGCGATCCGGAGCCAGCAGTTTTTCAGCCAGCTGACGGATTTCCGGGCGAGTGTTTTTCAGCAGCAGCGATCTGCGAATGGGAGTGATGCGGCTGGGCGGAATGAGTCCACTGGCGATGGATTCGAGCAGTGTTGTTGTTCCGACCGTGGAGCTGCAGAGGCATTCGATGATTTCGTGTTGCAGGCTGGTGGTTGAACGTGGGCAATCGTTGGCCAGTCGTTCGGCGGCGGCGGCATCGAGGCGGGTGGGCAGCAGTCTGAGGGCGGCAAGTCGCACGGGGTCGGGCTGCAGCGGGTCAGCGAGTTCGAGGAGTTGTGGCAGCAGTGTGGGTTGCTGGCTGAGTGCCAGCAGTCGAATCGCTGCGACTCGCTGTTCAGCCGGCCGTTGCGGATCTGTGGCGTGCAGGGCAGCGGCGGTGACCTGTTGTTCGGTGAATGCGATGGCGTCAGGTTGATCGTGCCATGCGGCGATCAGGCTGGACTGAGCGCGGCGGAGACCGTCATCGAGTGCGACGAGCAGTTCACCGGTTTGTGGGGCGATGCGAGCGGCTGTGGGCAGGCGGTTGAGTGCTTGTGCGAGGGTCCGTAGTTCGGCCGGTTGATTGCGGAGTCCCACGATGCCGGCCAGCTGCAGCAACAGGGGCATCTTTGCAGCCTCCGTGGGGAATGCGGGCTGCTGGATGGCCAACAGCAGTTGCAGGATTTCATGGTCCTGAGCGGCTGTGAGGGTTGCGGTGCAGATCCAGGGGTCGAGTGAGTTTTCGCTGAGCAGTTTTGTGACGAGTGTGAGTTGTTCGGGGTGTGGCAGTGTGTGCAGGCTGAGAGCTGCCTGCAGTCGAACTTCGGGCGCGGCATCGCTGGCACCGGCGGTGATGGCAGTGGGCAGAGCATGCAGGTTGAGTTCGGTGGCGATCAGCAGCGTTTGTCGGCGGATTGCGGGGGCATTGTCCTGCAACAGTCGGGGGACGCTGTTGTCGAGCAGGTTGCGGGTGGCGGAATCGGTGCGTGCCAGTGCACTGAGGCTGCAGAGGGCCTGCAGTCGGGCGTGTGCGGCGGGGGAATCGTGCAGGAGTTTGTGCAGCAGCGTGGCAGTGGATGGGTTTTGCTGCTGAAACAGCAGTCGTGCGGCGGATTCGCGGTGCCATGCATTGGGGTGTTCGAGGAGGGCGACAAGTTCGGTTGAGGTGGCTTGTGAGAGCGTGGGTGTGGGGCGACGGTGGAAGTTGGGTGGCGTGATGCGGTAGATGCGACCGCGATCACGGCCTCGTTCCAGGTCGAGCAGAGCCTTGAGGTCAGGGGGCATGGACCATGGGTGTTCGATGGTTTCGCGATACATATCCAGCAGGTAGAGGGTCCCGTCGGGGGCATGTACGAAATTGACGGGGCGAAACCAGTTATCGGTGGAGGTGATGAATTCGCAGTTCTGATCGATGCGTTGTGAGGAGAAGGTGGAGCCGGCGGGTGTCAGCTGTTGTCTGTGTACGAGATTGGCGGCGACGTCGGAGAGCAGGACCTGTGAGCGGAATGTGGCTGGCCATGCATCACCGCGGTACACAGTGACTCCGCAGGCAGAGGTGAGGAATCCGACGGCATTTTTTTCGCTGCGTGGCATGCGTGGGTCGCCCTGCCCTGTCAGTCGGGCGGCGTTGATGATGCGCCATGGTTCCGGCGGGCTGGTGCGGTAGACGGGCAGCTGGTCACCGCTGGCGGCCACGTCGTGCAGTGGGCTGGTGGGCGTGAAGCTGGGGTTGCGACTGAGTGCAGCGAGTGGCAGTACGACGTGCTGCACTGGATTGCGGATATTGCAGATGAAGCGATTTCCGAAGTCATCGATGGTATTCCCAAAGCGTGCTCCACCTGACAGCAGTCGGAAGTCGTGTGGGGGGCCCGTGGGTGTGAAGCTGAAGTCGTGGCGGGACATGGTGAGTGGCGTGGGGCTGCCCTTGGGCAGTGCGGCCCCGGCCAGTAGTCCTCCGTTGGTGCCACCGGCGCCGCAGATGCGATGATCGAAAGTCCAGAGCAGGTTATTGGCGACAGCCTGGACGTTGAGTTTGCGGAAGCCAGTGAGGATGCGTTCGCGTTTTTCGGCGACTCCATCACGATCAGCATCCTGCAGCCACCACAGGTCGGGGGTGGCTGCGACGAAGATACCGTCCTGCCAGACGGCGATGCCTGTGGGCCATGACAGGTCGCGGGCGAAGATGGTGCTGCGATCGAACAGTCCGTCATCATTGTCGTCGATCAGCAGGCGAATTTTTCCGATCGGCAGATCGGTCGTGCGTTCCTGATTGGGCAGATCGGTGGATTTGTCGGTGTAGGGGTAGTCGTTCATTTCGACGACGAACAGTCGTCCATCTTCGTCGAAGGCAGCAGCGACGGGATCGGTGGTGAGTGGTTCCGCTGCGACGAGTTCGAGGGTGAAGCCCTGTTGCAGTTGAAAGGACTGCAGTGCGGCCGGTGGTTCGAGCGGGCCGGGGCCTGAGATTGTTGTGGGTGCATCCTGAGCCGTGAGAATCAGGATGGCCTGCAGCAGCAGTTGGAGTGTGGGCTGGATGGTCATCATGGTGATCGCTGGCGGTTGGGTGGTGGTGTCGGGCAGCGGGAATGTTAGAGTGTCATTGGAGAATGGGGAATGAAGTTGGGGTGGGTATCGAATTGGAACGGGCAACGAACTAGGATATGGGCGGATTTGGTGACTGTTCCTGATTGACCGAGCGGTGGGTTTGGGGTCAGGGCAGATTCGCCGCGTGTGTGTGGATGTGCGTGTGTGTGTGACGTTGTGAGGGTGCGAGTTGTGGTAGCGAGGATCCTGTGTCTGCGATTTCCGAACTGGCCGGTGCAGGTTGCTGCGCGGCGTTTGCGGAATCGTGGCGAGGCTGCAGCTCCGTTGGCCCTGAGAACTCGGGCGGAGTGGACGGATGCTGGTGTGGGTACTGTTGGTGGTGGCCGGGGTGGTGCGACTGGGAATGTGGCGGGTTTGACGGGTGTATTACTGGAGGATTGGCGGCTGGTGCGGGAGTTATTTCCGGCGGCTCGAACGGGGCCGGCGGTTGTGGCGGTTGACCGTGGTGCGTGGGAGCGTGGTGTGCGTCCGGGTCTGCCTCTGGCTGAGGCTCGCAGTTTAGCGCAGGTTCGTCCTGTGCGTGGTGGCAAACGGGAGGCTCGTGTGAAACCGGCTGCTGCCGGGTCAGCCGCTGCGGGGCACCAGGGTGATGCATCTGGTGGTGCGGGTGTTGGTGCGGGTGCGACGCAGTTATCGGTGCAGTTTGTGGAGTGGAATCCGGAGGAGGATCGTCGTGAGCTGGAGTTGCTGGGCGAGGTTGCTCGCCGGTTTGCTCCCGTGGTGGCCCTTGACGAGTTGCCATTGCCGGACAGTTTATTGCTGGATATTACGGGTTGTGAGCATTTGTTTGGTGGCGAGCGTGAGTTAGCGGAGGAGTTATTACGAGAGATTTCGGATGCGGGGTTGCAGGCGGTGGTGGGGGTAGGTGGTCGAGTGAGTGCGGCGTGGGCGATTGCTCACTGGGATCCGTCGGAGTCTGAGTGGCGTGCTGTGGCGGGCGGGGCAAGTGGGTTGGAGTCCGGGGTTCATCCGCGTGTGTTGAGTGGCAGCTGGCGCGTGCGATGTTTGCCGGTGGGTAGTGATCGGCCGGGGATTGATCGGCTGCCGATTACGGCTGCTCGTCTGCCGCAGGCGGACGTATCGGTGCTGCGGGATCTGGGTGTCGGCGATGTAGGACGTCTGCTGCGGCTTCCGGTGCAGGATCTGCCGTCTCGTCTGAGTGCGGAGGCGGTTCAGCGGGTGCAGCAGTTGAGTGGGGTATTGCCGGAGTATCTGGTGAATTTACCGGAGCGGGATCCGATCGTGGCGGACTGGAGTGAGGAGCAACCGGCGCAGGGGTTGCGTGATCTGATGTGGGTTCTGAGTCGTCTGTCGGCAGTGGTTGCGGGTGAGCTGGTGCGTCGGCGTCAGATGTGTGGTGGTGTGGAGTGTGAGTTTCGGCTGGGGAGTGGAGAGAATCTGCAGTTTGCAGCGGGGCTGGTTCGTCCGACTCAGGATGCGGAGTTGCTGAGTGAGGTGAGTAGCCTGCGTCTGGAGTATCTGTTGGCGGACGAGCAGCGACGGGGTGTGAGTGGTGCTGCAGGTGGTGAGGTGGTACCGGAGGGTTATCTGCGGCTGGCTGTTGAGCCGGTCGTTCTGGTCCGATTGCGGGCATTGGCGGCGCAACTTCCGCCGGCTCGGCAGCGCAGTCTGTTTGGGGAGTCATTAACGGCGGAGGAGCCGGTTGAGCATCTGGCGGCGCTGGTCAGTCGTTTGACGGGTCGTCTGGGTGGTGAGCGGGTGTTGCGGGTGAGTGAGCGAGCGGATGTGCGACCTGAGTTTTCGCTGCGTTGTGAGCCGGTTCCGGATGCGATGCAGGCGGGTGGTGCGGGGGCGGCGGAGCGTGCGCTGGAGCGTCTGGCGGGTCTGGCAGAGCCACTTGATCGCTTAAAAACGCCGGTCCGTCGGGGGGCGGGTGGTGTGGCTGATAAACAGTCTTCCGGGAGTGTGATTGCCGGGTGTGTGGGGGCTGGGATTCCGGATGCGACGAGTGTTGTGCCGCGTCCGTTGCGGCTGCTGGAGGTACCAGTGGACGTGACGGCTGGACTGTTATTGGACGGTGTGGAGCCGTTGCCGGGCCAGTCATTTGTGGCCGCGGAGCAGCAGTTACGTCCGTATCCGCAGGTTCGGGCGGAGGGTCAGGTGTGGGATGTGGAGGGCTGGTCTGCAGCGGAGCGGTTGCAGACCGGTTGGTGGACGGACCGGCCGTGTCAGCGGGATTATTACGTCGTACTGGTTCGCGGCGGCAGTCGGTTATGGTTGTATCGTGATCTGCAGACGGGACGCTGGTACCTGCACGGGGTGTTTGACTGAGGGGGTTATCGGGCAGTGGTCTGTTGCAGCAGTTTTCCTGCAGCGGCCAGTCGTTCGAAGGCGACTTCGATCCGTGTGGCGTGTTCGACGCTGAGTGCCTGCAGTGGCGGTGCGGTGACAGATGAGCAGAGTCCGGCCTGGGCCATGGCATGTTTGAGGCCGGGGATCAGTTTCATGCGTCCATTTTCATCGCGATAGACTGACGCGAACAGGTCGTGGATGATGCCGTGGAGTCTGGGGATTTCGAGGGAGTCGCCGTTGACGGCGGCGGTGTAGAGATCGGTGTAGACGAGTGGCAGCAGGTTGGCACCTCCGCAGACGCCGCCATCAGCCCCGAAGCTGACGGCGTCTGCGAGCAGTTCTTCCGGCCCCATGAAGACGGAGAATCGACCGGGTTTGCGGAATTCGACACACAGCTGTCGGAAGTACCGGAGGTCACCTCCGCTGTCTTTGATACCGGCCACATTGGGGTGATTGGCCAGGGCGGCGACGAGATCAATGGACAGTGTGGTGCCGACACAGGAGGGCATGTTATAGAGCATCAGCGGCAGTGGCGATTCGTCGGCCAGCCGGGTAAACCAGTCCTGGAGTGCCTGCTGCGAGGCATCGAAGTAAAAAGGCGCTGCAGCAACAATGGCTGCAGCGCCGCTGGACCGGGCGTGTTCGGCCAGCGCGAGAGATTCGGCGAGGGATGTATCGGTGACGCCTACGAGGACAGGGACCTGTCCGCGAGCGGCTTCGCAGGTGCGTTCGACCATTTCATAGCGGACGCGGTACTGCAGTGAGGGTCCTTCGCCGGTGGTTCCGAGTGTGAAGATGCCGGCAACATTTCCATCGATGAGGTGGCGGACGATGCGATCGACGGCGTGCGGGTCAAGCTGATCGTGAGCGACGAGTGGGGTCACGATGGGCGGAATCACACCGGAGAAAGAGATCATCGGGTGGTCCTTTGGGTCAGCGCCGCGTGGGGTGTGCGGTCAGTCTTTTGCGGTGGTTGTGGAGGCCTGTGGGGGCCGACGGGGGACAGTATGCGCGGGATGGGGGGCGATGCCAGGGATTTTCGACGAGGAAAACCGTGCGGAAGTTGATTCCTGCGGTATAGGGGGAGTCTGGACGGCCGGTGCGGCGCTTGACGATCGGGCCAGAAATGCGGGCGAGGTGGGCCAAAATCGGCTGGTTGAGGGGAGATTTGTCGTGTGGGCTTGAAATCTGAAGACCCGCTTAAGTTTGCCTCGCTTTCCAGTGGGAATTTCCGAGCTGAGCGGGATTCGACGGGTGAGGTATTTGCGGGCGCTGGGGTGTTTCTGTAGGCTGGGGGTTTTCTGGCAGCGGCAGTTCACCGTTGCCGACGGGATTAAAAATTGGTGATTGAAAACCGTTGCGAAATCGCTTCCCAGGTTGAATAGTGTCGCAATTCTGGGGGCTCATGACAGCATGGGCAGTGAAACGTGGCGTGACGGATGCTGGGATCTGCAAGTGTTTTTCCGGCAGGGTCAGGTCTGACGGAACCGCATCGAATCTCCGGTATTCAGGATGGGACTGGGAGTGCTATGTATACGTTGATCACTGGAGCTACTGGACTTGTTGGTCGTTATTTGCTGAGAGACCTGTTATTAAACGGTCATCAGCTGGCGGTGGTCGTGCGTGGGTCGCGCCGCAATGATGCTCGGGACAGAATCGAGCAGGTGTTGCAGTACTGGGAGAAAGAGCATCAGCGCACATTTCCTCGCCCGGTCGTCCTGAACGGGGATATCTCGCAGCCGGGCTTTGGCCTGTCGGACGATGACCGGGAATGGTTACGGAAGCACTGTCACAGCATCATCCACAGTGCGGCGATTCTGGAATTCTTCGGGAAGGACCGTGCCGGAGAGCCGTGGCGCACCAATCTCGATGGAACTCGTCACATGCTGCAGCTGTGTCGAGAGTTGGGCATTCGGGACATTCATTATGTGTCGACGGCCTACGTCGCGGGGATGCAGGCGGGGCGTGTGCTGGAGGGCAGTCTGGTGGCTGGCCAGACCTTCCGCAACGACTATGAAGAGAGCAAGTTTGAGGCGGAGCAGCTGGTTCGCGAGGCGGATTTCGCTGAGCACGTGACTGTCTACCGCCCGGCGGTGATTGTGGGGGATTCCCGCACTGGTTACACCAACACCTATCACGGACTGTTTGTATATCTGCGCCTGATGGCGATGCTGATTCCATCGCTGCCGCTGGGTGAGGATGGTCGCCGAAAGACTCCGATTCGCGTGCGTTTCACGGGCCGCGAACCTCGCAATCTGATTCCGGTCGACTGGGTATCGGCAGTGATGTGTCGCCTGTTTGAGACCCCGGAAGCTCGTGGTCTGACCTACCATCTGGCTCCAGACAACCCGATCACATCCCGTCAGGTGATTGATCTGTGCAGCGAGTATTTCAATTCGACTGGTGTGATTTACGAGGGCGATCCTGAGCCACAGGCTGACGACGCGGTGCTCAGTGAAGACCAGAAGATGTTTGAGCGTTTGTTTCAGGACAACGCTGAAACGTACGCGGCGTACGAAAGCACTGACAACACCTTTGACATGACGAACACGAAGCGATTTGCGGGTGACATCGTCTGCCCGGATCTCGATCGCACGGTCATCCATCGGTTTATTGATTACGGAAACGAAGACCGCTGGGGCAAGCGGAAGCCGGATGTGCAGGCTGTCGGCTGCTGGCTGCTGGATCTGTTGCGAGGCCGGGCGACTGGCAGTGGGGCAGAGACGGCGGTGGTGGGATTGAATCTGACGGGCCCTGGTGGTTGCCAGGCGACTGTGCGGTTGTGTGAAGGGGGCGTGGTTTCCGTCGAGCGTGGATTGCCTGTCGACGGGGCTCCTGTGTTGACAGCAGCGGCAGTGGATCTGCTGGAAGTTCTGTCGGGAAGTCGTCCCGCGGCGTTGTTGTCGGCAGGTTGGGACAGCGGTGAAGCGGGGCAGGACGAACTGACGGAGCAGTTGATTTCGGCATTGAGCAGCGTAGGGGATGATCAGACGATCAGTGTTTGATTGTGGACCTGCGATGGGGTGGGACCTGAGCAGCCTCTGGAAATCCGGGGGCTGTTTTTGTTTTTTCGTTGATTGGATTGAAAAGTTGGGCGGTGGAGTGGGGGTTGGTCGATAGAGCGTCCTCTGGGAATTTCCGGATTCGACAGAATTTCGGTGCTTTACAATTGGGGGCTTCCTGACTTATACTCGTGGGCTCTGCGGTTTCGATTACTGCACAAAAGTACAGTTCCGTGTTTCTGTATGTTCTGTGTGGTTGTGGTTGTCTGCGGTTAGGCTGCTGTTAGTCTACGGCTCAGTGGTGGTACAATTGCGGTACAGTGGCGGTTAAGCTGTGGTTCGTTGGATCAGTTGCACCGCATCAGGTGTGCTGGTTTTGGCTGTGGTGTTTTTCGTGTTTTTGTGCTGATTTGACGACTGTTCTACACGTGTGACGGCGGCTTTAAGGCCGCGGAGAATGAGATGCCCAAGCAGAAGACTCATAAGGGAATGAAGCGTCGATTCAAGGTTACGGCGTCTGGCAAGGCGAAGCATCGTTCTGCGCATCGCGGGCATTTGCTGAGTCACAAGAGCCCGAAGCGTAAGCGTGGTCTGCGTCAGGACGGCGTGGTTGACGGTGCTGAGGCGAAGAAGATCGTAGAGGCTCTGCGTCCCTGCATGTGAGCAGGCGAAGGCGTGGTGTCTGGGGCGATTGTACTGATTCACAAGAAGACTCTGACGCGCGGGTGTCCTCTGCACTGTCGTGCGTTGTTGTGCTCTCCGGTTGATGTCTCGAGTGTGTCCTGCGGACGACTGCGGTGATATGTTCGTGTGACTGATGCTGTCGGGGGGTGCAAAGGGGTGAGTGGTTGGCAGCGTGAGCGGCGTTTAGTCTGTTGCGTGCGTGTCGACTGCTGGTATCTCTGCTGGTGTCGTGGGACTGGGCGGTGAATTCAGAGGGCAGCGTGGGGATGCTGCACCGGGTCTTTGGGCCTGGCCGAGAAAATTTCCGATCCTGTAAGAATTGAAAGAATTGGTTCGATGCGAGTTCGTTACGGTAAGGCGCGTCATCGCGCGAAGAAGCGTTTGTTCAAGGAAGCGCGTGGCAATTTTGGTGGTCGCAGCAAGCTGTTGCGAACCGTCAAGGAAACTCTGGTTCGTTCCCGCGCCTATGCGACTCGCGACCGTCGCATGCGGAAGCGTGAGTTCCGTGCCCTGTGGATTACTCGAATCACGGCTGCAGTGCGAGCGCTGGGCATCAGCTATTCGTACTTCATGCATGGTCTGGCATTGGCACAGATTGGCCTGAATCGCAAGCAGCTGGCGGAACTGGCTGTGCGTAATCCGGAGGTATTCGCTGAGATTGTGGCTGCAGCGAAGGCAGCGAAGTCAGCGGCCTGAGTCTTGTGACAGGTGGACAGGTCCGGTCGGGCAGCAGGCCGAACGGTAGACAGACGAGCCAGCCCGCGGGTTGGCTCGTTTTTTTTTCACTATGGGGCTGGTGATGGACATTCTGGCTGCATTTGATGAGTTTGAATCGGGAGCATTGGCGGCCGTGCGTGCGGCGAGTGATGCTGCGGGTCTGGAGCGGGTCCGTGTGGAGTACATGGGTCAGAAGAACGGCCGGATCCGGGATTTGCAGAAGCTGGTGGGGACAGCGACGGTCGAGCAGAAGCCGGCGGTGGGGCGACGTTTCAATGAGGTGCGGACGGCAGTAACGGTCGCGCTGGAGGAGCGTCAGGAGGCATTGCAGAAGGCGGCGGCGGTGCGGGCGGTTTCGGACTTTGATGTCACGTTGCCGGGGGATCGTCCGAAGGTTGGACGTCTGCATCCGATTACTCAGGTGATGTCCGAATTTCGTGAATTGATGGGGCGTTTTGGTTTTACGGTGGTGGATGGTCCAGAGATCGAGGATGAGCGTCATAATTTTGAAGCGTTGAATATTCCGGAAGATCATCCGGCGCGGGATCCGCTGGACAATTTTTATCTCGCCTGTGCTCAGACTGCCGCTGGCGGTCCGATGTTGCTGCGCAGTCAGACATCGACGGTGCAGATCCGCACGATGGAGACCGTGCAGCCTCCGGTCAGAATTGTGTCGCTTGGGCGTGTGTATCGTCCGGACACCATTGATGCGACTCATTCGTGCATGTTTCACCAGATGGAGGGTTTGCTGGTGGATCGTCATGTGACGATGGCTCAGCTGAAGACTGTGCTCAGCCAGTTTGCTCGCAGTTTTCTGGGACCTGAGGTGGAGATCCGTTTTCGTCCATCGTTTTTCCCCTTTACAGAGCCATCGGTGGAGGTGGATATGAAGTGGGGGAATTCGTGGATGGAGATTGGTGGTGCGGGGATGGTGGATCCGGCGGTGTTTGCAGCGGTGGGTTATGATCCCGAGCAGTATTCGGGGTTTGCCTTTGGGCTGGGGATTGAGCGGTTTTGTATGAAGCATTTCGGGGTGGACGACATCCGTCGGTTTTACGAGAACGATCTGCGATTTCTGGCTCAGTTCTGACGGTGCGAACAAGCTCGACTCAGCACTGAAGATCTCGCGGGTTTTCAACTCTGACAGGGAACTGTCGCTGGGTTTCGTTTTGGGTCTTTGGCGTCTTTGTGGGGCTTGTCAGCGGGGCGTGGGGAGTGAGTGGGGAGTGAGTGTGTGCCACTGGAGCGAGTGCAGATCTGTGGTCGGGAGTTTGAGCTGGAGCTGCCGGAGCCGACGGAGTTGTTGGAGGAGGCGGTAGCTGGCGAGCGTTTGGGGGCGGCTGGGTGGGATCCCTATTGGGGCTTATTGTGGGCCGCGGCCCCACTGACGGCTCGGCTGCTGCTGACTGCAGCGCCTCGAGTGCAGCGTTCGCTTGAGTTGGGTTGTGGTGTGGGTCTGGTGGGTCTGGCGGGGTTAGCGGTGGGGTTATCGGTCACGTTTTCGGATCAGTCTGCTGCGGCCGTGTCGATGGCTGTGCGGAATGCGGAGCGGAACGGGCTGTGCGGTGGTCTGGGGCTGGTGTTTGGCTGGCAGGATGTTCCGGCGGTATCGCCGTATGAGTTTGTGTTTGCCAGTGATGTGTTGTATGAGCGAAGTGGCCATGAGCCGTTGCTGGGTGCGTTGGGGCAGTTGCTGGCGCCGGGTGGTGTCGTCTGGATTGGGGATGCTGGTCGGCAGCATGCGCCGAAATTTGTCGAGACGGCTCGACAGCGTGGCTGGCGTGTGAGGCATTATGATCAGGAACTGCGACCATTGGCCGATCCGCAGCCATTGCAGTATCGGCTGCTGGTGCTGGACCGCCATGGCCGGTGAGGAGTTGAGTGGGAGGGTGGAGGTGTGTTATTTGAGTTGCGGGATGTGTTCTTAGCCGGCAGTGTGTCGGGAATGTCGGGTTCGGGATCCGGTGCAGAGATCGGAAGAGCGTCGTGTAGGGAAAGAGTGTAGATCTCGGTGGTCGCCGTATCATTAAAAAAA
>CAXBSH010000085.1:0-17156 GCA_963977705.1 uncultured Planctomycetaceae bacterium
GCGGTTGCTCCCGCCCACCCTGATCCGCTCCTGGCGGTCCTGCCCCGGTCCAAGGCCACTCAGCTATGCTTCAACCTCGTTTTCTGCTGCGTCGTCGTGGCCTGATCTCTGCTGCGGCAGCAGGAACCTCCGCCTTCGCTCTGCCGTCCTTCACTTCGCGGACAGCATTGGCCAGTGCAGCTCGCCCACTCCCACAGCATCGGGCGAAATCCGTGCTGCTGGTACTGCTCAGTGGTGGTCCCAGCCAACTTGATACACTCGATCCCAAACCCTCAGCGGCGGCAGAAATTCGCGGCGAGTTTCAGGCCACCTCAACAGCCGTTCCCAGTGTGTCCATCTGCGAACACCTGCCGCTTCTTGCTGCACGACTTGATCGCTGGGCCATCATTCGCTCGATGGCTCATAAGGAACATAATCATCTGCTGGCTACCCATGTCGCTCTCACCGGTCGCCCCACTCCAATCCCGCGCGGTGGCAGTGACCTCGATCGCGTCGAATCACGCCACGACTTCCCCAATTTTGCTTCCGCCGTGAATTTCGTACGACCGACAAACAATGGCGTACCCACCGGCGTCTCACTGCCCAACTACTTCATCGAAGGTCCGCTCACATGGCCCGGGCAGCACGCGGGGTTTCTTGGAGCGCGGCATGATCCGTGGCAGATCAACCATGATCCCAATGACCCACAATTCAAAGTTGATGCGCTCAGCTTCCCGGAACAGATGAGCGAAACACGGCTGGCCACTCGACGCAGCCTGCTGCAGATGCTTAACAGTACGGGTTGCAGCCCCGGCAGCGATACCAGAACTCAGGCCTTTGATGATCAGCAGGCCGCTGCGTTCTCACTGCTCACCTCCGCTCGCGTTGCCACCGCATTCCGCATGGATCAGGAACCCGAAACTACTCGCCTGCGGTACGGCCGCAATAAGTTCGGACAGTCCCTGCTGCTGGCCCGCAGACTGCTTGAAGCAGAAGTTCCCGTCGTACAGGCCGCAATGGGCATCGTACAGACATGGGATACGCATGTAGACAACTGGGGTCGCCTGAAAACGACTCTGTTGCCACAACTGGATCAGGGACTCGCTGCACTCATCGACGACCTCGCTGATTCGGGACTGCTGGAACACACCATGGTCTTCGTCATGGGTGAATTCGGACGAACACCCAGAATCTCCACACTGCCAGGCCAGTCCGTACCCGGCCGCGATCACTGGGCACACGCCTATTCCATCCTGTGCTCAGGCGCCGGTATTCAGGGCGGACAAGTACTTGGTGAAACCGATTCCATCGCCGCATGGCCACTCACCCGGTCATGGACGCCAGCCGACGTCGGCACAACACTGCTCAGTGCACTCGGTATTCCCGATGATGCCGTCGTCATGGATCCGCTGAATCGCCCGAATCCCCTGCTGAACGGCGAGATTATCACCCCCCTGTACACCGGCCGCGCCGTCTGATCACACCTCATACCTCACACGGTCACCGAATCATCCCGCTGCCTTGGCTGGAACTGCAGGTCCACAGATTCCACCACGATCCGAAACCTCTCAGACTGGTCTCTCGATAGCTCTATCGTGGACATCGCCTCCACAGCCATCAGCACTCCCAATCCACTGCCAATTGCAAAATTGGCATCCGGACTGGTTGAACCAAGGAACCGATCGAGCAGGAATTCGCGAGCCTGTCCGAATTCCGGCCGAAACTCGACAGCAGCCAGCTCAGAGACGGTTCGCGGATCCTTCCGCATGTCCGAAAAACGGAACAGTACCAGCCGCAGACGCAGCTGCTGCACGATCGACTGATATTCATCCGCCGAGCCAGCCTGTGTTGTCACTCGCACACGCAGCGAGTAATGACCGCCACGCGCATTGCGGATTTCCTGTGCCAGCAAAGCACGCGATCCCGCGTTCACCACAATCGCGTCACTCGCTGATTCACCCCCGCAGCGGAATTCCACACCTGCCTGCGTTTTTCTGGCCAGCAGTCCGGGCTGAGACCAGCCTCGCCAGCCCTTCGTGCGACTCGGTGGCTCCACCTGCAGCAACGGCTGCGAGCTGTGAAAATTCGTGTCGAACAGTAACCGAGTATCAAACGGTGGCACAAATGCCGGATCCCCCTCTGACACCTGCAGACCCGATGTCAATCGCTCTCCCAGCAGACCCGCTATCGGTTCACCCTTCGTCAACGGATGCGGTCGATTCTGACGATCATGAAACACACCGCCCGGATCAATCCCCAGCAGATGAAAAATCGTCGCCGTCAGATCACCACCTGTCAACGGCGTTGATGCCGGATAAGCACCGTCGCGATCACTGGCACCAATTACCTGCCCGCCACGAATCCCGGCACCCGCCATCGCAAAACTGAAGACATGCCCCCAATGATCACGACCACCATTGACATTGATTTTCGGAGTCCTGCCGAATTCACCAATCACCACCACCAGCGTTTCATCCAGCAGACCACGCTCTGACAGATCATCCATCAGCGCCGCAAATGTCGGATCAAACTGCGGACACAGATTGTCCTGCAGCCGATCCGCATTCAGTGAATGCGTATCCCAGAGCGGATTATCGACGGCATTGTCGCCTGGATCCCGGGCCCAGTTCACATGCACCAGACGCACGCCCGCCTCAATCAGCCGCCGTGCCAGCAGCACAGATTGCCCCCACGTGTAGCGACCGTAACGATCACGCACCGCGTCAGGTTCTCGACTCAGATCAAAAGCCGCCCGCGCTTCTCCTGATGTCACCAGATCGAATGCCTGCTGTGAAAGCCGATCCCACGCTGCCACATGACTCAGACTGCGACCATGCAGTTGAGCCTCCAGCTGCCGCAGCATTTCACGCCGCTGATCCATCCGCACTGACTGCACACCCTCCGGCAGCCGCAATCCCTCAATCTGATACTCCGGCAACGCAGGATCACCCACAAATCGCTCGGGTTCCCACACCGCACCCAGAAACCCGGCCGTCTGCCCAGCCGGAGTCACGTTGTCATTCAATCGCATCGCATCCGGAATCCACACCGAAGTCAATGCCGGCAGCTTCTCACTCGGCTTCAACATCTTCACTACAGACCCGAAATAGGGCCAGTCTGATGGCTTGATCTGTCGCGCACTTCCAGTCAGATACGGATAACCAGTCAGCAGCCAGTAGCCACTCACATCATGATTGTCGTCTCGAGTCGACAGGGAACGAACTACTGCCAGCCGATCCGCATACCGCGATGTCCTCGGCAGCAACTCGGAAAACTGAATCCCCGGAACATTCGTACTGACAGGCTTGAATGGACCACGAATCTCCAGTGGCGCATCCGGTTTGGGGTCGAAGGTCTCATGCTGCGGTGGACCGCCCTGCAGCCACAGGAAAATCACATTCTTCGCACGCCCGAATGTTGCTCCCAGTTCGCCGGAAAATGCCGGCACTGCTGACGAAGTCGCCGCCGTCGCTCCACGCGCAGCCAGCAGCGTTGGTAACGACAAACCCACAGCACTCAGACCACCCACACGCAGCCATTCCCGCCGAGGAATCGGTGCTGAACCGCGATGCGATGATACCAGCGACAGCATAAACGGCTCCTCCACCCCGTGCCCAAAAACATGCTCAGCTTAAACCAGAATCTGTTGAATCGGCTCGCCACCCTGCGCCACCTTGTGCGGGCGATTCAGCCGATCATAAACATACGTGTCCGGATCAATGCCCAGCAGATGATAAATCGTTGCACAAATGTCGGCCGGGCGTACCGCTCCATCCACAGGCCACGCGGCCGATGAATCCGATGCTCCGTGAACCGTACCACCGCGAATCCCAGCCCCCGCCAGCACCGTCGAATAACAATGCATCCAGTGATCACGGCCCGCCGTCGCATTGACACCCGGAGTACGCCCAAAATCCGTGGTTAGGACAACCAGCGTTTCATCAATCAGTCCCGTTCGCTCCAGATCGTCCATCAGTCCCGAAAACACTCGGTCCACCTGAGGGAGGTAGCTGCGCAGGATCGAAAAGTTGTGCTCATGAGTATCCCAGCCATAGTCCGCAACGCCCGGATATGCACCGTAATACCACGTCCAGATCACATTCACAAAACGGACACCGGCCGCCACCAGTTTTGTCGCCATCCATGCACTGTTGCCAAACAGGGTGTTGCCATAACGATCCCTGACGTCACTGGTAATCAATGCCGGATCAAAACACTGCCGCAACTGCGGTGCAGTCAGCACGTCAAACGCCATCTGCTGAAATCGAACGAATTCTGACTGACTGCGCGGCTGCAGCATGCCAGCATTCGGTGACAGCAGAGCACGACGCAGAGCCAGCCGATTCGGACTGACACCGTCAATCAGCAGACTGTCCTCCAGACGCGGAATGCCACGCACTATCGGTGGATTGGGACGCTGATTCAGCACCGCACCCGAATCAAACTCAGGAACCGCTCGAGATTCCAGAGGCGCGTAACGCCGCCCCAGAAAACCCGGACCGGGACCCGTTTCACCCTGCACGTTCAACGGATTCGGCAGGCTGACGTAGGCCGGCAGAATCTGACCCTCCGGCTTCAGATATTCACAGACCGATCCCATACTGGGAGGCAACCCGCGGTCGTCCAGCTCCTGCATCCCGGATGGTGATTCATAGCCCGTAAAACCGGGAATCTCGTTGTGACAACCCGCCTTATGATGCACAGCACGCAGAATCGCCGAACGATGCATCCAGCGCGACATTCGTGGCAGATGTTCGCAGATCTCAATTCCCGGGACGTCTGTCTGAATCGGACTGAACTCGCCACGAATCTCACGCGGAGCCTTCGGCTTGAGATCAAACATGTCCTGCGCAGGAGCCCCACCGTGCAGGAACAGAAAAATCACACTTCTGGCCCGACCAAACGACGGACGATCAGCCGCCCGCACGATCGGTGTCGCCCCTGAAAGCAAACCTGCACCGGCAGCCAGAGCACCCTGGTGCTGCAACATCTTACGCCGATTCAGCAACCCCGGCATCGCACACCCTCCCGATGTCCGGCCCCCAAAATGGCCCCTCAGGAAACTTCTGCCGCACTCCACCAACACGATCAACCTCACCAGTCTACCATGCAGGCCGGACCACGAAATCTCTTTTTCAAGCCAATTCTGTGCTGTTTTGTAACTTCAATTGCGGCTGACCGCAGTCAAATCACACCAAAAGCTCCCGCACCACATTTCCATGCACATCTGTCAGCCGATAATCGCGTCCACCAAAGCGGTAGGTCAGCCGCTCATGATCCAGTCCCATCAAATGCAGCATCGTGGCGTGCAGGTCGTGGACGTGGACCTTGTTCTCCACGGAGTGCCAGCCAAATTCATCAGTCGCTCCGTGAACCATCCCACCACGCACGCCACCACCTGCCATCCACATCGTGAAGCCGAATGGATGATGCTCGCGACCGTTGTTTCCCTCGGCGGTCGGTGTTCGCCCGAATTCGCCGCCCCAGACAACCAGCGTGTCTTCAAGCAGGCCGCGGGATTTCAGGTCGGTGAGCAGTCCGGTGATCGGCTGATCGACGGCTCGGCAACGGGCCGGCAAGGCTTCACGAATGCCGCCGTGATGATCCCAGACGTTGTTGGATGGCGCATCGAAGAGCTGCACAAAGCGTACGCCGCGTTCGACGAGCCGCCTTGCGAGCAGACACTGGCGACCAAACAGCTCTGACTCCGGTTTGTCCGTACCATACAAACGATGAGTCGCGGCGGTCTCGCTTGTCAGATCAAAGGCCTCTGGCGCTGACCGCTGCATCTGAAACGCCAGCTCAAAAGACGCTATACGAGCATCCAGCTGACTGTTGTGCTCACGTGCACCTCGATGAAGTTCATTCAACTGCCGCAGAGCATCCAACCGCACCCGCTGACGATCCACACCCCCGGCAACCGCCAGATTGGAAATTGGATTCTTTAAATCACGCACCAGCGTTCCCTGATAGGCGCTCGGCAGAAAGCTGGAGGCCCACAATTGAGCCCCCTGGAAGACAGGCGCCGGACAGACGACGACGAAGCCCGGCAGATTCTGATTTTCAGTCCCCAGACCATACGTCAGCCACGCCCCCATGCTGGGCCGCGAAAATGCCTGCTCACCCGTGCACATCTGCAGCGCCGCACCAGTGTGGTTGATATTGTCCGCTACCATCGAACGAATCACACAGACGTCGTCAATTCGTGATGCCAACCCCGGCAGTAACTCGCTGACCTCGATCCCCGACTCACCATGCCGCTGAAACTTCCATGGCGAAGGCAATAAATTGCCCGTCTTCGTCCGCTCCAGCTTCGGCTTTTCGAACGGCAGCGGTTTTCCGCTGTCGACCTGCAGACGAGGCTTGGGATCCAGCAGATCAACGTGCGATGGCCCGCCCGGCATGTACAGGAAAATGATTCGCTTTGCACGTGGTTCAAAATGCGACGGCAGAATGGCAAACGGATTCGACCGACGATCCTGTGCGGCTTCCGCCCGGCATGAATCATTCAGAAGCCCGGCCAGGGCCAGCATTCCAAACCCGCAGCCTGACTGCTGAAGCCATTGTCGCCGTGCGATGTATTGTGTGGCCTGCATAGACATCCTCACTTCCAACAAAAGGCTCAGTCAAGATAAATGAATTCATTGCTGCACAACAGCACATGCGCAAGGTCAATCCAGCCTGCCATTGGGTCCGCTGTGTCGGCCCCCCGCAGCACAGCCTGAGCCACGGCAAGCTCAACGGCCTGCGGTTGACGGCCAAACAGCAGCTGATAGGCACGCTCAATCCGAGCGACATCGCCCTCAGGAACGTCACTAAGCAGTCGTTCAGCCAGATGTCGCGTCTGTTCCTGCATCCACGGATGATTGAGCAGCAGCAGGGCCTGCGGAGCAACTGTGCTGGTGCTGCGTTTCTCTGTCGACGAATCCGGATTTGCTGCATCAAACAGGTTGGCATAACTGTCACGCTGCCAGCGTGCTGTCTGGACATACAGGGATCGGCGTCGAATGCTGAAGTCATCGCCCGCCGGACCGCCGGGTGTCAGGTCCAGTTGGCCGTTTACCGCGAGGATGGTGTCGCGGATGGCTTCGGCTTCAAGGCGGCGGGGTGTAAAACGGCCGAAGAGCCGATTTTCCGGGTCCTGCTCGAACTGTTCCCGTGAAACGCGACTGCTCTGGCGGTATGTGGCCGAGAGCAGGATCAGGCGATGAAGCTTTTTCAGTGACCAGCCATCTTCGATGAAGCGATTGGCGAGCCAGTCGAGCAGTTCGGGATGCGAGGGCGGCTCTGACAGCAGGCCAAAATTGCTGGGTGTCCGTACGAGGCCTTCTCCGAAATGCCATTGCCAGACGCGATTGACGATGACTCGCGCCGTAAGCGGGTTGTCGGCGGATGCCACCCATGCAGCCAGTTCCCGACGTCCGCTTCCCACGGAAATCAGAGGCTGATTTTCTCCCCTGAAAAATCGCGGCAGGCGTCTTGGAACGACAGGACCGAGTTTCGCATAACTTCCCCGAATGTGAATCGGGACATCCTGAATGCCCGGGAACAGTCCTCCCGCTGTACCTCCTTCGGTGACCGCCATGGCCAGCGGTACCGGGACCGCCAGCGTCTGCTGCAGGGTATCCCGTTCCTTGATCAGTGCCTGCCGTGCAGGGGATTCCACAAGTGGAGCTGCGTTCTGCTGTTCCACGACGGACAACTGGAATCGGCCGAGCGTATGCTGGTCGGAATGCTGCTGCTCCAGCGTGATTTTCAGTGTTGAACCTGCAGGGAGCACAGTCTCCGGTGAGATTTCAAACACAGCCACGTGTGGCTGACCGAATTGAGGTGATACAGCCCAGCCATCCTTCAAATCGGTATCCAGCGCACTTCCCGCGGGGAACATGGTCTGCTCAAAGTCGGCCTCCGCGGCAACAAATCTGATGGCCGACGCTTCCGCATCACTCCCCGGCGGAATAAAAGATGCCGAAATTCGGCTGACCACGAAATTGCCATCACTGGCCCGACCCGGACCACGGGCCGGCAGGACCTCATCGGGCAGGGCATGCAGGCGGATGTATCGTGACTTGATACCTTCAGGCACGATGGCCTCAACGATGTACGTGTCTTTGGCCAGTGGTCCGCTGACCACAACACTGCCGTCATCAGTAATCTTCCCGGTTGCTCCCGCTTCGCTGTGAAAGCTGACTGGTTTCAGCGTCTGTCCTCCGGCAGTCAATTGCTGAAGCCGCTGCTGTCGTTCAAGCTCTGTCAGTGTTTTCGTCACTTCTGCCAGACGCTGCTCCTGCTGAGTCCGCTGAGCAAGTGCGGTGGGGCCAATCAGTGGCACGCGATTGACGTTGTACTCGCCCCCTTTCGCACCCAGCTCTTTCAGGATATGCGAACTGTAAAACATGCCTGCCAGAGCATAATAATCTTCTGTGGAAATCGGATCGAACTTGTGATCGTGACAGCGGGCACATTCCAGTGTCAGTCCCAGAAACGCCTTGCCGATCACACCGATATTGTCGTCCACCATATCACTGACAATCTTTTCCTTGTCGGCATCGCCACGATCCCAGACCCCGTTGGAAAGAAATGTCGTCGCTACCAGACCGTCAGGGTAAATCTCATCGCCGGCAGGACTGGGCAGCAGATCGCCGGCGATTTGATGCACGATGAACTGATCGAAAGGCAGGTCGCGATTGAAGGCGTCAACGACCCAGTCGCGGTAACGCCATGCTTCCGTCAGTTCACAACTGGCCGTGCGCGTCGCTGGATTCGCATCGTAAAAATCTGCGTATCTGACAACATCCAGCCAGTGCCGCGCCCAGCGCTGGCCATATGCCGGAGAGTCCAGCAGACGGTCCACAACACTGCTGCAGGCACGCTCGGGTGCATCCGACCATTCGGCAGTAAAGCTCCTGATATCGTCCGGCGTCGGCGGCAGGCCCGTCAGATCGAATGTCGTCCGCCTGAGCCAGGCAGCGGGATCTGCTGCTGGTGCCGGTTCGAGCCCGGCGGCTTCCAGCTTTGCGAGGACAAATCGGTCGACCTCGTTTAGCGGCCACTCGGCGGTCCGGACACCAGGAGCATGAGCAGTGATTCGAGGCTGGAACGCCCACCAGTGCTTCTGCTGGTCGGTGATCTGAAAGCCGCGTGTGGCTGCAACACCTTCGCGAAGCGGCGAACCGGCAGGCCACGCAGCGCCGGACTCAACCCAGTTCCTCAGCGCTTCGATCTGCTTTGCCGTCAGCTTTCCGGTCGGTGGCATTTGGGGTTCGCCGAGATACTCGACTGCTGTAATGAGCAGACTTTCGCCCGGCTTACCAGGCACCAGTGCCGGTCCGGAATCACCACCCTGAAGGGTCGACTCACGCGTAACCAGATTCAGGCCCCCCTCCTGCTTCCCGGGACCATGGCACTTCACGCAGTGTTCAACAAGCAGCGGGCGTATCTGCTTTTCGAACAGTTCCAGCTGCTGCGGGGAAAATTCGTCAGCACGAAGTTGCTGCACAGGCAACAACGTCAGCGATGTGAGCCAGACGCAGAGAACCGCCAGTGCATACTTCATTGATTGTACTCCGAAGATATCCCGCTGTTGACGAGATGCAGCAGCTGAGTCAGGTTCAAAAACCAGCTTTCAAAACGGATGACAAACAGCCTTCAACGTCCTTGCGGAGCCTTCCAGCGGACGACTTCCAGATGCGTTTTATCGTCGTCGCCGCGATAAGAATACGAAGTCACCAGCGTGCCATCGTCGAGCTGCACGGTGGGACCAAAGCCGCCTCCCTGATATCTGCCGACGGGGGTGCGGGTATCGAGCATGAGACGGTCGTGGGTGAAGTCGAACTGGAAAGCATCTTCCGTTTCCGTACCAAGCAGAGCACGCACCCCCAGGGGCGGATGCAGGTCACGGACTGTGAATGTGAGCAGCAGACGCTGATCGTGCAGCCTCAGCAGCGACATATACATTTCTCCATAGTCGCCGAAGTCACGGATGCGATCGAACGTCCTGCCACTGTCAGCCGACGAAAACAGAATAAAGTGATCGGCCTGATCGTTTTTCGCCGTAATCGGTTTGTCGCTGATGGGCATTTCGTTGCTGTCCACTCGAACAAGTGCCCAGATCCGCGATGACCTTGACTGCCACAGCCACGTTTCGCCGCCGAAGAAACCGTAAACACTTTTGAAGTCGCGTGGCTCGCACGCAACGGTCTTGTCCCAGGTCTCACCGTTGTCCTTCGACCGCCACATCAGCCACGGTCCGCTGCCGCCATCGTAGTCAACACCCAGCAGCAGTGTACCGTCAGACAGACGCAACACATTCCTCGTCGTATGGTTGGACGCCCCCGGGCGAACCGACTCTGACTCGATCCGAGTCGACTGCCACGATTGACCACCATCGATCGAACGATGCAGAAAACCGCAGGTGTAGCCCCATTGGTTACGTACGTCCTGGGCCAGCAGATGCCCGGTGATAAAGATCGTGCCGTCCGCCAGAACGGTCAGATACGGTTCGCGACCGAGCAAATTCAGTTTTTCGGCCTGCGACCAGGTCCGGCCGCCATCTTTTGAACGAAACAGCAGCGTCTGTTCCATAACCTGACTGCCATCCCGCTTGTACTGATGGAAGGCCGTCAGCAGCAGTTCACCATTCGGCAGTCTGGCGATACATGGCTTGTAATCGTCCGGTTCACCCAGAGCCACTCGTTCGCAGGAGACTGCAGCACCCATCAATCTTTGCGGATTGTAAACTGCGATTGATCTCGCCGGATCATCGGCCGTAGTGATGGCGGATGTCAGAAGTATGGCAAGGCAAAAGAGATTAGATCGACTCGCTGTTGCGATCGTGCGAACGTGTCGAGACTTCATAAGCCCTCCCCGTAATTCCGTTTTCACGTGAGAATCTCCCGCACCACGCGCCCGTGCACATCGGTCAATCGGTAATCGCGGCCGGCGTGACGGAACGTCAACTTTTCATGATCCAGCCCCATGGTGTGCAGAATCGTGGCATGGAAGTCCGGCATGGTGACTTTGTTCTCTGTCACGTAATAGCCGAACTCGTCGGTCTGACCATACGTCACACCGCCACGAATGCCACCGCCAGCCATCCAGACGCTGAAAGCATGCGGATGGTGATCGCGCCCGTCGGAACCCTGAGCAGCAGGCGTACGACCGAATTCCGTACCAAAGATCACCAGTGTCTCTGACAGCATCCCGCGTGTCTTCAGATCCCGCAGCAGTGCCGCAATCGGCCGATCAACCCGCGCTGCATTGGTGGTGTGATTATTGCGCAGATCCCCATGTGCGTCCCAGTAGTTGCGGGGATAACTGAAGTTGACCTGCACAAACCGCACTCCGGCTTCCACGCAACGGCGGGCCAGCAGACACTGCCGCGCGAACTCATCCGTCGGCTCCGCATCCACACCGTAGGCCGCCAGTGTCTGCGACGTTTCTCTGCTGATGTCCATCACCTCGGGCGCTTCCGCCTGCATCCGAAAGGCCATCTCAAACGACTCCATCCGTGCCTCAAGTGCAGAATCAGCATCGAGTGACTGCAGGTGACGCTGGTTCCGTTTTTTCAGCAGATCCAGCTGCAGCCGCTGCAGCTGCGGATCCTCGCCGGGCGCCAGACTGGAAAGCCGGGCGTCCCTGAAATTCGTACTGCCATCGCCAAGGCGAGTCCCCTGAAATGTGGCCGGCAAAAATGCCGAGCCATAGTTCTGGGCGCCGCCGTGATACAGCGAAGGACTCAGACTGAGAAAACCGGGCAGATTCTGATTTTCGCTGCCCAGACCATACAGGGTCCATGCCCCCAGACAGGGGCGAGCAAATACGCCGCTGCCGGTGTTGATATTCAGGAGAGCCGGGCCGTGGGACACAAAGTCGGCACCGTTCATTGATCGAATCACGGCGATGTCATCTATGCAGCTGCCAATCTGCGGAAACAGATCGCTGACGGGAATGCCGCTGGCGCCGTACTGTCGGAACTTCCATGGAGATGCCAGCAGATTGCCCGTACCACCAAACTCGAATTTTGGCTTATTGAAAGGCAATGGAAGCCCATTCATTTCCTCCAGCTTCGGCTTGGGATCGAAGGAATCGACATGGGACACCCCACCATGCATGAAGAGAAAAATCACACGGCGCGCGGTGGCCGGAAAATGTGATTGTCGCGGGGCCAAAGGTCCGCTCTCTGCAGTTGGTGCTGAGGCTGCACCGCACAGCAAACCCGCTGCAGCAAGGCTGCCAAAACCACAGGCCGATTGCTGCAGAATCTGTCGTCGACTATTCCACATACAGAAACTCATTGCTGCAAAACAGTGATTGACAGAACGCCTGCCATGCAGCCTGCAGACGTTCCTGTTCTGACTTTTCAGCTAGTGCAGGCGAATTCAGAAACGCCTGCAGAAACAACGTCGTTTCCTGCTGTTCTTCGTGAGTTGCCGAGCGCCCGAAGGCCAGTCGATGTGCCAGCTCGACTCGCTCCGCTTCGGTCTGTGTCGCGGTCGTCAGCAATCGTTCAGCAAATGCCCGGGACTGCTGCAGCACAAGCGGATGATTCAGCAAAAACAGCGCCTGCGACGCCACGGTCGTCTCGTTACGAACTGCCGTGACACCATTTGGATCAGCCGCATCAAACAGCGCGAGCACATCCGGCAGCATATTACGGACAATCGGCAGATATACCGAACGTTTGCGGAACGTTGTGTAGAATTCGTCATCTGCACCCACACGATTCGGGCGAATCAAAGCACTGATGTCCTCCGACTTCGAGATCAGAAAATCACCGCTCTCTGAAGTTCCGGCTGCACGATCCAGTTGTCCGCTGGTCAGCAGCAGGGCATCACGCAGCTCTTCAGCAGACAGCCGACGGCGTTGCACCGCATAGATTGATAACTGCGCCTGCAGCGGAACCCCGGCAGAGTGTGAAACTGTTTCCTGATTCTGCATGCGATAGCTGGCTGACAACACAATCAATCGATGCAGTGCCTTCATACTCCAGCCACTCTCGACGAACTGCGCCGTCAGCCAGTCCAGCAGTACGGGGTTCGTTGGCAACTCCCCGCGTGTGCCGAAGTTGTCCGGAGTACCGACAATTCCGCGTCCGAAATGCAGCTGCCACACCCTGTTCACAAGCACTCGCGGTGTCAGCGGATTTTCAGGGCTGGCGATCCAGCGAGCCAGTTCCAGCCGACCGCTGCTTAACTGGTGTGGATTGATGATCGGGGCAGAGTGCTCAGCCGGTGACACAGCCTCAATAATTCCCGGCGGTGCACGGGGCACGATTTTTCCCAAAGTAAAGCGATTTCCACGCAAGTGAACACGCAGATTGCGGGGCTGAGCCTCCTTCGGTGCCATCACCACGATGGGTTCAGCTCCCGCTCCCTGCGGAACCGGGAACTCCCACCACATCGTGGCATTGCGAACTTCATTTTGAAACGGCTCTGTGCTGCGGAAGATCCCGGCCAGCGCGTAATAGTCGGTCGCGCGGATCGCATCGAACTTGTGGTCGTGGCAGCGAGCACAGGCCAGCGTCAGGCCGAGCATCGCTCGACCGGTTACATCAATCTGATCGTCAACGATATCCAGCCGCGACTGCTCTTTATCGGTCTCGGCCAATGCCTTCGGACCGATCATCAGATAGCCAGTCGCAATCACACGCCGCGTGTTGACGGCGACTGATTCCACTGGAGGCAGCAGATCTCCGGCCAGTTGTTCGATCAGGAACTGATCATACGGCAGGTCATTGTTGAACGCGTCGATGACATAGTTGCGATATCTCCATGCATGCCCCATCACTGCGTTGGCATCGTTGGCAGTCGATTCGGCGTATCGCACCAGATCCAGCCAATGCCGGCCCCACCGCTCGCCGTAGTGCGACGACGCAAGCAAACGATCGATCACAGTCTCGTATGCCGCGGGCGATGTGTCCGCCAGAAAATCGTCAGTCTCCTCAGGCGTCGGCGGAAGGCCTGTCAGGTCGAACGTGACGCGACGCAGGAACGTCCGTTTATCTGTTTCCGGCGGCGGTGTTATGCCATGTGCTTCGAAGGCGGCCAGCGCGAAGCGATCAATCGGAGTTCGAAGCCAGGCTGCATTGCGCACCCCTGGCGGATCAGTTTTCCGAACGGGTTGATAGGCCCAATGGCTCTTTTCCTGTTCGGTGAAGACCGGCTTTCTCGCGACACTTCGCTGTTCATCAATCCACAAACCGAATTTCTCGCCCAGATACGCTTCCACCCCGAGTCGATCGGCATCACCGAGTGCTCTGTTGTAAAGCAGTACTTCGCCCACATCGCCCTGGAACGCGCCGCACCAGCTGAGTGCCTTGCCGAGGAAGACGCCGATATCCGTACGATGCTGAAAGTCCGGCACAGTATCGCGACCGGTCACTGGATGACCATCGAGTGGCGCGGCCAGCTGGCCATTGATGTAGAAGTGAGTCGTGTCCTTAATCGGTCCCGGCGTCTTGATGATCGTCACGATGACTGGTTTGCCGAAGTGCGTTTGATACGACCCCGGCGCCAGCACCGCGTCGTTGCCCCAGCCTCCGGCGAAATCCAGCGACGACTGCTGCGTCTGGTCGATTTCCAGCAGTGCGGCCAGTGGCCGGCCGGGGTCGCCCGAATGAGCGGGATTACCAACACCGAATACGGTGGTGTGTGAATGCTGGCCATCGAACGGCGTGAGATTCATCACCAGCGTCATGGTCAGTGCGGCATCCCCGCGAATATCCACGGGATTCCCCGGTGAAGACGCCAGTCCGGTCCACTGTGAGAACCGCACGGCCGGACGTCCCTGCAGATGACTGTGAAGCACGAAGTTGCCCGGCCCGCCAACGCCACCCTCGCGGAGTCCTTTCGTTGCTGACACATCCCGACCGTGGCCACTGTGATCGGGCCATACGGGAACACTTTCACCATCGGCCAGCTGCAAAGCATCTGCTCGCAGCCACAACTGGAGTGCCGCCGCAAGGTTGCCGCTGTTCGGAGGAGTTGGAGCAGCGATCGACTGCGGTTCGTCATCTGCGGAGGCCACGGAGGTTGTCGAACCGGGCCAGACCGCACCGTCGCGAATCCATTTGTCAAGAGCCTCGATCTGACCTGGCGACAGCTTGCCATCCGGTGGCATCTGCACCCCGCTTTCATGGCGGACTGCCTGCAGCAGCAGACTTTGGTCGGGCTTCCCGGGAATGATCGCCGGGCCGGTATCGCCACCCTGAAGAGCTGCGGTGCGGGAATCCAGACGCAGTCCGCCTTTCGTCTCATCGCCGGCATGACACTTGTGGCAGCGATCGATCAGTAGTGGCCGCACCTTCGACTCGAACAACTGCTCGTCACCACGGACTCTGTTACCCATGCAGAGCGCAGCGAGCAGCACAAAGAATCCAGGCCGGATGCAGCGATCCGATCGAATGCGATTCACTCGCGTCATAGTTAAGGATGCCACTTTGTGCATCATCAGAGTTCCTGTCATGACAACAGTTCCGACACGACTCGAGCCCCTGTGACCTCGGGGTCTGTCAGCCGTTCCGGGCGGCCGCTGTGTACGAATGTGAGTTTTGTGTGGTCAATCCCCAGCTGATGCAGAATCGTCGCGTGCAGATCCGGGACACTTACGCGGTTCTCGACCGACTTATAGCCGAATTCGTCTGTCGCGCCGTGGATGTGGCCCGCTTTGAACCCGCCGCCAGCCATCAGCGTACTGAAGGCGTGGCGATTGTGATCACGGCCATTGGCACCCTCAGTAATCGGCAACCGCCCAAATTCGCCTGTCCACATCACGATCACATTCTCGAGCAGCCCGCGTTCTTTGAGATCACTGATTAATGCGGCACTGGGCTGATCGACATAGCCACAGATTTTGCTGAGATCATTTTTCAGGTTGGAATGGTTGTCCCACGGCTGAAAGGACGGGTCCAGCGGCGGAAACACCTGAACAAATCTCACACCGGATTCGACGAGTCGGCGCGCCATCAGGCAGCGTGTTCCATAGCCGGCGGTGGCGGGGTTATCGAGCCCATAGCGGTGGCGGGTGGCCGCAGTTTCCCGGGACAGATCGAGCACCTGACTGGCACTCAGCTGCATCCGGGCGGCGAGTTCAAAATTCTGAATGCGTGCTTCGAGTTCTGTTTCACCGGGATGACTGTCAAGGTGGCCCTGATTGAGTCTCTGCAGGAAACGCCGCGACCGCTGCTGTGACTCGCGTGTCACCTGGCGGGACGGATTCAGATGCAGCACGGGTGAGCCGGACGAACTGAATTCCGTACCCTGGTAAACCGCAGGCAGCCAGCCGCAGGACCAGACCATCTTTCCTGACGTGTTATATCCGCCGGGGTCACGGAGCACGATATAACAGGGCAGGTCCTGGTTTTCGGTGCCCAGAGCGTATCCAATCCAGGAACCCATCGCCGGACGGCCATTGAAGGTCTTGCCTGTCTGCAGCATATTGAGGGCAAACGGGTGATTGTTGTTCTCGGTGAACATCGAACGGATCAGACAGAGATCGTCGGCGACGCCTGCCAAATGCGGCACGATTTCGGAGAAATCCATACCGCTCTGCCCATATTTGGCGAACTGGAACGGCGTCCCCATCAGCACATTGCGGTTGCCCAGCTGGAAGACTTCGACCTGTTCGGGATGCGGCTGTCCGTCGCGTTTGGAGAGTTCCGGTTTGGGATCAAACAGATCCATCTGCGAAGGCCCGCCGTTCTGACAGAGCTGGATCACGGCTTTGGCTTTTTCGGGGAAATGGGCCTGCCGGGGCGCCAGCGGATTTCCGCTGCGAGGCGGCTCTGTGGCGTGGCTGGCAGCGAACAATCCGGCCTGATCGAGCACACCGGCGAGGGCGAGGGATCCAAAGCCGGCGCCGAGTGAATTGAGGAGTTGTCGGCGGGAGTGAGCGGCTGGTGGGAGCAGAGGCATCGGAGGAAGCTCAGCGTAAGGAAGCGGGCGGGCAGGGGAAGAAGGCGCGGGCAGGGGATTTGTGATGACAGCGATTCGATGTGTGATGATCGGTGTTGAATTGAGGAATGAGTTTCTTGTCTGGTTATTGAAGGATTGTCTGAGCGAGGGGTTTGGGAACGAACTAAGGATGACGCGAGGGACAAAAGTCGTAGTCTGGGCTTCAGCCCGGGCACAAACTTCTCGTCACCCTTGAAATCCCCAGTGTTTTTTATGGACGGGGCC
>CAXBSH010000086.1:0-16916 GCA_963977705.1 uncultured Planctomycetaceae bacterium
GAACAACTCTGGCGACACCCGCCAGGTGACTGGATCACACGAGTTCCTCTGCCCGACCGCTGGCAAACGTTAGTCCGTCCAGCTCGCAATGCACCAAAGACTGAAGTGACAAGTGTCAATCAAATTCCAGAGTGATTTTTTTCCAATTACTGAGGATTCCCTGCTCATGTTGATTCGTACTCGATTTTCCTTGACTTCTGCAGCCGCTCGCGGCCTCGGAATGTCGCTGCTGTTTAGCTGCGCTTTGGCCCCCGCACAGGACAAAATTCAACCGGTTAACGTGCCGGATGCCACATGGCAGCCCACTCGCGTTCCAGACCGCATTGTGCTGACGTGGAACGACGACCCGGCGACGACGCAGTCGGTCACATGGCGAACTTCGAAAGACGTCGCCGCGGCTGCTGCCCAGATCACTGTCGCTGACCCTGGCCCGGACCTCGAATCATCAGCCCGAACTGTTGTCGCTGCCTCGGAACCACTCACCACAAACCTCGGACCCGCACACTACCACTCCGCCACATTCACCGGACTCAAGCCCCACACACTGTACGCCTATCGCGTCGGTGACGGGCAGTTGTGGAGCGAATGGTTCCAGTTCCGCACGGCCGCTGCTACTCCCCAGCCCTTCTCCTTTATCTACTTCGGGGACGCCCAGAACGACATCCGCTCGAAGTGGTCACGAGTGATCCGAAGCGCCTGGCAGGATGCTCCAAAAGCCGCCTTCATGATCCATGCCGGCGATCTGATCAACAATGCTGAAACTGATCAGGAATGGGGTGAATGGTTCGGGGCCGGTGCATGGCTGAATGCCATGGTTCCCAGTATCCCCGTCCCGGGGAATCACGAAATGGCCGGAGGTAACGGAACCCGTCGACTGTCTCATCATTGGCGACCATCATTCACACTGCCGCAAAACGGACCCTCAGGCCTTGAAGAAAGCTGTTTTACACTGGTTTACCAGGGAGTCCGCATTATCGGCCTGAACAGCAACGAGAAACAGGCAGAACAGGCCGCGTGGCTGGATGACGTGCTCAGCAAAAACCAGGAACAATGGGTCATCTGCACATTCCATCACCCGATGTTCTCAACCGGGAAGGATCGCGACAACAAGGAACTGCGAGCTCAGTGGAAGCCGATCCTCGACAAGCACCGAGTTGACCTCGTGCTGCAGGGCCACGACCACACCTATGGGCGCACCGGCCTGGAAACACCCGTCGCCGCCGCCAATGCCAACACCGGTGCCAACGCTCGTGATACCTTCACCGGCACTGTCTATGTCGTGTCGGTCAGTGGCCCCAAAATGTACAACCTGCAGCGACATCCCTTCATGCCACGGCAGGCTGAAGGTACCCAGTTGTACCAGATTATTCATGTGAACGGTGACAAACTCAGCTTCGAGGCATTCACCGCTGCGGGTGAACTGTACGACGCATTCACACTCACGAAACAGGCCACCGGACCCAATACTCTGCTGGAGCAGATCCCCGATACTCCGGAACGCCTGCGTCCCCCGGTCGCAGCGGAACCGGCGAAAAAGGCTTCAGAAGTTCTGAAATGACACGGTTGACCGGCAGGAGTGAACCAACTTCGAAACTGCAGCCTGAAACGGTTCGCTCCTGCCTCTCTTCACCCGTCTTTCCCCTGCTTCTCATTAACCCGCGTACAGCCCCGACAGAGAACACCATAATGAAATCGCTGCTACTGAGTCTGACAGTCACAGTGTCACTGCTGCTGAGCTCCCGGTGTCAGAGTGAGGACGGACCAACGGCCTCAATCGGCAAACGCAGTTCCGCGTCTTTTCAGCAGGGCGTCAACGGCTATCGAGGCACTGTAGACACAGAAATCTGGGCCCTCGCACCCCACACCATTCTCGAAAGCAATCCCAACTCCTCCACCGACGCTGACAACGACGGTGGTGAAAGTCAATGTCTGATGCGTTTCGACGCCATCATCGGTGGTGCGCCCGGCCAGATCCCACCCAATGCTGCCATCCACTCAGCGCGACTGCTGGTCAGTGCCTTCGATCAGGGGAGTACTGTCAACCTGCATCGCATGCTGGTCCCTTTCGACCGCGCGGCAACATGGAGCAGTCTGATTTCAGGCGTCTCTGCAGACGGACTTGAAGCCAGCCGTCACAAAGACGCCTTCACCTTCGGAAAAATTGCCGCCAACTCTTCTGAAATTGTCTTCGATGTCACGGACACAGTTCAGATCTGGGTCAACGGTAGTGCCAATCACGGCTGGGTATTCCTGAACACCGGCGGCAACGGCTGGGACTTTTATTCATCCGAATTCGATGACGTGAAGCAGAGACCGAAGCTGGTCGTGGAATATAGTTTGCCTGCAGCCGTCAGATTGGTGCCGCCTGTCAACTCTGCTGAGTAAACTAACTCTGCCGAAAACCGCATTTAAATAACTTTATAATGACATTGATTTTCCTGTCTCCAACTTAAAAATTCTATTAACAGACGCATTCACACTTCAGGTTCATTACCCTGTCAACTGCAACACGGATACAACAGTCATGACAATTGAACGACGCATTTGCGCGGGACCACGTGGCGGACGCCGCGATTTTCTTTACGCTGGCTGGCTGGCTGGTGCCGGCCTGACCCTCGGGCAGATGCTGAAACTGGAAGCAGCCGAGGATCGGAAGGCTGCAGTTTCGGCCAACGTGGCTAAAGCAAAGTCTGTGATTCATATCTACCTGCAGGGCGGCTTCGCCCACATGGACAGCTTTGACCCTAAGCCCGATGCTCCGCTGGAATATCGCGGCATTCTGGATCCGATCGCGACCAGCGTGCCCGGTATGCAGTTCAGCTCGCACATGCGTGAGACGGCGAAGGTTGCAGATCGACTGACTGTAGTCCGCAGTATGACTCACACAGAAGTGGATCATCAGCGGGGTGAACACAGCATGTTCACCGGGTATCGCCCCAGCCCCGCTCTGGTCTATCCCAGCATGGGCAGCGTGGTTTCGCAACAGTATGGTCCCCGAGGGGCCATGCCGCCCTACGTCGTTGTCCCAACCGCTGGCAGCCAGTATCTGGGCAGCGGATATCTGAGCAACGCATTTGGTCCGTTTGCACTGGGTGCTGATCCGGCACGCAGCGGCTTCACAGTACGCGACCTGAATCACCCGACAGGCATCGACAACAATCGCTTTGCTGCTCGTCGCGACTGGAAGACACTGGTTGATGATCATTTCCGCAGTATTGGGCAGGATGATGCCGTCACCACGATGGATTCGTTCTACCAGAAAGCCTATGCACTGCTCGATTCATCTGAATCCAAAGCCGCGTTCAGCCTGAATGAAGAGACAGAGGCGACGAAGGATCTTTACGGGATGAAGCCCTGGGGACCGATCATTCGACCGTCCGCAGGAGCACGCTTCCTCATCGCTCGCCGTCTGATCGAAGCGGGCGTACGATTTGTGACAGTGACCTATGGAGCCTGGGACACGCATTCGTACCACTACCGAGGCATTGAAACTCAGCTGCCCGATCTGGATCGCGCTTTCGCCGGGCTGATCACGGATCTTGATCAGCGCGGGCTGCTGGATAATACACTGGTGCTGATTACCAGTGAATTCGGCAGGACACCCCGCATCAACGCTGGCGGTGGCAGAGATCACTGGCCACGAGTCTTCAGCGTGGTAATGGCCGGCGGTGGCATCGGGCGAGGTCGTGCCTATGGCGCCTCAGATTCGCTGGCAGCGGAACCAGCAGAAGCTCCGCTCAGTGTCGAGGACTACGCATTCACGATTTATCACCTGCTGGGGATTGATGCCAACAGCAGTCTGATGTCCCCCGGGGATCGACCACAGCGAATTGTGACAGAGGGGCAGCTCGCCGCCGGATTGCTGGCCTGAAAGTCTCGATTCCGCTCTCCCTACTCTGTTCTGCGGGTGCCGAAATGCTGCGTACGGTTTTACTGTTTTTCTGCCTGCTGGCCGGTCTGCCGGCTCTGGGTGCTCCACCTTCAATGGAACGACTGACCCCGGCAGCCGGACAACGCGGGACGGAGTTCCCGATCCGTGTCACCGGATCCGGACTTGCGCGAGTCTCGCAGGTTCTATTCTATGACGATTCTGTTCGCTGCACCAAAATCACGTCCTTGTCCGACAACGAGCTGCAACTTTTATTGCAGTCTGAGGCGACAGCACAGCCTGGTCCGCGGGCGTTTCGATTGCAGTCTCCCGAAGGCCTGTCAGAACTGCTGGTCGTTTCACTGACAGCGTTGCCGACTGTGGCCGAACTGGAAGACAACAACAGTCCCGAGACAGCTCAGACCATCGCCTTGAATACGACAGTCGTGGGCACGATTGACGACGGAGATGCCGATTGTTTTCGAGTGACGCTGGGTCAGGGCCAGCGACTGTCAGTGGAGGCTGAGGCCATTCGTTCCGGCGGTGCAATGTTCGATGCCGTCGTCAACATCTTCAGTCCTGATGGTACGTGGCTGAGGTCTGTCGACGATACCTTCGCAACGCAGCAGGACCCGTGGCTTTCCATGACGGCTGCTGCGGCCGGCGACTACGTCATCCAGATTCACGAAACAAGCTTTGAAGGTGGTGAGGCCAATCGTTACGCGCTGCACATCGGCGAGTTTCCGCGACCTGCCATGGTCTGGCCACCCGGGGCCTCCGCAGACCAGCAGTTGCCGCTGGAATTTCGGGGGGAAGCTGAAACGTGGCACCAGACCGTCATGGTCCCTGCTGTCTCTGAGAGTACAACAATCCGGCTGTTTCCCGAAGCTTCCGGGTCGCGAGCGCCAATGGGAATACCTTTCCGTGTGTCCCCATTCGCCTCGCTGACAGAGTCATCACAGGAGCCGCAGGAACGGCCCCTGGCGCTGCCGCTTGCTTTCAATGGTCTTGTGTCTCAGCCAGGTGAGTCGGACGTCTGGAGATTCCTCGTGGTGACTCCGGGAAAATTTCGCTTTGAGGTGTTCGCGGCACGTATTGGCAGTCCATTGGACGCAATTCTGGAGGTAAGAACGACTGATGGTGTCCTCGTGGCATCCGGCGACGACGAGGACAGTCACGATAGCGCGATCAGCGTCACGTTTGCGGCTGCCGGCGAATATCGGGCCGTCATTCGTGACAAACGCGGCAATGGAAGCTCACGACATTTCTATCGGATTGAGGCTTCTCCGTGGCGCCCCACTGTGACGGCTTTCGTACCGCGTCCAAATCGACTGTCACAGGAACGCCAGACTCTGCAGGTACCGCGCGGCAATCGTACGACTGTGTTTTTGGGTGTCCGCCGCGATGGCTTCAGCGGTGATGTGCGTCTGGATGCCAGCGGGCTGCCAGCCGGGGTTGAATTGGGTTCGGTGTCTGTCCCTGCCGATCGGTTCTGGGTTCCGCTGGTGGTGGAGGCTGATGAACAATCGTCCGTGGGTGGCGGTCTGGTCAATCTGGCGGTCACAGGGCAGTCAGAGGCTGGGCCGGTTGCAGGTCACTTCCGGCAGGTTGTGGATCTGGTGGCCGCCTCCGCTGATCAGCTGTTTCAATCTGCGGAGGTGGATCGGCTGGCGGTGGCGGTCACCGAATCGGTTCCGTGGCGAGTGGATCTGCAGCAGCCGCGAACGTCGCTGGCTCCTGACGGTACATTGTCGCTGAAGGTTACAGTGCACCGCGATGCGGGCTTTAACGGCGACATGGAAATTACATTCCCATTTCTGCCCCCGTGGGTCGATGGGCCTCAGAAAGTCCTGATAACTGCGGCAGAGACAGAAGGCGAATGTGTGCTGCGTGCGTGGCCTGAAGCTGAGCCTCGAACATGGCCGCTTTGCGTGGAAGCCCGACCGGCAGCCGGCACCGCTGAACCTGCGGGTGTCCCGCGCGAACCTGGTGAGCGTCGCCAGCGTTCTCGCCCCCTGCATCGCACGGCTGTCTCTTCGCGGCTGGTGACACTTACCATTGCCCCAGCGCCTGTTTCCGGAATATTGCAACCGATCGTGACTGAGCAGGGTCGGTCTGTCGTGGCACGATGTCGACTGGTCTGCGGCAGTGAACTGCCGGAACGGCTGACAGCCGTGCTGGAGGGCCTGCCGAATCGAGTGGCGGCAAAGGCCGTGCTGCTCGATCGTGGAGCAGCGGATCTGCAGTTCGAGGTACAGCCGGAAGTGACTGCCCCAGTCGGCAGCTTTGAAGAAGTCTGGGTACGGCTTTCCGGAGAACTGAACGGTGAGCAGGCGTCGTGGATCGTTGGGCGCGGGGCCGGACTGCAGATCATGCCCGCCGGTGAACTTCAGTTGGGAACCGATGGCCGACCTCTGAGTCGTCTGGAAGTATTGAGAAAAAAAACGGCGTCACAACAGAAGTGACAATCGCAGCTGAATTGTCGATCGAGGCAGGAAAGAACCAAAAGGGCGGGTGATCATGATGATTCGAGCGGGAATTCTGTTGCAGTTATTCGGCCTGTGTTGGCTGTTGACCGGTCCACGACTGCAGGGTGGCCAGTCGATTGAACAGTTGCAGGTGTTTCCTGCTGCCATTTCACTGACCAGTGGCCGCGACATTCAAACTGTCGTCGTGCTGCGTCGCCTGCCGGATGGCAGCACAGAGGATGTCACGACTACGGCGGTATTCGAAGCCTCTGACCCGCAGATCTTCAGGGTACAATCCGGGCGAATTCATCCAGTGGCCGACGGCCTCGGTCGGCTGCAGATACGTGTCGGAGACGCTGTCGCCGAAGTACCTGTGACTGTGACAGATTCTGCCATACAGCCCGATCTGAATTTTCGCAGTGAAGTGCTGGCCACATTGACGAAAGCCGGTTGCAACAGCGGCAAGTGTCACGGTGCTGCGTCCGGTAAGGATGGATTCCGACTGAGCCTGTTTGGGTACGATCCAGTGGGTGACCAGTATCGCCTGACTCGTGAAATCCCCGGTCGCCGTGTCAATGTCTCTGCACCGGAACGAAGTCTGCTGATCCAGAAGGCGCTCGGAAATGTGGATCATACGGGTGGTCAGTGTGTCCAGGAGGACTCTCGCGAGCTACGGACGCTGCTGACGTGGATTCAGTCGGGTGCACCGGCGGATCCCGAGACGGCCCCGGTGCCGTTGCGACTGCGGGTTTATCCAGAGGAGGCGATCTTTCCGCAGAAAGGTGGTACGCAAAAACTCCTGGTGATGGCAGAGTTCAGTGATGGAACGGACCGCGATGTGACCGATCTGACTGTGTTCCTCAGCAACAATGATGCTGCGGCCGGGGTGCATGCTGGTGGCACTGTGACGGCTAACGGTCCGGGCAGCGCGTTCATTCTGGCACGCTTCGACCAGTTCACCGAAGGTACGGCGATCATCGTTCGCCCCGGTACAGACTATCGTTTTCCAGAGATTCCGCCTGCAAATGAAATTGATCGGCTCGTTTTCGCACGCTGGCAGAATCTGCATCTGCTGCCATCTGAAGTCTGCTCAGATGAAGTTTTTCTCCGCCGCGCCGCGATTGATCTGACAGGTCGACTTCCAACCCCGAACGAACTGCGTGAGTTTCAGTTGGACCCCTCTGCGGATAAACGTGCACGAATGATCGACCGGTTGCTCGGAAGTCCTGACTTTACCGACCTGTGGGTAATGCGCTGGGCCGAACTGCTGCAGATCCGGACTTCCAACGGCGTCAGCCCCAAAGGGTTGCTGCTGTACGATCGCTGGCTGCGGGAACGCGTGCGTTCCGGAGTAACCATTGATCAGATCGTCAGGGAACTTCTGCCGGCCACCGGCGGTACTTTTGAGAATCCAGCCACCAGTTACTATCAGACCGAAACAACACCGCAATTGCTGGCAGAAAATGTCGCACAGTCCTTCATGGGTACGCGGATCCAGTGTGCCCAGTGTCACAACCATCCGTTCGATCGCTGGACGATGGATGACTACTACGGTTTTGCCTCGTTCTTCAGTCAGGTCGGATACAAGCAGGCCCAGGACCCTCGCGAAATCATGATCTTCAACGCCGCTGCCGGTGGACTGAAGCATCCAGTCGGCGACCGCGACGCGGTACCCACGTTTCTCGGTGCGGGCACGGCAGTTTTACCGGCGGGAGCCGACTATCGTGAAGTCCTTGCAGCATGGCTGCCGTCACCCGCCAATCCCGCTTTCGGCAGAAACCTTGCAAACGTCGTCTGGTCACATTTCTTCGGCCTCGGGATTGTCGAACCGGTGGATGATGTGCGAGTCAGCAACCCGCCATCGAACCCGGAACTACTGCGGTATCTGGGCGAAAAACTGTCGCGTGACGGTTATGATATCAAACCCCTTGTGCGCGAAATCTGCAACTCACGCACCTGGCAGCTCTCCACTCAGCGAAATGATTCAAATCGGCTGGATGAACGGCACTTTTCACATGGGAAAGTGCGTCGCATGCGCGCCGAAGTGCTGCTGGACTGCATCAGCCAGGTGACAGAGACTGCAGACGATTTTCGAGGGCTGCCGGCGGGCAGTCGGGCCATTCAAATTGCCGACGGACAGACACCCAACTATTTTCTGTCCACCTTCGGACGATCCACTCGAGCCACAGCCTGCTCATGCGAAGTCAAAACGTCCCCGACACTGTCTCAGGCACTGCACCTGCTGAACGGGGAAACGACGTCCGGAAAGATTGTAGAAGGACAACTGATTGAACGTCTGATGCAGCAACACGATGATCCGCTGACTGTCGTTCGGGAACTTTACGTGCGGTGCCTGAGTCGTGAACCGGCCCCTGCAGAACTGGAAAGAATTCAGGCCCGACTCGAAGAGCAGACTGATCTGCAGCAGTCGCTGACGGACCTGTTCTGGGCTCTGCTCAACTCCAATGAATTCGTCTTCAACCACTGAAGCATCAGTATCTGAACAACACGGAAACGGGATATGCGTCATGCGGCGATTTCTCTTGTTATTGAGCTGTTTCACTGGTGTGATTGTTGCGGCAGACGTGCGTCGCGCCCGTGGGCAGGAGGCAACTGCCTCGGCAGTGGCAGGTGACTCTGAGGTCACCTGGGATCAGGTACGAGCAGTGTTTCAGAAACGCTGCTTTGCCTGCCACAGAGGCGAACAGGCTCGTGGTGCACTGGACCTGTCCAGCGTCGCCGCCATCCGCGCCGGAGGTTCAACGGGAGCTGCTGTAATCTCCGGTAAGCCTGAAGAAAGTCTGATTTATGTTCTGCCGGCCCATCTGGAAACACCCCGGATGCCTCCCAGTGGCAATAAGCTGCCGCAGCGGGAACTGGATCTGATCCACAGCTGGATCAGCGGAGGACTTTCGGAGAAGACTGCAGCCACGACTGTCGCGGTGAAAACAGCAACAGCTGCCGTGCGTAGTCCGTCAAAACGTCCGACTGAGGCGATGACAACAGCGAAGCTGTTTACACTCACGCCTGAAATGGTGCTGCCACGAGTAAAAACCAGGCCCGACTCAATTCCCCAGGCCGCACGACCCGTCAAACCGCAGCTGCGACCAGTTACTGCGCTGGCCTCCAGCCCTGTTTCATCACTCATTGCAGTACCGGATGGTCAGCGAGTGCTCGTGTATGACTGGACTGATTTGTCATTGCAGCAGGTCCTGGAGTTTCCTGGAGATGTGTTCGCTCTTCGATTCTCTCGGGATGGCCGAATTCTGATAGCCGGAGGAGGCACTGGCGGTCAGGCGGGCCTCGTTACAGGCTGGGAGGTCATCACTGGGGAAAAACTCTTCACTGTGGGCAGCGAGCCGGACGTCGTCCTCGCCACTGATATCTCCCCGGACGGTCGTCTGATCGCTCTCGGTGGCCCCGCAAAGATTGTCCGAGTCTATGACTCGGTTTCCGGGCAGTTGATCGGAGAACAGAAGAAACACACGGACTGGATTCTGAAGCTGATGTTCAGCCACGATGGGCTGCTGCTGGCATCCGGAGATCGTTTTGGTACTGTGCTGGTCAGCGAAGCTGCAACCGTCGCCGAATTCGCTGTGCTGCGGGGACATACCGGTCCCATCACTGGCTTGCACTGGGCCGCCGAATCGGATCAGTTGACCACCAGCGGCCACGATGCCACGGTGCGGAGATGGAATCTGCACAATGCGACCAGACTGAGCCAGTTTTCCGCAGATGCCCCGATTCTGGCGTTCGACCAGGATCCAGCCGGAAAACTGCAACTGGGACTGAAATCCGGGCAGATTTCAGTCACCGGTCCCGATGGCAGCCCACTGCGAAACTGGGCTTTGACTGACGAAGCCAGCCAACTGGTGCTGACTCAGGACGGCAGCCATACTGTGGTGGCTGACGCTACAGGCAATGTGCAGTTGTTTCGAAACTCTGACGGACACGTCATCGGAGAATTCGTTCTGCCGGCAACCGACAATCGCTGAGGACTGAGACCATGAACCTGATGAATCGAAGTGCCGCGGGACTGCTCGCAGGACTGATCTTTTCTGCTGCCCTGAATGCCGAAGACTGGCCAGGCTGGCGCGGTCCCCGGGGGGATGGTGTCAGCATCGAGCAGACGGCACCTGTCAACTGGGGCCCCGGCGAAAACCTGAGCTGGAAAGTACCCGTTCCCGGTAGTGGACGATCTTCGGTCATCATCAGCGGTTGCCACGCATTCCTGACTGCCGGTACTGCTGATGATCTTTGCCGACGCATCCTGTGCTTCGATACCGAATCCGGAAAACTGCTGTGGAATACCGTCGTACACCAGGGGCCTGGTGGCAAGATGCACCAGGACAACACCATGGCCTCCAGCACGCCGGCCGTTGATGCAGGACGAGTCTACGCTGTCTTTGTCGACGATGTCGGAATGACTGTGGCGGCCGTCGACAGATCAGGACAGATTGCCTGGAAAGTCAATCCCGGCACCTTTTATTCGAACCACGGTTTCGCTGCATCGCCTGTTCTGCATGGCCCCGGAGTCATCATCAACGGTCATCAGGATGGCACAGCATTCGTCTGCATGCTGGACCGAGCTACGGGGAAGGAAATCTGGCGCTACACCCCGGCCGTCAATCTGCGTTCTTTCTCCACTCCGGTTCTCACGGAATTCGAAGGACGAACGCTGATGATTCTGACGGGATCCCGACAGACAGCGGCACTCGACCCGAACACCGGTGGGCTGATCTGGAGTGTTGAGGGCCCCAGCGAAAAATTCGTCTGCACACCCTCCGTCGGAATGGGTATGGTGTTCAGCTTCGCCGGATCACCGGATAAAAAATCACTGGCCGTACGACTTGGTGGTACGGGTGACGTAACCGAAACCCATATCGCATGGCGCGCAGAAAGAGCCATGCCGTATGTGCCCTCCCCATTGCTGTTCAATGGACGGCTGCATATCATCAACGACCTTGGCGTCTACTCGTGCCTCGAGCCCGTATCCGGCAAAGTTCTGCATACGGCTCGAGCCCTCGGATCCACCTACAGTTCTCCGGTGGCCGCAGCCGGACGAATCTATCTGTTTGAAGATACAGGTCGCTGCACGGTACTGGCTGACGGGGCTGACTTTCAGGTACTCGCAAAAAATGATCTCAACGAAGAAGTCTATACCACCCCAGCCATCTCAAATGGTCGGATCTTCATTCGCACAACTCAATCGCTGATCTGCATCTCACCGCCTGCTCAGCAGACCGAACCGAGCAGCGGCGAATAAGGAAAGCCTTCAACTGTGACAGAATTGCCCTCAACCATCGCTGACCGAATCATTGCACAGATCTTCCAGGTCTTTCGCGAACGCGGGCAGCGACACTACGGTGAAAGTGTCAGTGAGCAGGAACATGCCCTCCAGACCGCCGAGTTTGCGCGGCAGTACAGCGAACCGGATTCGCTCGTGCTCAGCTGCCTGCTGCACGACTACGGACACATGCTGCACGACCTTGGCGAAAACATCGCCGAACAGGGAATCGATGCTCGGCACGAAGAACTGGGAGCATGGCTGCTGAAGGACTGGTTTCCCGAAGAGATTCTGCAGCCCATCCGCCAGCACGTTGCTTCCAAACGCTACCTGTGCCAGCGCAACGCACAATACAGAAACGGTCTGTCGCCGTCGTCGCAGCGCAGTCTGCAGCTGCAGGGTGGACCAATGACAGAGACAGAGGCAATCGCATTCGAAGCCCTGCCCTTTTTCGATCTGTGCGTGCGGCTCAGACTGTATGACGATATGGGTAAGGTTCCTCAAATGCCAACGGCAACAATCGAAAGCTACGAACCCCTGATTCGTCGCTTCCTGAAACCTGATGCCACCTTCGCCGGCTCAGCAGCACAGTCCCCCTGAATTCTGAGGTTTCAGGCCCCTGCTGGACCCCATGGCATTCGAGTTCAAAGTTTTCAGGGACTGCGCCACGCCGGATTCGGCTGCGGCATAACCGCTCCCATCCGCAATTGCCAGTCCCGCAGCTCCCGCCGCAGTTCCGCCAGTTTTTCCGGCTGCCGCGCTGCCAGGTTTGTCTGCTCACCCGGATCGCTGGACAGATCATACAACTCGGCATCACCGTGCTCGTAAAACTCAATCACCTTCCAGCCGTCCCGCTGATAGGCGGCCCCCGGAGTCCACTCAGAACCATGATAGTGCGGGTAATGCCATACCAGTGGTCGCGTTTGCACAACCGACTCACCACTCAGCGCCGCCGCAAAACTCTGACCGTCCTCGCCCACTCCGACAGGCTGCGGCAGCCCCGCCAACTGCAGCATCGTCGGCAGATAATCCGTGCTCAGGACCGGATCAGAGACGACCGAACCGGCATGACCTGCTGTGATCTCCGGTGACCACACGATCAGTGGCACTCGAATCCCACCTTCATACAACCAGCCCTTACCCGAACGCAGCGGCAGGTTACTGGTGGGACCGGGATTCTTCAGCGTACACAGACCACCATTGTCGGAAGTAAAAATGATGGTCGTGCTGCTCAGCAGCTGCTGCGACTCCAGCTCGGCCACCAGTGCCCCAAGACTTTCATCAATGGCCGCCACCATGGATGCATACTGCGGATTGTCCTGCCGCGCCCTCGATCGTCCACGCCGCTCCAGGATCGCATCCGGTGCCACCCCGAGACCCGCAGCTCGCTCCGCAAAGTCCGCAAAGTGACCGGGCGCTTTATGAATGGGAGTATGCACATCGTAGTGCGACAGAAACAGAAGAAACGGTCGCTGCCGGTCGCGGTGCTGCAGAAACTTCACCGACTCTTTCGTTAACCGCTCCGTCAGATACTCACCCGAAACACCTTCCGGCAGCGACGGGATCTGCCACGGTGCAAAATATCCGTGCGGTGGCTGCCCATAATGACCGCCTCCCAGATTCACCTCGAAGCCCTGATTTATAGGGAGATATCCATCACCACCCAGGTGCCACTTGCCGGCGAAGAATGTCTGATAACCGGCTCCCGCCAGGATCTCCGCCACTGTCAACTGCTCGAGCGGAAGTTCATTCCGATCCTGCACGTGCAGGAACCGCTGAGCTCCATCCGCCTTTGTCGAGTCGCCGGGAATCCAGTCGGTGATCTGCACTCGTACCGGATGTCGCCCCGTCATGATACTGGCTCGCGTCGGCGAGCAGACCGGACAGGCTGCATAGGCGTGAGTGAACCGCAGTCCTCGAGCAGCCAGCGCGTCCAGATGCGGTGTCCGATGAAAAGTACTGCCGTAAGCCGACAGATCGGCCCAGCCAAGATCGTCAATCAGGACAAAGACAAAGTTGCGAACCTGCGGTGGCTGAGCCGCGGACAACATTCCGCAACACGGCAGCAGCAGTAAGATCACCACCGTCAGACAGCGGATTCCCGTCACTGCTCACTCTCCTCGGACAGGTGGCCTTCGCTTCCCACACCGGTACCACACCCAGCTCAGATCAGAATGGCAACCCCGTCAGGCGATCCCACGCTTCGATATATCGGGCTGACGTCCGCTGCACCACATCATCCGGAAGCTGTGGCGGCGGACTGTTGCGATCCCAGCCGGATGACAGCAGCCAGTCACGCACAAACTGTTTGTCAAATGACGCCTGACCACGCCCCGGTTGCCACTGGTCGGCCGGCCAGAAACGACTGCTGTCCGGAGTCATCACTTCGTCAATCAGAATCACCTGCCCATCACGCAGACCAAATTCAAACTTGGTGTCGGCGATAATAATTCCCTTCGCTGCGGCATGACGGCAACCCTGCTCATAGATTGACAGTGTCAGTTCACGCAGCTGTTCAGCCAGTTGACTGCCGATCAGTTCCACCATCCGCTCAAACGGGATGTTTTCGTCATGACCGGTTTCCGCTTTGGTGGCCGGAGTAAAGATGGGGGCCGGCAGTCGACTGCTTTCCTGCAGTCCCGCCGGCAGCCGGATTCCACACACCGTCCCACTCTGCTGATACTCCTTCCAGCCGGAACCTGACAGGTATCCGCGAGCCACACATTCGATGGGAATCACGTCCGTCCGCCGCACGACCATGCTGCGTCCCTGCAGTGACGCCACGTCAGTCCCGGCCGGCAACGGCAGTTGCGAGGGGTCAGCACTGAGGAAATGATTGGGGACCTGCAGCAGGTCAAACCAGAATCCGCTGAGCCTTGTCAGGACTTCGCCCTTCCGCGGAATCGCGTTGGGCAGCACATAGTCAAACGCACTGATCCGGTCCGTCGCCACAAACAGCAGACGATCTCCGAAGTCATAAACGTCCCGCACCTTGCCCTGGCGAGGTGTCATGCCCGGAATGGAACTGTTCAGCATCAGCATCGCATCAGACCCACAGCAGAAGTTCTGGAAACGTCGGCAGCATTCTTACTCAACGGTCGGACGAGCTGGATTGGCCCAGTGGCCGGAAGGATCCTGCCCGCGCACCACAACGCCCTTCTCGTTCCAGCCGGATCCGGCTCGCACCGCAGCCGCCGCATAACGCAGTGTCAGGGCACAGCGACGACGAGTTGAACTGTTGGGATCTGAACCATGCAGCAACAGATCATTATGAATCGATGCTTCACCTGCCTGCAGGTCATCGACCACCACCGAACCGAAGGACTCGGCGTTTTCCACGGTCTGATCCAGCACGTTGTGCTCTTCCGGAGAACTCTTGCGGTACGTCAGGTGCCCTGAATGATGAGAACCTGCGATGAACTTCATGCAGCCGTTTTCCAGATCCGCATCATCGATTGCAAGCCACACAGTCACTGCATGCGACGGGGAAAGAGGCCAATAGCTTGCATCCTGGTGCCACGCGACCGCTCTTCCGTCGCCAGGCATCTTGCAGAAAAAGTGTGAGCCCCATGCGACGACATCGTCCCCGAGCAAATCGGCTACATGATTCACAATCACGGGATTCGTGAGGATGTCAAATACACCGGCATACTTCATATGAGCCGTGCTGATCGAATAGCTGTTCCCGCCTGAGGCGACAGTTTTCTCAAGCAGTCGATCGAAGTAGCTGCGAATTTCCTGTGCCTGTGCTGGCTCATACACAACGAACCGACGGACAAACCCCTTTTCGTTATAGGTCGCAACCTGCTCTGCACTGAGAGTCTTTGCTTTGGAAGCGTCAGCGGGATGAAACGTCAGGTCGCGTTTCAGGCGATCGAGTTCATTATCATCCGGGATCACCTTGAAGTCTTTGGTTGCCATGGCAATGGTCCTGAAAACGCCATAAAGAGGAAGTCAGTGCTGACATCCTGGCGAAGCAGTTCGCGTTCGTCAAAACGCAACCAGGGAACTCGGCGCGATTTCTAGTTGCCAGAAGAGCGAATGCGGTAAAGCTCGAAATTCTGAGTCGTCGCATCTTCGTGAAGTCGCAGCCAGCGAGTCGAGAACAGGTCCAGCAGCGAAATCTCGCCAGGCCGAAAGGGCACATCAACAAGCCGGGTGAGTCTTGTTTCCTGAACGGACAAGGAGTCCCAGAATCCAGTGCTATGTTTGGCATTCGGGCCAAAGATGAGATAGGTCGGAATCCCGTCATGCGGAGGCACATCCAGTGAGTCGACAGGACGTGAAAGAATGCCATCGCGATTCAGGTGAAACAGCAGCGACGGCTCTCCGTAGACGTAGACCACGGCCTTGATGGTTGATCGTTGTTCCGCGGTCATCGGTTTCAAATCAGGAAACTCCGATGGCTTCACATTCGCAGGGAATATGGTGTCACCGGTCACCTTTGGCAGACCTGGCGTCCAAAGTCCTTCCGCATTGCATGCCACAAGATTCGCAATACTTGTGGCTGCGTCCCGGATTGAAGTTCTGGAAGAGTAGAGCGAAGAGTGCATCAGGTCGCGAAGGCTGATCACTTCGAGCTCATCGTCCTGATTGACTTGAAGGAACGATGAGAACACAGCCGCGGCCAGCATTGCATTGACCAGCGTGTTGGCCCAAGATCGCTTCGGCAAGTCACCCGGATCTCGCCGAGCCACACTGACGTTCGATTCGAGCCACCAGCCAACTCCGGCAGCCGACGCCATCCAGACCGAAGCGAGGAACGGAAAGAACAGCCGCGAATACGGATGATAAAGTGGCGTCGTAAGCAGCATACCTACGAACCAACAAGCCGTGATGCAGAAGCCAAATGCAGGATCGATCGCCGGAGCGATTTGAAGGTCTTCTTGCGTCAGAGGTGAGCCATTTTCGGAGGTTGGGCTGGTATCGCCCGACTTGCCTCGCTGCCAAAGCCGCTGCAAGACGGGCCAAAGTACCACGCCGGAACCGCCACCCGCAGCAAGGCAGCACAACATCAGGGGGGTCCAGATTCGTAGGGTCACAATCCAAAGTCCGACAGCGGCTCCAAAAAACCGAAGCAACAGAAGCACGTTTGCCGTCGCGTTTCCCTTTCCCTCAACCCCAGGTTTATCCATGTTCCACGTGGAACCCACTGAGGCTCGCCATCGTACCAGCCCTGCCGTCAACATCCCAAGTCCCAGCGACATGGCTCCAAAGAAACCATCGAGCCAAAACTGGCAGGCAAACTGTTCACCGAGATGCTGTGACCAGGCCATCCAGCCACTCATGAAGC
>CAXBSH010000087.1:0-16844 GCA_963977705.1 uncultured Planctomycetaceae bacterium
GGCGACCGCCTACGGACGAAATGCTGTTGCGAGGCCATCCCGTCAGGCACTGGAATCCGTCATGAGCCCCTTCGCAGCCAACAACCGAGCGAACCACGACGAGGCGGTCCATAATTGCTGCCAGCTGCGGAAAACATTCGCCAATCTGAATTCCGGGTACCGCTGTATCGATCGGGCTGAATTCGCCGCGGATCTCTCGTGGCGCTTCAGTCTTGATCTCCCACATATCCTGGTGAGGCGGACCTCCGCCAAGGAAGATATTGATGATGGATTTGCCGTGTCGAGCATTTCCGGAGGGGCTGCCCGCTTCCGCCCGCATCAACGACGCCAGCGTGGCAGGGGCCGCAGAGCCCATTGCGAACCCGCCGATCTTCAGAAATCCGCGACGAGCAACGCCGTCGCAGTACCGAGCAGCCTGACCGTGAATTGTCAGCATCTGGAAAACTCCGGCAAACAGGAGGGAACCGGAACACTACCGGCTGCAGGGAAACAGCAGGCAGTGGTATAGGGCTGGAGAAGGAAGATCGTGGAGGAGCAATTGCGGAATCCGTCAGTGAATATCACCACCGACGAACTGTCACAATGCGCATTTCAGGGTGTATTTCATCAGGTATTCACAGAAATCGACATCCGGATGGTCTGCAGAACAGGCCCAGACGTTGGAAATCCGTTGAAATTCTGGACCAAATTCGGGGCTGAGTCCAGTCTTGAAGCTGGCGACGGAGTCAAAGTGGAGGAAATTCCGAAGGAACAAAAGCACTGGGCGGATGTTTACTTGTGTGGAAATGCTGATCTTTCCCGCAGCCTGTTCCGCCAGTGCTTTGTGCTGTAGACTGTGCGTGGGTCTGCTGATGACAACTGGCTTGATTTTCTGTCCTACCACAGCGAAAGGCGTTCCATGCGGAATTCAGTGCGATGGCTGGCGGCATTTGCCGTCCTGCTGCAGATGACGGTAATTGGAGGTTTACAGGCTCAGGACAAATGGGTTTCGCTGTTTGACGGCAAGACTCTGGATGGCTGGGAGAAGGTGGGCAGCGATAAGAGCAACTGGGCGGTTGCAGACGGGGCGATTCAGGGCAGTGGTGATCCGTCGATGCTGGTTTGCACGAAGGGGCCGTACAAGAACTTCCGTTACCGAGCGGAAATCAAGATCAATGACAAGGGCAACAGCGGTCTGTATTTCCGTACGACTCGCAAGCCCGGTTTTACGGACGGATACGAGGCGCAGATCGACAGTACTCATACGGACCCCATCCGTACGGGTTCGATCTACGGCATGAATCACGTTTACAAGCGACTGGTGGAGCCGGACGCGTGGTTCACCTATGACCTTGAGGTTCGTGACGACATCTGGCGTGGTCGCCCGATGACTCGAATCCGAGTGACAGTGGATGGCAACGAACTGTACGAGTATCTGGATTTTGCATTGACATTCAAAGAGGGTCATTTTGCGTTTCAGCAGCATGATCCGGGCAGTCGAGTTTCGATCCGCAAGGTGGAAGTGATGGAGCTTCCGGAAAAGAAGTAATGTCTGCCTGTACTGTGTGAATTTTCTGCGGCGGCATGCGGTGCATGCCGCCGGTTTTATTTTTTCTGTTGTTCCGGAACTGCTCTGCCTCATGTCTCTGCTGAGTCTGAAGAATCTGACGTTTACGTATTCGAAGCCGAATCTGCTGGAGAATATCACGCTGCACATTGAGCGTGGCGAGCGGATTGGCCTTGTGGGGCGTAATGGGGCCGGCAAATCGACACTGATGAAACTGATTGCGGGCGTGCTGCGTCCGGATGACGGTGTGATTGAGCTGCAGTCCGAGTCTGTAGTGGCTCGTCTGGAGCAGGAGGTTCCAGCGGGGGGTGAGCGAACGGCATTCGAGGTGGCAGCCGATGGTTTTGGTTCGTTGAGTCAGGCTGTGGCGGACTACCGTCATCTGGGTCAGGCATTATCGGCCGGGCAGGTACTGACGCCCGCTGAAGAACGCTCGTACGAGCAGGCCAGTACGGCTTTGGCCAACGCCGAAGCGTGGTCTGCAGCTGATGATCTTGAGCAACTGATGCAGGAAATGCAGCTGACACCGGATGTGAAGTTTGCCTCGTTGTCGGCCGGGATGAAGCGTCGGGTACTGTTGGCAGCGGCCATGATTCGTCGTCCGGATGTCCTGCTGCTGGACGAGCCGACGAACCATCTGGACATTGAGTCCATCGTCTGGCTGCAGGGGTTTCTGAAGCGATTCGAGGGAACTTTGATTTTTGTGACGCATGATCGCGTCTTTCTGCAGGAGCTGGCCAGCCGGATTGTTGAGGTGGATCGGGGGCGAGTTTTTGACTGGACGTGTGACTATCAGACGTTTCTGATCCGGCGTGATGCCCTGCTGGCGGCCGAGGCAATTGAGCAGGCGCAGTTCGACAAAAAACTGGCTGAGGAGGAGGTCTGGATTCGTCAGGGCATCAAGGCTCGCCGCACACGCAACGAGGGTCGCGTGAGGGCTTTGAAGGCCATGCGGGAGGAACGAAAGCAGCGGCGTCAGAAACTGGGCACAGCTCGGCTGCAACTTCAGGAAGCCGAGCGGTCAGGGGCATTGGTGGCGCGGCTGGAAGACGTGTCGCATGCCTTTGGTGAAAAAACTGTGATTCGTAACTTCTCCACCACGATTTTTCGGGGCGACAAAATCGGGATTATTGGTCCCAACGGGGCTGGTAAGTCAACTCTGCTGCGAATCCTGCTGGGAGAGCTGCAGCCGACATCCGGCAGGGTGCGTCTGGGAACGAATATTTCTGTGGGTTATTTCGATCAGCTTCGCAGTCAGCTGGATGACACGAAGACAGCTCGCGAAAACGTCAGTGATGGTACGGATCACCTGATGATCAACGGTCAGAAGAAGCATGTGATGGGCTTTCTGCAGGAATTCCTGTTCAGTCCTGATCGGGCTCATACGCTGGCTGGTTATCTCAGTGGTGGCGAAAGAAACCGCCTGCTGCTGGCAAAGATGATGTCGAAACCTGCCAACGTGCTGGTGCTGGATGAACCCACCAACGATCTTGATGCGGAAACGCTGGAGCTGCTGGAAGACGTGCTTCCGGCATTTGGCGGAACGGTCTTTCTTGTCAGCCATGACCGTGCTTTTCTGAACAATGTGGCCACCAGTCTGATTGTTTTTGAGGGCGACGGTCAGTTGGGTGAATACGATGGTGGCTATGATGACTGGGTCCGAGTCCGTGATCAGCGTCTGACATCCGTCGGACGCCAGCCGGATCGCAGCGGTACGAAGGGGACGGCGCCGGGGAATTCAGCATCCGGTTCAGCAGGGATTGCTGCAGTGGCTGTTCCTGCGACAGCAGCTGAGACGGCTCCGAAGCGGCGTCTGAGTTTTCGGGAGCAGCGTGAGCTGGAGGAGTTGCCGGATCGGATTGCTTCGCTGGAGCAGCGGCAGAAGGAGCTGAACGCAGAAATGGCGGCCCCGGGGTTCTTTCAGTCGGGTGGAACCGGAATTGCGGCCGTGACCACGGAACTGGCAAAAGTCAGTGCCGAGTTATTGCAGTGTTATGAGCGGTGGGAGCTGCTGGAAAGCGGGCTCTGAGTCGCACTCGGTTGATATTTAAGGTGCAGGCGGAGATCGTATGGGGCGGGAGACACGTGCATGCGGATCGCTGGGGACCGCTGGAGGTGCAGAGCGATGGTAGTTCTACGAACGCTGCTGATGGCGATGCTGATGATTATGGGATTACTCGCGGTCTTTCAGCGAAGAATCATGTATCCTGCCAGTCAGGCTGAGCGGCTTCCGGTCGCTGCCTTTCCAGAGACTGCCCGTTTATTCGCTGAGAGTAAGGACGTGGTGTTGCAGACGGCCGACGGTACGCAGATTCGTGGCTGGTATCTGCGTGCGGATGCAGATCAGAAGCGTCGGTTGATGGTGTTGTTTCATGGCAATGGTGGCCATCGAGCGGGACGAACAGGCTGGTATCAGCTGGCGGCAGCCCTGCAGTGCGATGTACTGGCAGTGGATTATCATGGCTACGGTGATTCCGGGGGCAGTCCGACGGAACAGCATCTGATCCAGGACGCGCACGCGGCGTGGCAGCATGCCATCGGGCCACTGGGGTATGTTCCGCATCAGATCGTGATCTGCGGTGAGTCTCTGGGGGGAGGGGTAGCCGTCAGGCTGGCGGCTGACGTCTGTCGTGCTGAGCAGCGTCCGAAAGGATTGCTGCTGGTAGCGACCTTTGATTCGATGCTGAATGCTGCCGGGTATCATTTTCCCTGGTTGCCCGTCGGTCGGTTGCTGCTGGATCGCTATCATTCGGATCAGCACATTGCGGATGTCACCTGCCGGATTATGCAGTATCACGGGGATCAGGATACGGTTGTGCCATTGCCACTGGGACAGCGTCTGCATCAGTGTGCTCGGGACGTTTCCGCGGATGGAATTCCGAAACAGTTTCATCTGCTGCAGGATTCCGGTCACAACGGCCTGATGCGGCAGCATGCTGAGCGGTTTCAGCGCGATCTGCAGCTGTTATTTCAGTGACTGAAAGTCCGTGGTGGCAGCGTTGGCTGTTAACAGTTTTGTGTCTTGAATTCAGACAGGTGCCTTGTCATGCGCTACTTCCATCTGCTGCTGGTTTTGAGTGCGACTCTGCTGACAGGTCGTGGTGACCGAGTGTGGTCAGCGGACGTCGAAGTTGTGACGGGTGGGCTGATGGCTTCGGAGGGCGGTGACTGGAAGCCGGAAAGCAGTCCACTGACGGCTCCTTTCGGCGTGGCATTTGATCGAGCGAACACGATGTGGATTGTGGAGCTTGAGGGTGGGCGTGTGCATGCATTGTCTGCGGACGGAGTGCTGCGACAGGCTGGTGGTGATGGTTCTCGCAGTTACCGGGGCGATGGTGGTCCTTTGCAGCAGGCGACCTTTGATGGTATGCACAATTGTGCGGTGTTGCCCAATGATGATCTGTTGATCGCTGACAGCTGGAATCACTGCATACGACGTGTTTCCGCAGAGACTCAGACGATTACCACAATTGCTGGTACGGGAAAGCGTGGTTTCAGTGGTGACGATGGTCCTGCCACGCAGGCCACGTTTGACTTTGTGATGTGCATTACACTGAATCCGCAGGCAACAATCGTGCATATTGCCGACCTGAATAATCGGCGTGTACGAGCGTTGGATCTGCGTACGGGGCTGGTTCGAACAGTCGCGGGAAATGGACAGAAAGGTGTGCCTGTGGACGGGGCTGCAGCAGTGCAGGCTCCATTGGTGGATCCGCGGGCAGCTGCTGAAGATTCGGCCGGTCGGCTGTACGTGCTGGAACGTGGCGGACATGCTCTGCGGCTGGTGTCCTCGGATGGTCTGATTCGGACGGTTGCGGGTACTGGGCGCCAGGGATTTGCGGACGGGCCGGCACTGCAGGCGCAATTCGGCTCACCAAAACATCTGTGTGTCGGGCCGCGGGATCGCATTTATATTGCAGACGATCAGAATGCCGCGATCCGGGTGTATGATCCGCAGACGCAGCAGGTCAGCACAGTTCTGGGACGTGGTTTTGGTGATCAGCGGATTCGCCTGAAGAATCCGCATGGAGTGACCGTCCACAATGGCTGGTTGTATGTGGTTGATATGGGCAACAATCGCATTCTGCGCCTGGCAATTCCGGAATGATTACCGAGCGGCTGTCTGCAGTGGTTTGCCGGTGAGATCAAGACAGACGGCGGTCCGTCCGTTACGCAGGTAAGCTCTGTTTCCTACGACAATTGGATGGTTCCACGTCTTGTCGTTCAACAGGGGAATGCGGCCCAGCTCCTGCAGACTGCCGCCGGTTTTCAGCAGCACAGCATCGCCATTTTCGGCTGCCACCAGAATACAGTCAGACTCAGGCAGCAGCACAGCCTGCCCGAAACCGTAGCGTCCACCCTGCCAGCGACGTTCGCCGGTTTCCGCGTCGATACATGAGAAGACAGCCTGATTGAAGCCATAGATGGCGCCTTCATGAATGACTGAGTCGTTGAACGATGGACGCAGGCGTTTTGTGCTCCAGCGGGCTTTGAAGGTCCAGTTCCCATCAGTCACGGTTGCATCAAGACGCTGCATCCCCACGCCATCACCCAGTGCCACGAGCAGACTGACGGGGCTGAGCTGCTGGATATCCACCATTGGGGCAGTTTCCCAGCCAGCGGGTTTGTGCTGAAACAGCACTTTACCTGTGCCAGGTTCAATTCCGCGCAGTCCTGTGGAATCACCGAACAGCAGGCATCGCTGGCCGGCCAGCGTCAACGGTCGTGGGGTGGTGTAATTCATGCCGGCTGATTCGAGCGACCACACGAGTGCTCCGCTGGTGCTGTCGAAGGCTGCGAGGCCCTTATCAGCTGCTCCGCCGGTGAACAGGATGACAAGGTTATCCACGACAATCGGCGAACCGGAGAAGCCCCACATCGGGATGCTGGCATCGTATTCGGCCACAAAATCATGTTGCCAGAGGACTTTGCCATCTGTTTCGCTGAGACAGCTGAAAAGGCCGCGACCACCTACGGCGAAGACGCGACCGCCCTGCACTGCCGGAGTACTGCGGGGGCCTGCTCCGGAGACCACCTCCACGAAGCGGGCTGTGTCTGCATGGCTCCAGAGCAGCTGACCGGAGTCAGCGGAATAGCAGCTGATATACTCAGCATCACCACGTTGTTCCTGTGTCAGCAGGCGACCATGGCTGAAAGCAAACGAAGACCAGGCCGGGCCGACATCGATCTGCCAGATAATCTCTGGTTTCTGTGCAGTCCAGTCCAGACTGTCTGGTCCGCCGAAAGCTGTTCCATCGCCCGCAGGACCGCGGTACTGTGGCCATTCAGCGGGTGTCTGTTCTGCAGCTGATGTGGTCGCTGCAGATGTTTCTGCAGTTTCCACAGCAGTGCTGGCTGGCAGCGGAGGCAGTGTCTGTTCGTGAACCGGTGACCAGCGCCAGACGAGTTCCGGGCGATAGTCGCCGATAAAGCCATTATTCCGCACAAGTACAAAGCTGAGCCAGCCGAGCAGGATCAGAACAGCAGTTTTGCGAGCTCGCAGGGTACTGGAATTCCAGGCGGCAAGCCCCGTGGTGGTCAGGAACATAGCCATGGGTACGCCATAGATGAACATGGCAGTGCGCAGGGCGTCTTCATGGACGGCCAGCATGCCTGCGATGGCAGGACTGGTGAGGCCAGCGACAGCCAGCAGCAGTCGTTCTTTCCAGCGCAGTCTGCTGAGCAGCAACACCCACAGGGAGAACACCAGTCCAAGCAGAAAGGGAGCACCCATCATCAGGAAGAACCGTGGTCGGTTAGCGATTGATGGGGTGACTGTCAGGACCATGGCGACCAGCATCATCAGACACAGCAGCCATGCGGGCCACAACCGGGCTGGCCTGAGCGGAGCAGTTGGCATGGGCTGTGGAGGGTCTGTCATGGAAGGCTGGTTGGAGGCAATGGCATCAGGCATATCGCGGTAGGCCTTCAGGAACGGTCTGGGGTCGACGAAGGGAGATCGGATGACAGTAAGAGCGGTGGATCAGGGACGCAAATCACGACTTGAATGTGCAGGCCAGTGTGTTGTTACAGAAATGATTGCGACAGGGAATGACGAAAGGGGGAAAATCTCAGTCTGAATCGTCCAGGTCGGCGCGAGCATCGGAAACGAGGTGTTCTTCAACCGTCCGGGTTTCATCCGGCTTGCAGGGCAACCCGTCGCTGTCAGCGTTGGATTACAGACCAGTTTCACGAAAGTTCAAGGGGCGTAAACTGCGGGAATTGAGGTCTTTGTTGGCTTAGTCCGGCAGGTCGTGATAGAACGTGCCGTAAAGTTCTGTTGGAAAATCGCCGGGAGTCGTTCCGTTGAACATACAAAGTCTGCGTTGCTGGGTTGTCTTTGTCTGTCCCTGCCTGTTGGGCTTCCTCGACGCGCAGGCCATGGTGGCCGCACAGTCATTGCCTCTGAATGTGATCTTTATCCTTGCCGATGATCTGGGCTGGGCGGACACAACTCTGTACGGAGGGACTCGTTTTCATCAGACTCCCAATCTGCAGCGTCTGGCGGAACGGGGCATGCTGTTTACTCGTGGTTATTCTGCCAGTCCTCTGTGTTCACCGACTCGTTCGGCGATTCTGACGGGGCTGAGTCCGGCACGGACCGGAATCACGACTCCCAGCGGTCATACGGAAGAGGTCATTCTGCAGGCGACGGTCGGGGCGCGAGCGGCACCGCAGCACAAAGCCGTCATGCCGGCTTCGGTGACAAGGCTTAAGTCTGAGTACAGAACGCTGGCCGAGTCTTTAAAGGATGCTGGTTATGTGACCGGGCACTTTGGGAAGTGGCATCTGGGACGCGAACCATATTCTGCCCTGCAGCAGGGATTCGACACGGATCTGCCGCATCATCCCGGCCCCGGTCCGGCCGGCAGCTATGTGGCCCCGTGGAAGTTCGACACTTTTCAGGAAACAAAGCCTGGTGAGCATATCGAAGATCGGATGGCCGCGGAGGCATCAGCATGGATTGAAAAACATCGCAACAAGCCATTTTTTCTGAACTACTGGGCCTTCAGTGTGCACGCTCCGTTCAACGCGAAGCAGGAACTGATCGAAAAGCATCGGCAGCGAGTGAATCCGCAGGATCCGCAGCGCAGTCCCACGTATGCGGCGATGCTGGAGAGCTTTGACGATGCTGTGGGAACACTGCTGCAGACACTCGATCGACTGCAGCTGGCCGATCGAACGGTGATCGTGTTTACGTCGGACAATGGCGGCAATATGTATAACGAAGTGGATGGCGGCGTCAGTCCGACCAGTAATCTGCCACTGCGGGGTGGCAAGGCCACGCTGTTCGAGGGCGGAACTCGCGTGCCGACCGTTGTGGTCTGGCCAGGCATCACGGCTGCTGGTAGTCGCAGCGATGTGATGATTCAGAGTGAAGATTATTACCCGACCCTGCTGGATGGTCTGGGGTTGCAGCCGGCTGATGGTCAACAGTTTGATGGCAGCAGTTTTCTGCCGGCACTGCGGGGCCAGACTCACCCACGGCCCCCGCTGTTTCAGTACTTCCCGCATAACCCGGCTGTGCCTGACTGGTTACCTCCGGCTGTTTCAGTGCATCGCGACGACTGGAAACTGATTCGGATTTTTCACGGTGGCGAAGCGGGTGCCCATCGCTGGCTGCTGTTCAATCTGACGCAGGATATCGGTGAGCAGAAGAATCTTGCAGCGCAGGAAACTGCGATTGTGGCCGAACTTGATGGCCTGATCGAACAGTTTCTGCGCCGTACGAATGCTGTTGTACCGATTCCGAATCCGGCATTTGATCCAGCGCAGTATGATGCTTCCCAGGAGGGTAAACCGCAGCCACGAAAACGTGGGGCAACCGGTAAGAAAAATCCTGCTCAGGCGGGTCAAGCCGGTCTCGCTGAGGACAATCCGGCGCTGCTGGGCTGGAAGCCACGCGGTTGTACTGCAGAGCTGCAGGACGGTGTGCTGAGGGTCAGTGGCACGACACGGGCACCATTTCTGGGGTTCGCCGCGGGGAAGCTGGATGGAATGGCAAAGCTGCGTCTGCGATTGCGGTGTGCGGGTGGTGCTGGAAAGCTGCAGTGGCTGGCGTCCCCCACAGCGAAGCCCGCCGCTGACCTGCCGGCAACTGAGTTTTCCGTGAAGGCCGGAGACTGGGTGGAACTGGGACTGCAGGTGCAGTCGCCTGCTGAGGTGGCCGGGATTCTTCGACTGTTTCTGCCGGCACAGGATGCTCCGGTAGAGATTGACTGGATTGAACTGACCAGTGCCGGGAAGACGCGTCGCTGGGATTTTGGCCGACTTGCGGGGCAACTCTGAGATTCCGGGCGAATGAAGGATTGGCAGCATGCATACGCGAATGTTGATTTCTGCTTCATGGTTATTGGCTCTGTGCTCTTCAGTCAGCGTGGTGTGCAGGAGCGTGGCAGCAGAGGAGTTGCGTGCTGAGAGTCCGAATTTTGTGTTTATCATGGCGGACGATCTGGGCTGGGCGGATGTGCAGTTTCATGGCGGAACCGTACCGACTCCGCACCTGAATCAGCTGGCGGCGGGCGGCGTTGAGTTGACTCAGCATTATGTGGCCCCCCTTTGCACGCCGACTCGCACCGGTCTGCTGTCCGGTCGTTTCTGGAGTCGTTTTGGGGTAACGAAACCTCAGAATCCCCGTGCTCTGCCACAGCAGACGATGACGCTGCCGCGGGCGCTGAAAACGGTGGGTTATCGCACCTGTCTGGTGGGCAAGTGGCATTTGGGATCGGATCCCGTCGACGGACCTCAGAAATTCGATTTTGATTCCAGTTATGGTTCGCTGGCGGGCGGTGTTGGACCTTGGAACCATCGTTACAAGCAGGGGCCGTTTTCGGAAACGTGGCATCGTGACGGGCAGTTGATCGAAGAGACTGGGCATGTGACGGATTTGTTGTGTGCTGAGGCCGTGAAGTGGATCACGACGAGTCCGGCGGACGTGCCGTTTCTGTTGTACGTGCCGCTGACGGCCGTGCACCTGCCGATCCGCGAGCCTGCGGAGTGGCTGGCGAAGGTGCCGGCAGAAATCAAGGGTGATGTGGGGCGGCATTATGCTGCCTGCATCATGCATCTTGACGACACGGTCGGACGCATTGTTAAGGCACTTGAGCAGACCGGTCGTCGTGACCAGACGCTGCTGGTATTTACCAGCGATAATGGTGGCAGTACTGCGGAAAACTGTGACCTGAAATATCCTGAGGACGACTATCCCGAGGGCCCATTGACCGGCAGTAATCAGCCATTGCGAGGGCAGAAGGGCCAGCTTTTCGAGGGTGGGATTCGAGTACCGACGGTGGTGAGCTGGCCGGGAAGGCTGCCACCCGGGAAGCTGGCGGTACCTGCACACATTTGCGACTGGATGCCGACGTTCTGCCGATTGGCAGAAGCGGTGGATGGTCGTGAGCTGAAGTGGGATGGTCAGGATCTGTGGCCAATACTGACGGGGCAGGCGACCCGGCGAACAAGTCCGCTGTACTGGGTGGCGCCCGAGTTTCAGTCGCGGGCCGTGCGTCAGGGGGACTGGAAACTGATCGAAGACAACTCGGGAAAGTCGGCTGTTTATCTGTTATTTGATCTTGCGACTGACCCGTATGAGCAAAGTGACGTGGCCGCTGGGCAACCGGAACAGCTGCAGCGAATGCAGCAGCTGCTGCAGGAGATTTCTCGTGACGATCAGAGACGCGGTGCGGGCGAGTGACAAGCGGGTGGATTTGTGGTGTGATGCGTAAAGTGTCACTGTGAATTTTTGAGATGGGGTGCTGTGATGCGTATGCTGCTGACCGTGTGTTTCATGATGGGGACCTGCAGTCGTCTGCTGGCTCAGCAGTCGTGGCCGCCTGAATTGCCTGGTGAGCGTCATGTGTATAAGCAGGTGGGTGAGACCAGCCTGCATCTATGGGTGCTGCGTGGAGTGCAGTCACAGGTGGCAGCGGACGGCGGGGCCACAGAGTCGGCAGCACAGCCTGCAATTGTGTTCTTCTTTGGTGGTGGCTGGACGTCCGGCAGTCCGGAACAGTTTGTTCCCCAGGCTCGCTATCTGGCGTCTCGCGGTATCACGGCGGTGCTGGCCGATTATCGGGTGGCTTCACGTCAGCAGGTACGAGCCGTGTCCTGTGTGGAGGACGCAAAGTCGGCGGTGCGGTGGTTGCGAGCTCATGCTGCCGAGCTGCGGATTGATCCGCAGCGAATCTGTGCGGCCGGCGGTTCAGCGGGTGGGCATATTGCCTGTTGTACGGCACTGATTGAGGGTCTTGATGCGGCGGGTGAGGATCTGTCGATCAGTTCCGTTCCCAATGCTCTGGCACTGTTCAATCCGGCGGTGGTACTGGCACCACTGGAGGGTGTGGAAATGTCAGCGGAGGAGACAGCGAAGCTGCAGTCTCTGGCGGCTCGTACTGGAGTCGATCCCGTGAAGATTTCGCCTGCGCACCATGTTCGGAAGGGACTACCTCCGACGATCATTTTTCATGGTGTTGCGGACACGACAGTTCCGCTTGCGACAGTTGCAGAATTTGAGAAGCGGATGGTCAGTGCCGGGAATCGATGTGAGTTGAAGCGATTTGCCGATGCTCCGCACGGTTTTTTCAACCTGCGTGAAAATCGTGGCAGGAACGGTGAGCGTCAGCGGGAGTGGCATCTGCGGACATTGCAGCAGCTGGATATCTTTCTGACATCACTGGGCTGGTTGTCGGGGACTGGGACACTGCCTGTGGTGGATAATCACAACGTGCATGTGCGCGGTCATTTGCAGCGGGCTCTGACCAGGATTTCCGGTCAGGCCGAAGCGCGAGTCGCTTTTCTGGGTGGTTCAATCACGGAAATGGACGGTTATCGGCCGCTGGTTGAGAAATGGCTGACCGAACGTTTTCCGCAGACTCAATTCACGTTCATTCGTGCTGGGATTTCTTCAACCTGTTCGAATACGGGCGCATTTCGGTTTCAGCGGGATGTTGTTGCAAATGGGCCGGTGGATCTGTTGCTGGTGGAGTTCGCGGTGAACGATGATCAGGACGCACATCATGATGCGGATGGGTGTATCCGTGGCATGGAGGGGATTCTGCGGCAATTATTTGTGCATAATCCTGAGGCTGGTGCGGTGATGCTGCATTTTGTGAACCCTGAGATGCTGGCAACTGCTCAGGCCGGTGGTGTGCAGCTGAGTGCGAAGCAGCATGAATCTGTGGCACGGCACTATCATGTCAGTTCCATCGATTTGCCTGCGGAACTGGCCGATCGAATCGAGGATGGAACGATGTCGTGGGAAACGTGGGGTGGCACTCATCCGGGGCCAGCCGGCAATCGGCATGCGGCCGATCTGGTGATTCAGGTGCTGCAGGCCGCTCTTGCCAGTGCTGACAAGTCAGAGACGGGGGCTGTGGCTGAGGCCTTACCGGAACCGCTGCTGGAATCCAGTTTTTCCGCCGGCGGTTTTCTGCCGGCGACCGCAGTGCAGCCCGGTGCGGGCTGGAATCTGGGGGTACCTGACTGGGCGGCACTGCCCGGCAGCAAACGCGACCGGTTTGTGCGGGAGCAGATGTATTACAGTGAGCAGCCTGGGTCTGTGCTGACGCTCAGTTTTACGGGTACGGCGGTGGGAGCGTATCTGCTGGCAGGGCCTGACGCCGGTCGTCTGGAAGTGCGAATCGATGGCGGTGAGTGGAAGACGACAGAGCTGTATCATAACTACAGCGGTGGTCTGCATTATCCTCGGACGGTCATGTTTGAAACAGGACTTTCGGCGGGGACCCACACTGCGGAAGTCAAAGTGGCGCAGCAGAAGCACGAAAAGAGCCTCGGCACAGCGGCTCGAATTCTGCAGTTCGTTGTTAATGGTTCAGCAGCCGGTACAGGGCAGTGAGTACGGACTGGAGATTGCGGCATGGCAGTGCGGAAGCGACGTGCAGCGCAGCGTAGTCCGTTACCAGCGAATGTGCGACTGCGGTTGAGGGCTCTGGAGGCGGAACCTGCAGCGCTCGAGCTGGCAGAGCTGGCATGTCTGCTGGATGGCAGTGTGCGACGTGAGTTGCGTGGTGATCCGGCTGATGCCGATGCAGAGGCCGGGACGGACGAGGTCTGTCTGCGTACCCCGCGGCAGGTTGCACCGCATGGCGAGGGTGTTCGTTCACGACGGTATCTGCAGAATCGGGTCTGGCGACTACTCCGCCGACTGGCAGCTCAGGCGCCGCAGCAGTATGTCGATTGCTGTGAGCTGTTGCTGTTGCGTTATACTGATAAGGATTTGTCGAATGGAGTGGCTCTGCTGGACAGTTATGTGCTGACGCATGTGCTGTTTCATGACAGTGCAGTGGTACGCTGTAGCAGTAGTGGCTGGGTATTGGCTGTCGGGCGAGAACTGAGTGAGCTGGTCTGGTCCCCTGCATTTGCGGTGTTGTGGCAGTCTGCCCAGGCATTGGAAGTCCTGTGGCGATTGAGTCGGACAGCACCCAGTCGTGTTGTGCGGCGCTGGGCAGCGCAGGGGCTGCAAACGCTGGGTCTGGAGGCCTTGCAGGCGAGTGTTGCTGAACTGGTCGAATTGTTTGAGCAGCGTGATGGGCAGCAGAGTCGGCTGGCCTGTCAGATTCTGCTGCAGACCCGGATGGCAGCAACATTGACGCAGCAGCAGTCGTGCCGCCTGCTGGCAGGATTCTCTGTAGAAGATGGCGAAATTCTGTTGAGTTGTTTGCGTGAATGTCAGGTTGAGCCGGCGATATCAGTCGGTCTGTTGCAGGCACTGGTGCTGGCGCAGCCACTTGTCGGGCTGGCAGACTGGGCATGGGAGCGGCTGCGAGAAAGGGTGCGTACTGAGCGAGGACTTCTGCTGTCGCTGCTGGATTGTCCACACGAGCGAATCTGTGATGCGATTCATGGGTGTGTGAACGAGGACTCGGAGTGGTGGTCTGATCGGGCGCGGTGGCTGCAGCTGCTGGGGGTCAGGTCTGCTGTCGCGATTGTCTCGCAGCTGAATCGCCTGGTACCGGAGAATTCCACGTTGCCGCAGGTGGCAATTCTGATGGGGGATGCGGAGGTTCGGCAGGCCACATGGCTGTTCTGGCGGAATGCGGTCGATCATGCCGGGTTGCGTCTGGAAGTGCGACGGCAGGCATTGCTGCAGGCTCTGCACCGCGTGCGACGTGCGCCTGAGGAGGTGGCAGAAATGGAGGCGGTGTTGCGGTTGATATTCGCCGGCAAGCTGGTGGGATTGCGTGAATTCGGTCTGCTGGTACTGGCGACGGGAGTGCGTGATGGCTGGATTACCGGCGTTGACGAGTTTGCCGGAGTTGGCCTCGTCGCTTGTCAGTGAGGAACGAACTGATTGAAATACGGGCTCGAACGGTGGCAGGTGGGGTGGGCTTGAACACGAGACTGTCCTACTGCGGTGTTCCGCCGCGGTTGAAACTGGCCTGAGATTGCTTCACCGTGGACCTGTCGGCCTGGCCCGCTCAAGGTCTCTGGCTGCGACCAATTCGACGTGGTCTCGCCGCCAGAGCCCAGAGCGGGCCGTACGTCAGGGTCTGCGGTCGACACTTCGAAGTCGCGAACACTCGCCCCCCTGCCCTGTTCGGTGTGTGTGTGGATACAGAGACCGGGATACGGAAGTTATGGCAACGGGTTTCTGGGGTCGAATTCTGCGGGCCTTGCTGAAGAGTGACGACAGCGATCAGTCTGCATCGGCTGCTTCGCCGAATGTGACTGCTGCAGACTCGGTCGTCGGCGAAAGCACTGTTGCTGCGGCGGCTGGACTGACAAGGCGGGCATTTGAAGCACCGCATTTGTTGCCGGTGGGTAAGCAATCGGAATCAGCTGGATCCGGACGGCAGACGCAATCCGATGACGCGTCCGGAAGCTCGTCAGGGCGAACTTCGCTGGCCGTTGCAGCACGGCGGGAAGCCAGACGGCGGGCTCGTGAAAACGAACGCCTGCGATTGCAGGCGATTCGACGTACCGATCGGCTGAACCGCGATATTACCTATCTGGGTCAGGGAGTATCCGGGTGGTTGAACGAGCGAGTCAGTGATGAGGAGCGGTTGCGACAAAGCGGGTTGCCTGTGCTGGCAACGCCTGCGGATGTTGCGCGGGCACTGGGCATTTCGCTGCGATCACTGCGCGGTCTGGCATTTCATGCAGAAGTTACGCGGCTGAATAATTACGTGCGATTTACGATACCGAAACGCAGTGGTGGCGTACGGGTTCTGCAGGCACCGCAGCGACGTCTGGCGGCAGTTCAGCAGTGGATTCTGCGTGAGATTCTGGATCGGCTGCCGGTCTCTGCACAGGCTCAGGGATTTGTCCGTGGCCGCAGTGTGGTGACGAACGCAGCACTGCATTGTGGTCAGGCCGTGGTTTTGAATCTGGATGTTCAGGAATTCTTTCCTTCGATCCCGTTCGCTCGTGTGCGGCGAGTATTTATCTCGGCAGGTTACTCAAAATGTGTGGCCACAATTCTGGCGTTGGTTTGTACCGAGTGTCCGCGACAGGAGCTGACATTTGAGGGGCGCAGGTTGTGGGTTGCCAGTGGGCCGCGCGGGTTGCCGCAGGGGGCCTGTACCAGCCCTGCACTTTCGAATCTGGTTTGCCTGCGGCTGGACCGTCGTTTGCAGGGACTATCTGCTCGACTGGGTCTGGTCTACAGCCGTTATGCGGACGATCTGACATTTTCGGGGCCGGCCGAGTTACGGCAGCGGGTGGGGGCTGTGCTGAAGAGCGTGACCGGGATTCTGCAGGCAGAAGGACTGCAGGTGCATCCCGGGAAAACTCGAGTCCAGCCACGTAGCACGGCACAGCTTGTGACGGGACTGGTGGTCAATGATCGTCCGGGTGTCAGGCGTGACGAAGTGCGGCGTATCCGAGCGATCCTGCATCGCGCCGCGCGGGAAGGGCTGCAGGCGCAGAATCGTGAGGGGCATCCGAACTTCCATGCGTGGCTTTGTGGCCGCATTGGCTGGATTGGTCAAAGCCGTCCTGAGCTTGGGCAGCAGTTTCTGCAGCAACTGAATGCCCTGCAGTAACCGGCGATCTGTGGCAATTGATGATCTGCCAAAGGGAGCGTCAAGTGCTTTGAAAGCTGAACACTTCCTCCGGTTCGGTGGAAGCCTTGTTGTCCTCCCTGGGCCCACCGAGCACCAGTTCGGTACCGCGATTTCGCCACACAACGCCACCCGTTGGATGACGCTAACGGTTCGTCTGTGGGGGAGGGGGAACGCGGTGGACGACACGGGCTGAAGCCCATGCTACGAGCACCGAGCACCAGCTTGGGGACGATTTTGAGGCTCCGCTTTGCTGAGTGGTTATCAGCCCACGGAAT
>CAXBSH010000088.1:0-16794 GCA_963977705.1 uncultured Planctomycetaceae bacterium
GCCCCTTCCATTAAGAAGGGGCGCCGGCGGGCTCAGGCCGCCTTCGTCTCGTAGAGCGGGCGATATTTCGCGCAAAGCGCCTTCCAGCGCTCGGCCTTGCGCTGCATGGCCGTGTCCACCTCCGCGGGGATTTCGAGGAAGGGCGGGCGAAGCGGGCCGGGATCGACGTAGCCGGCGTAGCGGATGGCATAGGTGCCCCGCTCATTCCGGATGGTGGGGCCGTAGACGCTTCGGAAGGCATCGCGGTGTACGGTCCACGTGAAGCTGCCGAAAATCTTGACGGTAATCGGAATATCGAATTTCTCAAGATCTTTCCATTGGCCATCAAACTTATATTGCATGTCGTTCGCGGGATTGATCTCGAGTTCGTAAATGTCGGCAAGATCCGGCGCATTCACGGTATGGGCCCAGCCGAGGTTGCGGTTGTGGCCGTGCAGGATGACGGGGGTGCCCGGGAAGACGCCACCCTCCATGTCCCAGCCTTCCTCGCTATGCACATGCGCCTCGTACCAGGAGACGGGACCGGTCCAGGGCTGGTGCGAGTTGATGTCCAGCAGCGTGCTGCCGTCGGTGGTGCGCTTGGGCGAGACCGCGAGGGTGTTGGAGCCCATCGGGAGGTTGGAAAAATTGATGGCCGAATTCCTGCGGCCTCGCCATCGTAAGTTCTTTTGAGAAGACGAAAGCTCCTGCTGAATCCACCGCTGGTTGGACAGAATAGAACTGGATCAACGAAAAAGAATCCCGTGCGCAGCTGCAGGTTGCAGTTTGATGAGGTTGGCGAATAACGCACTGGATACTGCTTCCGTGCAAGGAAGAACACAATTGCTCAGACGCAAACGCCAACACGCGTCAGCTTCCGCTAACGGCTCGCCTGTGGGGAAGCTTGAACTCGGTGGGACGACACGGGCTGAAGCCCATGCTACGACCACCGAGCAGCAGTTCGGTGACGATTTTCAGCCGCCCCAATGCGAAGTGGTCATCAGCCCACGGAATGACTGAGCGACGGGCAAACGTGGGCCACGTCGCAGGTTTGTTTGGGCAAAAGGCGGCCGGGCAGGAATGCCTAAGCTACGGTTGCCGGCGAACAACGATAACTGAACACGGACAATTGACTTCGGCTCGGCAGGAGCCTCGCCCTCCCAAGGGGAACTTTGCGTGCACTGACAACTGACAACCGTATCCTTCAATGGTGAAGAATCACCAACACTCAGACGGCACAGCAACTCCGCGCACAGCATTCTGCGTAGAGCCAAAAAAAGCGATCGGGACTTGCCCGATCGCTCTGATCTGAACACGACAACAGACGTTGTCTCACAGGATCGAGGCGTCTTCCATTTCTGTTGGCTCTTCCTCAATGACCGGCAGCGGGACCTCGTCGACGTTATCCACGAAACCCTTCAGGTGGATAGCTCGAGTGTGATGCTGGAGCTTCTTCAGGGCCTTGCTTTCAATTTGTCGGATACGCTCACGAGTGACCTTGAAGATGCGACCGGTTTCTTCAAGCGTGTAACTGTATCCGTCACCAAGTCCATATCGCAGCTTGATGATCTCACGCTCACGATACGTCAGACTTTTCAGGACATGATCAATCTTGTCCCGCAGCATCTGCTTGGCGGCCGACTCAGCTGGACTGCTTTCGTGGTTATCTTCCAGGAACTCACCAAAGCTGCTGTCTTCGCTTTCACCGACTGGAGTATCGAGGCTGATCGGATGCTTCCATGTCTTCATGATCCGTTCAGTTTCCTCGATGCTCATACCCACCGCCTCTGCCAGCTCCTCGTTGCTGGGTTCACGGCCGGTCGCCTGGCGAATTTCTTCTGCCTTGGCCTTCAGCATCGAAATGCTCTGGAACATGTGCACGGGAATACGAATGGTGCGAGCATGGTCAGCGACAGCGCGAGTAATCGCCTGGCGAATCCACCACGTCGCGTAGGTGGAGAACTTGTAGCCCCGGCGATACTCGTACTTTTCAACGCCGCGCATCAAACCGGCGTTGCCTTCCTGGATCAGGTCCAGGAAGCTGAGCCCTCGATTGCGGTATTTTTTAGCGATGGATACTACCAGTCGCAGGTTGCCACCGGACAGTTTCTGCTTGGCATCCGTCCAGCCCTGCATGCGGCGACGAATTTCCCGACAACGTCGCAGGAACTGGTCAGGTGTCTCAAGCAGCAGTTGAACGTATTCTTCCAGCTCCCGCTCTAATGCTTCCCGCTCAGTATCAGCAGTTCGCATGCCTCGCAGGCAGGCGATTTCATCCTGCAGCTGTTCGATACGCTCACCAATCTGCAACATGCGTTTCATAACCGGCTGCAGGCGATGAGTGCGGACACTGAGCTCTTCGCAGAGCGTACACATCTTGCGACGGCGCACCAGAATCTGTGAACCGAGGGCCGCCTTCTCGCGCGACCCATCAGCCAGAGTACGCCATTGTACGAATTCGTTGCGATTCACTTCCATGAGGTGCCGGAGCGTTCGCAGATTGGCCTCCATGCGGCCTTCGATCTGCTCTTTGCGAACTTCCTCGGTCTCAGATGTTCGCAGAGTTCGCTCGAATGGAAGTTCGCCACGACGAACCTTCTCAATCGTTTCCACGGCGATCGTCAGGGCAAAGTCTGACTCGAGCACATGCCGACGCATCCGCTTGCGAGTCACTTCGATCTGCTTGGCAAGGAAGATCTCACGATCACGAGTGAGCAGGGGAATATTCCCCATCTGGCTGAGATACATGCGGATCGGGTCACGGGACGACAGAGCTGAAGTCTCTGGCCCCAGCAAAGCACGAGCGGTTCGTTCGGCCTGCGCCTGCTTGACCTCTTCCTCGACTGGCTCAGGCTCAAGCCTGATGTCCGGATCTTCAATGAAATCCAGACCCGCCTCATCCAGCGCCATGATCAGGCTGTCCACCATCGCTGGGTCACCACCCTCATCGGGAAGCCACCCATGGGCCTGCTGGACCGTTACGAAGCCACGCTCCCTGCCCTTTTCGATGATCGCCTTCAATCCGGTATTCAGACGATACACACACATCCCCTTAATCAGCTGCATGCCTTTCGAGTTTCAGGACAGCACCGCCACGAAGTCAACACCCCGCGAACGACACTGCGACACCTGATTCTGCGACAATCCCCGGAAGCACCGCTTCTGTGAACCACCGCAGCAGAACAAGTACCTGCCTGAACCCGAAAAACCGTGAGGCAAAGTAGCCTCTGTATTCCTGACGAGTGTCCGTGCCTCCATGTGAGACACACGCTAGATCTGATCTGTACAGGCTGCCCGAAAATCGACTTTCGTCGATCGTCAGCCAACCCTGCCGCGGGCCTGCAGAATTTTCCACAGACCACCTGCCAACGGGTTCGACCCGTCAGCCACTTGAACACGTGAATTCTTCGCTGAACAGCATACCGGCGAATCTGAAAAATCAATCCTGCACGCCAGCAAAAAAAATCATGTTCGCGGGAATCGCAGAAAGCCTCTCAAACAGGATCATAACACGATCCTGCAGCCTTCCAAATCCCCGCAAAAAACCGTTCGCCCCGGGGATTATTCGCAGTTCATGACAGAACGTCAACTTTTCCGGCACTCTGCTAACAATAAAAATGGCCATCCGGAACAGTCTTCCACTGCCCCGCATGGCCCCGAAACTGCCAGCAACCGCTGAAAATTCAGCCCCCAATCAGAAAACCATCAGGGACATCCGCGTCAGCATCGGCTTCCAGATCCGCATCGAGATCATCTGTGTCCAGCAGATCGCCAACGAGCAGCTCGCCCGTGAATGCCCGGCGATGATACTCAATCTGCTCACTGGGCGAGTTATTGCGCACGTCCGCATCCGTCAGCACAAACCGATCGAGGCCTTCCTGGGCGAAAAACATGCGAAACCACAGCATCTGCCGCACGTTTTCCTGAGGCCTGAAGACAGCAATCTCCAACCCCGATTCGTACCACTCAAACAACATTCCGAAAAATCCACTGGGGATGTACTTCACGGATGTCAGATCCACGCCCAGGGACCGGAAGCCATCCTGCTGAATCAACCGATTCAGCACATCGCGCAGCAGGGCCAGATCGGCCCCGTCCCAGATTTCCATGTCGTCCAGACACACAATCGCCGTCTGTCCGTCCACCCGGCAGCTCAGTCGCTGCTTCTTTCGCGTGCTCATGATTCTGACTCCTGAATCTCTCAAGCCGGGAAGTGTCTCGCACACACGATTTGTGCACGCGACTTGCCCCCAAAACTACCCGGCAAAACTCAGTTGACCAGATCAGATATGCCACGAGACAACGAAGAATTCCTGACTGACGTTGCGTTTCAGACATTGTTGTTCTGATGCACCAAAAACAGCCTGGAATGATGCCTTTCGGCAACACCGTCGCCGATGATTTTACAGCACCCGTTGGCTGCTGGACCACAAGACTCCCGACAACTCCCCTTAACTCAACCAGCCCTTTTCGCAACAATCCGTCAGCATCGACACAACATAACGACTTGACCAGGCCCCGGATATTCCTATGCAGCTTCCGGCCCCCCCCAAGGATCCCGCCATGTCGTGGAAACAGCTGTTCCTTCTGATCCTGACGATCTGGACCGCCGAAATCTTTACGCGTCTGCTGTTCGACGCTCTGGTCACTCCGCGCATGGAGTACATGACGTACTACCTTGAGACCGACAAGGACGGCGATTTCCGCGGCAGCAACATCATGCCCGACGTCGGAGCTCGTGGCTGGCAGATGGTCAGCGCCGTTCCAAACCCGGAAAATTCCGAGGAACTGATTCTGGTTTTCCAGCGTCGAGTCCTGTTCTGACGGGGTCAGCCGGAGACCACGGGGTGCTGTGGCCCACCCAGCAGCTTGTCCACATCGTTGCTGACAATCACACCGTAATTCACCGCACCCAGCCAGCCGGACATGATAATCCCCACGCTGCCGGCATGGTACAAGCCGTGTACCTGCTGCGGCAGATCCCGACTGACCTGCAGACCCTCAAACTTCGTCCCGAAGGATGCACCCGCCGGATGCCGCGTGTATCGCTGAAAGGTCTTCGGAGTCGCCGCTTCCACATGATCCAGCACCTGCCGCACATTCGGCACGTACTGCTGCAGACAATCCAGAGTCGATTCGATCAGATCCCGCTTCGCCTGCTCATAATCCTCTTCAGATAACGATGCCCAGTCTTCATACCGGGCGTTCGTCGAGCTCACGATCAGCCAGCGATCGCTGCCCGGACGAGTCTCCGGGTAATAAAAGCTGAATGTGCGACTGCTGACGTCCCGGCTGAGCATTGCGTCAATGTCAAATCCCCGGTGCTCGGAATGGAACAACAGATCTCCGCAGCCAGGATCAAAACCCTCACCAGGACGCAGCGCCATGTAGACCTGACAGGAACTGTTATTCAGCCGAACGCCCCGAGCAGAATCCACAAACTGCCGATCAAAATGCTGCTCTCCTGCCAACTCCAGAATAGTGCTGCGAATACTGGCGTTCGAAACCACCGCACGACAGCCAATCCGCCGACCATTCACGTGTACCGCCTGCACACGCCGGTCGGGACTGACCTCAATCCGCTCAACGAGGCAGCGAATCCGCAGATCCACACCATTCTTCAACAGCTCGTGCTTCATGCGAGTCACCAGCGAATCCGTTCCGCCCTGAAAGGTGTAGACCCCCTTCTGCATGAAGTTCGAAAACACAATTCCATAAGTGATTGCGGGATCTTCCAGAGTCGACCCGTTGGCATACGTGATCGGCTCCATCAGCATCCGCACCACGTCATCCCGACCGGGGAAAAACTGCTCAAACAGCTGTCGCGTGCTGCGCGTCTGCTCGTCGTAGAAGTTCATTCCTCGAGCCGTGTCGAAGAACTGCTGCACTGTTTCGCCGCTGATCCCGAAATGCTCAATCAGCAGTCGCGTAAAGTCCTCACGATTGAACGTGGTGCGAATGGAAAACTGCGGATTTTCAAAACGAATTCCCTTCAACTGGACGATCGAGTCCGCAATGTCCTGCGACCAGTATTTGCGGCAGCTTTTGATCATGCCGTATGGAAAACCATGCAGCGAAATATCAAAGATGTGGCCTCGCGAACGCTTAAACCACGTCGCCATCCCCCCCAGCTGATAGTGATGCTCCAGCAACAGGACACTGTAGCCCTGCCGTGCCAGAATATTGGCCGACGTCAGACCGGCCAGACCACTGCCGATCACGATGACATCGTAGAAATCCCGAGCGCCCTTCAGAAAATCGCGAGGCATGCCGCTTCCACGTCTTTAACAACTGTCAGTGTTCAGGAAAATTCTGCCGATCGGCCGCTGCAGCAGACGGGAATTCGCCTCACCCCCCTTCCTACCCATTCACCCCGGCAATCTCAAGCCGACCCGGCCGCTGGAACCAGTCTTTACCCGATTTGAAATCCTGGAATAGAATGCAGCGTCAGCAGCCGGAACTTGTCCGGCATCCCCACAACAGACTTCGGTGAACCATGATGAATCTCATCACCCGCCTCGCACCTGCACTTGCTCTGCTTCTGTTCTGTGCCAGTCCGGCAATCGCCCAGACGCCGCAGGATCCGCAGATCACCATCCAGCATCCCGGTTTTCAGGTGCTCAAGAAGGATCTCAAGTCACTCCTAGACCTTGGAACGCCTGCTGACCAGAAGCAATGGTCGAACATTGAGGATTTCATTGACACATTTGTCGCTGGGATCGACGGTAGCCGGCCCTTTCAGGTGCAGCTGCTGGCGGGAATGACACCCTCGGGTTACCTCGCCGCACTTCCACTGGACGGAGGTTTCCAGACGTTTCGCGACAATGTCGAAGGCCTGGGATATGAACTGAAGCGGGACGGCAAGGATACCTCGCTGTACCAGTTCAACATGACTCTTGATTCAGATCAGGAAAGCACCCCTGGCGCCGCGGCGGCCGAGGATGTGGGCTGGATGAAAGTCCTGGCCGACGTCGATTACCTGATTCTTTCCATGTCTTCAACTCGCAGCAGCATGCCACAGCTGAAGGAACTGACACTGGCGAAGAAGGTGGCGGATTCCGGAACGGGTACCGGCGCTGTCATGCAGCTCATCAATCCGGATGTCACTGAGGCGGCCCAGAAGCATCGTCGCAGCTCGTTTACTGCCAGTCGCAAGACCACCATGGATGCGATGCAGAAGCGCCCGGATGAAACAGCCACGCGGTTCGAGATGCGAAAACTTTCCAGCAACCTGATGCTGGATGAGGTGGAACGTGCGACTGCAGAGTCCGAGACTCTGCAGATTTCCCTGCAGATGGACCACAGTGCACCGACCACTCCGAAGGTGAGTGTGCAGGGCGATCTTGCAGCGATTGCGGGTACCGCGCTGGCCACTGCTCTGCAGCAGTTCAATACACGCCCGGATGCTTTTGCCGGTATTGCCCGACTGCCCGGTTCTGCCCTGTCACTGCGCATCAATCATCCGATTGACGACATGCGAAAGGCCGGTATGACGTCCTTCCTCAATCTTGTCCGTGACGAAGTCTCGGCCAAGCTGAAGAACGGCAGTCAGCGTCCGGCCTCCGAAAAGGAAGCCATTGATGGTGTCGTCACCGATATCGTCACTCATCTGCGTTCCGGTATCGACTCAGGCTGGATGAACATCTTTGTTGAAGCAGTGCCCGATGGCCAGGGTGGTTTCAACAGTATCGGGGCCTACAACGCAGCGAATGCCGCGACTCTGACCGAAATCCTGCCGCGGATGAAGGACATGCACCCCGGCACCCAGGTCGAACTCAACGTCGACAAGGCGGGTGACTATGTGATTCATCGAGTCCAGTTGGGCGAGGGTCTGCTGGATGTGTTTGACCGCCTGTTCGGAGTCCGCCGAGACACGTTTGTTGCTGTTGGTAAGGACTACGTCTGGCTGGCATCCGGCGAAAACGCGCTCGAAACTCTGAAAAAGACGGTCGCTGCCCTGGCTCCACCGGCGGCCACACCTGCCGCAGTGCATCTGGAAGTTGCCCTGCTGCCATGGGCCCGCCAGATGAGTGACTACTACAGCCGGCAGACGCCACCGAAGGAACGTGAAGCTCTGACGGCATGGAAAGCTGCTGAACGCAGTCGTGCTCGAGGACTTGAGTCCTTCGAAAAGGGCAATGATTCGCTGATCGTTGATATCCGTGCTGAAGCTGGGCATCTGCTGACCTCCATCAGCATCGACACCGGCCTGCTGCGGTTCATTGGTCGTGAAATGGCCGCCTTCTCCAAAGAGAATCTCGAAGCCGAATAACCACTGCAGATCCGGACCTGTCAGCATGTCGCCTTCGGAATTTCACCCGGATGATCCTGCCGAGTCTCTGCAGGAGGAAGCGGACGGCGAGCAGGATCTGGATTTCAGTGATATCGAACTGGCCTATCGCCAGGCGCTGGAAGCCCTCGATGCTGCTGAACAGCAGATCGGGTCTGCTCTGGTGGACTTCGCTGAGCCAGCTGTCAGTGAGGACACGTCGACTGCTGCCGGACTGTCGATCGGAGCACAGCTGGCCGAGGATCTGCAGGCCGGCGCGGCGGCAGAACAGCACAGCCCGACGCTGCTGGTGGAGGGTGTGCGGCGAGTTACTCCGCGGGAAGTCATCGAGGCCGCGCTGTTCGTGGGTGGCGATGTCTCGCTGACAGCCCGCCGACTGGCCTCCATGATCGGACAGGATGTGGACAGCCGCGTCGTCGTATCGATCATTGACGTGCTGAACCAGACGTGGTCCCGGGAACACCGACCCTACGAAATCCGCATGTACGAAGGCGGGTATCGCCTGGAACTGCGTGAGGAGTTTGCCGATGTCAGCACTCGGACCTTCGGCACCGGCCCCCGCGATGTGAAACTGGCACCTGAGACACTGGAAGTTCTGGCGTTCATTGCGTGGAATCAGCCGGTCAGCACCGAAGATCTGAAGAAGGTGGAAAAGCCGACATGGCAAGCGGCTTTGCGACAGCTGCTGCGACTGCAGCTGCTGGCGATTGAACGCACTGGCACGAAGCGCGCCGATATCGCGTATCGCACAACAGCAAAGTTCCTCAGTGTCTTCGGACTGAAGTCCCTTGAGGATCTGCCAACTGCCGACATCTTCCAGTTCAAATAGCGGGCAGCAACCGGCAGCCTAAGCAAACAATTCGTGAATTTCCCGATAGCCAAAGTCGACCAGCGGGAAAGGACGACCTGCGGGACCCGGCAGATGTGCGTCCAGTTTCAGGCCCAGACTGTGGAAGATGGTCGCGATAATATCACCCGGCTGCACCGGACGATCAGCCGGCACGCCACCAATCGGATCACTGGCCCCGACCACTCGACCACCACGAACTCCACCACCTGCAAAGCCGACGGTAAAGCACTGCGGCCAGTGATCCCGTCCACCTGCCGGATTGACTTTGGGAGTCCTGCCGAATTCGGCCAGATTGCACACCAGAGTATTACCGAGCAGACCACGCTGATGCAGATCTTCAAGCAGAGCGGAGTAGCCCTGGTCATACAGTGGAGCGACAATGTCGCGCATGCCTTCAATCGAGGTAAACGGTTTTGAGCCATGAATGTCCCAGGTCAATTCGTCAAACACCGTGAGGAAGGTATTGATCGTAACAAACCGGACCCCTGCCTCCACGAGACGACGAGACAGCAGACAGCACTGACCGAATCGATTCAGTCCGTACCGTTCGCGAACACTGTGCGGTTCCTGCTGCAGGTCAAAGGCATTCCGGGCTGCCGGACTGGACATCAGTCGCCACGCCGCTTCGAAGTTCCGCCCCATCATCTCAGCATTTTCGGTCGCTGCAAAATCCTGTACTGCGGAATCCACGAGATCCCGCAGTCGCCGACGGCGATCCAGACGCACCTCAGGCAGTGTCGCGGGAGGCAGCAGGTCGGGAACTCGGAAATCCGGTTTCGACGGGTCAGCCATCAGGGCAAAGGGATCATTCGCCTTGCCCAGAAATCCCCCGGCCTGACCGTTCGGCAGATTACCGCCACCACGGCCCATTGTTTCCGGCAGTACGACAAACGGAGGCAGGTCGGACCGTCGCCCGCGCAGATAACTGACTACGGAACCGGCATGCGGAGTATTCACGCCACCCTGAAACTGTCGTCCGGTCTGCATCATCTGCCAGCCCGCGTCGTGAACCGCAGCCCCTGTATGATGACAGCTGCGAACGAGCGACAGATGCTGAGCAATCTGTGCATGCCGGGGCAGGATTTCGGACAGATGATAGTCGCCAGCCGTCGCAATGGGCTTGAACGGGCCCCGCACTTCCAGCGGAGCTTCGGGCTTCATGTCAAAAGTGTCCAGCTGACTGGGAGCCCCCAGATTGAAGATCATGATGCAGGAACGTTCTTCGTGGCCACTGGCCACCTGTCCCTGCTCTTCCGCCTGCAGATATCCGCTTAATGACAGGCCGGACACCCCCAGCGAGCCTACCTGCATGAAATCACGACGAGTTGTCCCGTCGCAGGTATGAGCAGTCCCGTTGCCGGTCAGATTCAGCATCGCAAGCCCTTTTCAGAGGGTTTTCGCCAGAACAGCCACTTTCAGGTGCCCAACATACCATGCCGATCGCCCGCGGGCAATAACCGGGGATTTCACAGCCGAAATCCACAGCATCTGGCATCCCCGGGAAAGATTCGGTAGTCTGCCCGGCAATTCTGTACTTCCCGCCCATCGGAGATCACTCATGCTGCGTATTACTCTCCTGCTGACCGCTGCCCTGCTTACTCTCGGCACAGCCATCGCCGCTGACAAAGACGGTGAATGGAAGACCATGTTCAACGGAAAATCGCTGGAAGGCTGGAAAGCCAGCGAAAACCAGGACTCGTGGAAAGTCGCGGACGGAACCCTTGTCTGCCACGGCCCCCGCAGCCACCTGTTCTACGCCGCAGAAAAAGAGACTTTCAAAAACTTCGAATTTGAATGCGAAGTGATGACCACGCCCGGCAGTAATGCCGGCATCTACTTCCATACTCGCTATCAGGAAACCGGCTGGCCCCGCTATGGCCTCGAATGCCAGGTCAATGTCACGCAGTCCGACCCGAAGAAGTCCGGCAGCCTGTATGGCGTTGTCGATATTCCGAATCCCGGTCTGCAGGACAACCAGTGGTACAAAACATCCATCCGCGTTGAAGGGCGACATATCGTGATCAAAATCAATGACAAGATCACTGTCGATTACACGGAGCCGGAAGGTAAGCCGGCATTTTCACCGGAATTTGAACGTCGGCTGGGCGATGGCACGTTTGCCCTGCAGGCACATGACCCGGACAGCAAGGTCTACTTCCGCAACCTCAAGGTTCGCCGCCTGAAGTAGCAGGCAGACTCAGCAGGCCCGCGATCCTGCAGGACAGTATCGCGGGTCCCTCGTTCGGCTCAGTTTTCGATTGACTGTGGGCACGGGAACCCAGGAGCTATTCAGTGGCTGTTCGCATGGAACTGTCTCGTATTGTGGACTGCGATCTCAACGATCAGCACTGGGTGCAGCTGGTGGAATCCGGTGGATCACGCTCGCTGCAGATTGTCATCGGGCAGACCGAAGCGGCTGCAATCAATCGTCGACTCCTTGAAGCAGCACCTTTTCGACCACTGACTCATCAGCTGATCTGCAACATCGTCGAAGCACTGCAGGGACGCTTCGAAGAACTCATTATCTCGTCACTCAAGGATCACACCTACTACGCATCACTGAAAATCCGCGTTGGCGATGAAGTGATTCCAATTGACTGTCGCCCCAGTGATGGCATCGCGGTGGCCGTACACCACAACCCAGTGTTGCCGATCTATGTGGAAGAAGCCGTGCTGCAGTCTGCCGGCAGCTGAACAGACAACTTACGGTGCTGTCACCCGCACTCGCTGAATGCGCCCCCGAAACTCGCCGGCCGCATACCTGGCCACCGACTGACCGTTGTCTGTGCCCACACAAAAATCTTCCTGCGGCTGTCGCTGCAGGACTCCGGCACCCGCCAGCTCGACTCCCTGCTCACCGGCAACCGTCAGACGCAGCTTGCCATCAGCCTGCAGTTCGGCTGTCAGCTCTGTCATGCGCCCAGCCACCGTCTGTGGCCCGCGAACCTCCAGCAGCGTTTCACCCATTCTCACGGAAAACACCGGCTGACCGGCTGACAGCCACACGGACCAGCCCACTGCTGTGCCACCCTGCGCTGCCAGTACCCCGGATTCGGACTCGCGCTGAAACTGCAGCTGAATCCGAAATCCACGACCGGCGATCTGGGGCGCATTACGACCACTCAGACTCAGACCAATGCGCGGTTCTGCCAGCTCCAGAGCCCGGAATGGGCCAACTGTCGCTGCCTTTCGCTGCCCTGCTGCAGGCTCCTCCACCGGATACAATGTTCGAGGTTGCTTCACGCTGCCCGCCGGACGACGCTGCTGCGGTTCGTTCCCTCCGATCTCAGTGACCACCTGCTCAGCCAGCACCTGCAGTTCGCGCACCAGCTCGGGATGCTCGGCAGCCACATTCCGCTGCTCACCGCGATCCGTCTCGAGATTGTACAGGCGTGGAATCACCTGAGGATTGTCCATCGCGTCTGCCGCTGTTGCGGGCTGCGCAGCCAGAGCCAGCTTCCATGGTCCCCGTCGCACAGCCTGCAGATTGTACCCGGAGAAATACGCGTGCCAGTCACGACCGCCCTGCTCCGTCGCACCATTCGCCGCAGGCTCAAATAACACTGGCACCAGGCTGCGTCCGTCCAGAGTACGAGCGGGCTCGGGAGTCCCACCGGACAATTCCACACAGGTCGGCAGCACATCAATTGTGCCGGCAATGCGGTCACTGCTGAGACCTGCCGGGATGCGTCCTGGCCACCACGCCACAGTCGGCACTCGCACGCCACCTTCCCACGTGCTGCCCTTGCCACCCCGCAGCGGACCCGCGCTGCCACCGTCCGCCCCACGAATCAGCCACGGACCATTGTCACTGGTAAACAGAACCAGCGTGCGACTATCCAGCTTTCGTGCTCGCAGCTCATCCAGAATCTGACCAACACTCCAGTCCACTTCTTCCACCCAGTCACCAAATCGCCCGTTAGCTGAACGGCCCCGAAAGGCTGGACCCGGCCAGATCGGTGTGTGTACTGCAGTGTGCGGCAGATACAGAAAGAATGGTTGATCACCAGCGTCCCGGATAAACTGCAGCGCCTCTGCGGTGTACAACCGAGTGATATCACTCTGGTCTGCATCCTTTAACAGCCGTTCCACTGCGTTATCCCGCACCAGCGGGACCACTCCCTCGCCACCAGTCGCCGCTTTTCGCTGCATGTCATTCGAATACGGAATCCCAAGATATCGATCAAAGCCCTGCTGCAGCGGCAGAAACTCAGGCTGATCACCCAGATGCCATTTCCCGATACAGGCTGTCCGATATCCGCGTTCACGCAGGTACTCAGCAATCGTTTTCTCTGCGGGATTCAGCCCCTGTGCGGAACCGGGAAAATACACCCCCGGCACAGAGACTCGCGCTCCATAACAGCCGGTCAGCAACTGAGCACGGGCGACAGAACATACGGGGGCCGAATAGAAGGACGTCAGACGCAGACCTTCAGCCGCCATGCGATCCAGAGCCGGAGTCTTCTGTTTTACAGCCCCATAGGGACCAATGTCACCGTAACCCAGGTCGTCCACGAAGATGACCACGATGTTCGGTGGTGACTGAGGAACCGCATGCACCATGCGACCCGGAATCAGCCAGCCACAGACCAGCAACAACGCCGCTGACAAGCCCTTGCCACACATCGCAATACTCCTTGGACCTGTGCCGCGACAGACTCAGCCCCCAGCAGGACTTTCATCAAAACCCAGCGTCTTCTGGCGATCCTCACGCTGAGTCAGCTCCTTGAACAGGAAACTGGGCTGGATATCGCTGTTCTTCTGATACTTGCCACCGTGGTATTCCGTGATGTCGCCTTCCACCGTGTGGTAGAAAATCTGACAGACCTGCACGCCCGGATAAATTCGGATTGGCTGGATCGCAATCATCTCCAGCGTCCAGTAACCACAGAAGCCCACGTCACCGAAGCCCGCGGTCACGTGCACAAACATACCCAGCCGCCCGATCGAAGAACGACCCTCCAGCATCGGAACCAGATTGCGAGTCTCTGTATATTCGATGGTGCGTCCCAGATACATCTGACCCGGTTGCAGCACGAGACCATCCGGAGGGATCACAAGGCGTCGAAACCGATTGGGGCGACGCATGTCCAGCACAATTTCTTCGTACACCAGCAATTCATGATGAAGTCGCAGGTTGTAGCTGTTGGGATTCAACTGATCCTCATTGAACGGCTCGATTCGAATGTCGTTACCAAGCCGTGCTCTGATTTCGCTGCCACTGAGAATCATAAAGTGTTCCGAATGAGAAGCAGCCTTGCCGAGGGGTCTGTGACGATTTCGAGCAGTGTACAGGGTAGGTCAGCAGCACGGCAGAATCAACCTGCCGGACGGAATCGGCGTACTTCGGCAGCAACTCGCCACTCCCTGCCCCGGTACACAGTCGATTTTCACCCAATCCGAAGGATCGGCTCCAGCCCCCACTCGCAGAACCAGCACACACGCCCGGTCGGCAGAAAATGCCGATAAAAAACCTCTGTTTTTTCAAATTGAATTCCTGACAGGACCGGTTTCGGCCAGCGAGCACACCTGTATTGACACCTTCAGGAAATCTGCCCGATACTGCCCCCCGCCTGCCAGTCGCCCGTAGCGGCTGGACTTATCGAGGATCGTCAGGACCCCGTCGAGATGTCTGCCGTCAGACCTCTGCCACCAGTCACAGCTGAACGCGGTCGACCAGCTACCCGGACAACCTGCTGCCCGGCCTGTGGTGCGACGGCGGAATCCGCCTCGTATGCGTGGCAGTTCAGTAATGCTCGTGGAGAGACGAACTGGCTGCGGTGTTCCGACTGCCACTCCTACTTCATGGATCGAGAGTACGCTCTGGAATCCGAGGTCCAGCATACGGAGCAGATGACGTGGGGTGATGCCGAGCAGGGTGCTCAACTGAATGAATTCAAGGAACGGATGTATCAGTCCATTCTGGGCAGTATCTGTCGACTGGTCAGTCCGACTGGTCGTCGCCTGCTGGACGTGGGTTGTGCCTATGGCGGTTTTCTGAAGGCCGCTGCCGCTGCCGGGTTCGATGTCGTGGGCTACGATATTGTTCCGTCGGCCGTGAAACATGTGCAAAAACTGGGCTTTCAGGCCCAGGTGTGCAGTCGAGCTGCGGAATTCACGTTGCTGTCAGAACCACTGGATGTGGTTACGGTACTGGATGCGAACATTTACTGGCCGGATCAGCCGGCCGAGCTGCGGCAGATTTTTGACCGCCTGAAGCCGGGCGGATTGCTGGTGATGCGAGTGGTTGACAAGTCGTGGCTGGCAACGATTGGGGCTCGACTGCAGCAAGTGACTGCGGTTGCCGGTCAGAAACTGTTGCGCAGGGCAGTCAACGACCATCGGTTCTCAATGCCCTTGGGCAGTATGCTGGGTTTGCTGGAGCAAACGGGGTTTCGGGTGATCAGCGCGACACCTCGAGGTGCGATTCACAGCGATCACACCAGCCTGCCTGTGAAGCTGAGTTTTGGATTCGGGACAGCGTTGTGGCACACGCTGGGCGTATTCCTTGCTCCGGGTGCTGTCGTGATCGCGGAAAAGCCTTGATTCCGGGCCGAAAAGCGTCTTTTTTCGACACAATCGGAAAAATCTGACAGGGGTTGAGCTGCGGATCCTTGCCGAGCATCCCCCAACTGCGTATTGTTAGATCGTTTTGTGGGACACAATCCCAAAATGATCTTTGAAATACTGTTGAAAGTGGGTTTTCTGCCCTGTAGGCTGGAATGATCCTGTCTGTCGCGGGTTTTTGCCGGGTATTTTCTGGCAGCTTTGGTGACGGGGTTGTTATTTCCGCGGGGAAGCCAGTCATGTTGCTCAGGGGCGAGTATTGGCGAACGATCGACGATCGTTTTCGCCTGATGCTTCCGTCTGAGCTGGCGGAATTGGTCACTGACGAGACGGGCGACGTGATTCTGGCGAAGGAGCGGGCGGGCTGTATCAGTCTATGGCGTCCGGGTTTGTGGCAGCAGCGTCTGGAGAGTGGCGTTGCGTTATTGCAGCAGAAGATCGACGCTGGCCGGATGGAGCAGCGTTGGGGTGAAGTGCAGCGTCTGGGTCGTTTATTATCGACTCGACATCAGACGGTGCGTCTGGCGAATCGTTCGCGGCTATTGATTCCCGAGGGTTTTCGGGGGTTTTTGGGTTGTGTGGCGGGTGGTGAGCTGGTGGTTGTGGGTGCTGTGATTTGTGTTGAGATCTGGCAACCGGACGCGTGGCAGGCGGTTTTGCGGGACGAGATGCCGGAATTTGGCCAGTTATTCAAGCACTTGACCGAGTGAGCATTGCAGAAAACCTGTTTTTACGTGGACGCAGAACGGATCGAAGCAGAAAAGGGCGTAGACAGCTCGGGAAAACCTTGATTTTCCGCAGCCGGCTCACTCAACAGGAACTGGCGGCAGGCCAAAAAGCTCATTCATGGATGGCATTTTGGCACGGAGGCTGCTCTTTTCTCTTCGATCCGGTTTTTTATGCGCTGAGCTGCTGCTGAGTTTGCGAATCCGGCGAGCTGTTCTGGTCATGGGGCCTTTGATTGATTAGGCTTCGCGGTCCGCTGTAATGCGGGCGATCAGCCGGTGGGACAGGACGTCACGGGTCTGGGTTTGATCGTCAGCAGCTGCAGTGGACGGCGGGCGTCAGTGTCACTCGTTTTCAGAAGCGATGGGCATTGAAGAGGCGG
>CAXBSH010000089.1:0-16756 GCA_963977705.1 uncultured Planctomycetaceae bacterium
GGACCATAGGGACGCGGCTGAGCCTCCGAAGACAAACACGGCGCGTTCGGCGGCTGGACGAGCATCAACGGCGGTGATCTCAGCCGGCGTCTCAAAACGAGCCGCCTGAGTACCATCTTCCGATTTCCAGAGCTGAACGACTTTGCCAGCGGCGACGGTCAGCAGCTGCGGACCACCGCCCGAAATGCGAGTGATGGGACCGGCGTCTGAGCGAATTTCAGCCGCGATTGTGATCGCCCCGGTGTCGGCAGCAGTGGCCAGCAGTCGAATTGAGCCATCCGCAAGCAGTGCGGCAGCACGCCCGCCGGCCAATTCAGCACTCAGGGCGGTCACGGCGCCGGGCAATGGCTCGGTGCGATGCACGACGGACAGGTCTGCAGCCTTCAGCACGGCAACTTTCAGATCCGCCTGAGCTGCAAGAATCCAGCCTCCGACGACAGCAACCGCTGAAACGGCCTGGCCATCAAGTCCTGCAACGCCACGTTCGGCACCCGTGGTTGCATTCAGCACGACGACTCCCCGACCCGGCACGGCCAGCACAACTTCGCTGCCGTCCTGGGACAGTGTCCATGCAGCGACGTCAGCGGGAATCGGCAGGGCTGTTGCCGGCGTCACATCACGCTGCCACAGTTTGATGTTGCGGTAGCCGGTTGTGGCAACCATGGTTCCCGCCGGGTGGAATGCGATGGCATGCACGAAGTCTCGATGTGCAGCACCCGTGGGCCCCTGTGTCGCGGACGATACGATCGCGGGGTCAACCAGTGCCGCCGGAGCGTCCTGTCTTGCGAGATCATAGATTGTCACACGATTAGCGCGACCGGCAGCGATAAATCGTCCGCTGGGGTCCACATCCAGTGCATAAACGCCCTGCAGACGTGCGTTGATGGGCTGCCAGTTCATGACTTTGGCTGCACCACTGCCGGCTTTGGCACCTTCCGTGATCCATTGTTTGACAATTCCCAGCTCTTTGCCAGACAGGGCTTTGGCCTGTCGGTCATTCGGCAGTGGCGGCATGACAGGCTCAACCGAGCGTTTTGACAGCGTGAACAGCAGACTTTCTTCGGGCTTCCCTGCTGTTACAACCGCACTGCTGGCTTTGCTTTTCAGCATGGCGTCGAGTGATTCCAGAATCACGCCGCCTTCGTTGGTCGTGACATTATGACAGGCCACGCAATTGGCCTGCAGAATGGGGCGGACATCCTTATCGAAATCCACTGCTCGCCCGAGTGCCGCGTCTTCCTCGGCAACTGGTTTGTTTTCATCAGCAGATACAACGTTGGCGGGCAGCAGGCAGAGCAGCAGCAGCCAGAGTGAGTTCAGGTTTGAGTATGTCATCAGAGCACCGGATTTCTGCAGATGGTTCAGTCTGATCATTCAGCAATTTTAATGGCTACTGGAACGTCGGTTGCCGCGGCGCGGCCAGCCACATCACCAGTAGCACGGATAACGAGATTTGCGAGGTCACCGACTGGAGCATCAGCGGCAGCGGTGACTGTCAGTGTGGCTTCTGTCTGGTCAGCTGGCAGATCGACCGCGGGGGCCTGAATGCCAGTGATTCCGGGGGGCAGTTCGAGAGTCACTTTGAGAGGCCCGGTGAATTCGGCGCGGCGAGTTGCAGTGATCTTGATCGCCAGCATTCCACCGCGCTTCAGGACTCCACTGTCAGGGACCGCAGCGGCCAGCTTGGCCGGGGCCGCATGAACGCGTACCACGATCGGATCTGAGACCGCACGGACGTTAACGTTGTTGGGTTTCGTTGCTTCCTCGGCCTTCTTGAGTGCATCATCGGCAGCGGCCTTCGCGGCTTTGGCTGCTTCCAGATCTTTCATGGCGGCCGTAAGTAAGGCCTGAGCCGTTTCAACTTCCTTCATCTTTTCCGTCACCAGTTTTTCGGCGTCAGCCTTTTCGCGAATCTTTGTCGCTTCCAGCTCCCTGACCGCGGTTACCTGTTTGGCGACTGCGTCGGCAGCTGTTGTCAGTTCTTCCACTTTTGCAGCGGCGGTTGCAAGAGTGTCTGCAGCCTCTTTCAGTGCCTTGAGAGATGCGACCAGTTCTTCAGGCTTGCCACTGGCTGAAGCCTTGATGGACGCTGCCTGCGTTTGTGCTTTAGTGACGGCTTCCAGTGAAGCTGTCTGGGCCGCCACGGCTTTCGTGAAGTCTTCCTTCAGTTTCTGCTGCTGTACGGTGTAAGCCGCCAGCTCTTCTCCCAGCTTTTTGACCTGTTCCGTGAGGGCTGTGACTTTCTGCTGTTGCTCCTTGAGCGCTGCTTCGGCGGTTTGAGCCTGAGTCTGTCGCGCCGTCATGGCAGCTTCGGCCGCGGTGACCCCGGCCCTGGCTCGCTCGGCCAGCCACGGATTACGCCGCCACGCAACAGTGGATGTCCCATGCAGCAGAATGGCGGCGGCAGAAACCGGGGCTTTTTCTTTGAAGTAGATCCGCGCGACTGCGGAATCCTTCCCAGGTTCGATGGCGAACGCCGGAGCATCTGTTTCGCCGGGGACATTGTAAAAGGCAAAGTCGACCTTGCCGTCAAAGCCATTGCGTTTGACGAGCCGGACAGGAATCAGCAGCTGCTGATCCTGGCTGTAGTCGGCAGCCGCAACGTCCACAACCACCGAAAATGGCTGCTCATCCTTCATAACGCCGGCAATCAGTGAATCTGACAAACGCGCTGTTCTGGGCAGACCGTTGACTGCGTCGTGAACCAGAGTCGCGGTGCGAGCATCACGGACAAGAGCCGCATCACCAGCCCCACTGCGGCCCTGCACGGTCACTGCCGTCAGCTGCTCAGGAGCATCAGCGGCTGCTGTGATTACAAGCCGAGCAGTCGTCTGACCCGCAGCAATAACCGAAGGGCGGGCCGTCAGACCGGCTGGCAGGTTCACAACAGCGACTTCAATCGCATCGGCGTGTCCGTCACGTCGATAGGCGTAAATGGGCAGTTCGTAGCTGCCACCTTTTCGCAGACTGATGGCTCCGCTGGTCGGGGGAGCCTTCCCGTCAGCTGATGGAAACGAATCAAATACCACCAGCGAATAATCGGGCTGCGGCCGACGTACTGAGATGCGATAGCTGAGTCGAGCATCGCCACGAGCGTCAGCGTAGCGATCACGCAGACGGACTCGGTAGCTGCCATCTTCCGGAACATCGAGACGGGCGGCCGGGTCATCGCTCAGAGTGGGCAGATCCGCTCCACCTGGATTCTGTCGATCGTCATCCTCGGTGGCGACACGGGCGTAGGTGACCGTGCCGTCTGCAGCCGTGTTGATGCGTTCCACCATCAGCAGCGGATCGGCGATGGAACCGAGTCGCTGGGCATAGACTTCGATGATCCACGATTCACCTTTTTTTGCGTCAAACCGAAACACGTCCTCGTCACCGCGTTCAGCGAAGCGACCTGCGATTTCGGCTGGCAGGGCGATCACCTGTTCGGTGGCAGCCGGATCTTCCGCAGTTGCGGCCTGCGGAGCCGTACCGACTCGCAGCAGATTACCATCAATACCGTTCCACCAGAAGGAGCTGGCGAACGCCGCAGTCGCAGCAGCTCCTGTGAGTCGTCCGGCAGCGTCCGGCACGATGTCGGTGGCCAGTCGGAAAACTGGCTGACCGCTCAGCTTCAGGTCCGTCGCTTCACCACCCGGCAGATGGCGACCATAGACAAAGACTTTAGCCGGGGTTGTGGCAGCGACAAAGCCTGGGTCAACCCAGTCCACCAGCGGTCGCGTATCACAGGCCAGCCGATACACAAACTGATCCCCGCCACCGTAGACCGCATCCTGAACTCGCAACACGAATTCTTCGTCGGCAGTCACGGAGTGCGTGAGGGAAGCTTCCTGGGAAAATACTCGTCGCGATTCCGCGACGCGACGTCCGGCTGCATTGAACAGCTGCAGCAACGGCTGCATGGGGGAGTCGAGGCGAGCAGCTTCGGAACGCACAACCAGTGTCTGGCCGGCTTTGACCGTGATCCGGAAGTAGTCCACATCGGTGGCCGCGTTGGCACGAGCACTGACGACAGATTCGAGAGCAACGGGAGTGGCTTGTGCCACGGCATTGTTCGGCTCAACCTCAGCTGCCTCCACCAGCGAATCAACTCGGAAAATTCGCGGGTTGCTGATACCGAACAGACCTTTAACGCGAACGTCATAAAGCCCGGCGGGGACGTTGGCACCAATGCTGACAGTAAACGTGTTGGCAACCGGGTTGTTGTTGGCATCCCGCTTCGCAACTGCGGTGATTTCCGGATGACTGAACGTCATTGCATCCAGCTCATCCAGATCAGAGCCACCACCGACAACCACATCAACTGTGGTTCCACGCTGGCCTCCCGGAGGAAACACGGACGTAATGCGAGCCTGTGGCAACTGGGCCTGGAGGGGGCTGACACAGAGCAGAGCAACGGCAATTGCCAGCAGAGATCGTCCGGTCATAGGGCGGGTTCCGGAGGGCAGGTAAACAGGTCAGTGGGTGTCCGGATCGAGGCTGTCAGCGGGGACAGCCGATTCGATCGCGGCAGTGGGACACAGGCTGGTACAGATCCGGTACAAAGGGACTGTGCAGCACCTGAGACGGGCGAGATCAGTCAAGACTGATCTCGCCCTCAGGAGCAGCTGCATGTCAATGATTGAACTGGAATTCCTTGGTGTTAATCAAAGCCCAGACAATGTCTTCGAATCCACGGCGCGGGTTTTCTTCATGACGTTTCAGGTAACTGACCGCCACTTCCAGTTCGTCCGCTGCGGGTTCGCGAGCGAACACCCAGCGATAGATTTCGCGAATGCGTTCCTCGACAGCACGAGCAGAGTCCGTGGCCAATTTGGCGGTACGAGCCCCGTCGCGGGCGATCTTGTCCTGGATTTCACGGCCGTTGAGCAGGTGCAGGCTTTGAGCCAGATTGGCGTCTGCACTGCGTTCACATTCACATGCCGTGTCACCCTTCGGCTGACCGAAGACCTGCAGGAAGTAGGTCGCATTGGAAGAATCAGCCAGCTGCATGGCGCGAGTTCCGGCGGGCATGCCACCGAAGTTTTCGCTGGTCTCTGTCACCTGATGAAAGGCATCGTAAAGAACTTCAGCACTGAGTCGCCGTGGGTAGTAACGAGAGAAATTCTGCTTGTCACTGGCGTTGTGCTCGTTGGGCAGAGCACTGAGCTGATAGGTCTTCGAGCGACAGATGGTACGGACCAGTTCCTTCAGATCGAATCCCGACTTGATGAAGTGCTGTGACAGACCGTCCAGCAGTTCCGGATTGGACGGCGGATTTGTCGCTCGCATGTCGTCTTCAGGTTCCACAATGCCGCGGCTGAAGAAGTGCTTCCAATAGCGATTCACAACGGACTTTGCAAAGAACGGGTTCTGGGGATCCGTCATCCAGTCCGCCAGACGCACGCGTGGATCCTGATCCGCGGGGACGTCGTAGGGAGGTGAACCGAGTCCGGTTGGTTTCAGGCCTTTGCCGGATCGTGGATTGGCTGCCGTGGCAGCGCCCTCGTTGTGAAACACACGACGATCTCGCATGTTTCCGGAGGCATTGGGAATGGCCTTCTTGCCGACGCGGCTGTAGAAGGCGGCCATACCGTAATAGTCGTCCTGACTCCACTTCTCAAACGGATGGTGGTGGCAGCGAGCACACTGAATACGCAGACCAAGGAACAACTGGGCTGTGTCCTCGACCTGTTCCTCAACAGTGTCCACATCGCGGTACCAGGTGACCGCCGGATTGATCTGCGGATCACCCGATGCGGTGACGATCTGTCGGACAAACTGATCATAGGCCGTGTTGTCGTAAATACGGTCCCAGATCCACTGATGGAACAGCATGGTTCCCGGAGCATCTTCGCCGTTCTCACGACGATTTCGCAGTACGAAATTCCACTTGTTGGCGAAGTGGTCAGCGTAAGCAGTACTGTCCAGCAGCTGGTCAACCAGCCGATCGCGTTTGTCAGCACCCGTGTCGGCCAGGAATTCACGAACCTGCTGCTCATTTGGCAGCAGTCCGGTGATGTCCAGCGAGACCCGCCGCAGAAATGTGGCATCGTCACACACGTCGGACGCCGGAATTCCGAGCAGTCGCAGTTTGCCGAAGACAGCCTGATCGACGACGTTTGTCGGTTCCGGCAGGCGGGATGTGTCAGCACCCAGCGGGATGGTCGCGCGGAAGGTGGAAACCTGGCCCTGATAACGAGCCATAATCGCGACCTCACCAGTCAGATCGAGTGTACTGACAAGTCCGGTCACTGAAGACTCGGCCATTTCCGCTTCGTTTGGCTCGAACAGGGCCATGCGAGTGACGTCTTCGGTCGTGCCATCGGTGTAAGTGGCAATGACGGCAATCTGCTGCTGAGTATTTCGCAGCAGAGTGCGGGATTCCGGGAGGCACTGAATGGATGCCACTGAGGGGTCTGTCTCTGCGCCATACGGCATGCCCTGCTCAATCCACTGACACAGCAGGTTGTATTCGAAGGAGCCCGCTTCCATGCGTTTGCCACCACCGTGAGGACTTTGACCAACGGCCTTTTTCAGCAGCAGACTTTCCTGCGGCATCCCTGGGAAAATGCGACGACCGCGAGATTCCTTGCGGAGGAACTCGTAGTCATCTTCCGGGTAAAATCCCAGCAGAGACAGGCGAAAGCCGTTCTGGCCGCCCGACTTGCCGTGACAGCCGCCACCATTACAGCCCAACTTGGTGAAAATCGGCACAACCTGATTGCGAAAATTGATTGGCAGCGGATTGGCAAAGCCGGAGATTGCGACGTTGACTGTGGCCGACTGACCTTCGAATGCGGCCGTCACTGTGATTTCGCCGTCACCCGCCGGAATGGCCATGCCAGTGGCGTCCACGGCAAGCAGTGCCGGGTTGGAAACTGTCCACGTGGCCTTGCGAGTCACGTCCTGCAGTGTGCCGTCAGCCAGCACAGCGGTAGCGAACAGCTGCTGGCGAGCATCACGACTGCGGATGATGACCTTGTTGTCGACGGCCGGAGCCAGTTCGATGCGAGTCACCGGTGCAGCCGGAGGATTTGCAGCGTGGCCGACCGTTACGGGCACCAGGCTGATGCAAGCAGCCAGGAACAGCAGAGTACGCCGTGCCGAAGTTGTAAAGGACGACGCGCGGAACACCGAACCACTCAGTTTCATGGGATTTCTCCTGCCTGGAGGGTCGAGTCGGCTTCATGCCGACACGCAGATGGTTGGTCGCAGTCTGCTGGTTCGATCGCAGTGGCACCGGGGTCAGCGGCGACAGCAAAATCAAACTGGCAATCCTGCGCGGATTGACGCAAGACACTTTTAGACGCAGTGGGGACGCAGTGGGTGAGCAGTAATGAGGAAGGATGGAGTTTTAAGGAGGGATTGTTGGCCGGAAAACTGAAGCCGTTGCAGAGATGACTGCGGGACGACCGGACTTTCGTGGCCTGCCGAGATTATCGGCACAGTGCAGACTATTACGTTTCTGATACAAGTCAAGCCCTGAGGGGAACTTCGGAGTACTGTTGGGGCGGGGTTGGCAAATTCGGGCATTTTTCTGTTGACAAAGGTGCAGCAGATCGAAACTCGCCACTTTTTGAAAGAAAAGGACAAGATTGTCTTCAAGTGGGCACTGGTGGGGTAGTTCTGGGGCAGTGTTTACTCGGTACCCTTGACTGTTAGAATTCTCGAATTCAGGAGGAGTGGAATCAGCGGTGCTGGTTGTTGGGGGGAGTGGGAGGGGGGCTTGAGATTTGGTGGCCTGTGATTCGGTCATGGGGATTTGACCGCTTAAGGCGATCGGGGGTAGGATGGGCTTGTGGGATGGTGTTTTTGCGAGTGTGAGTGTGTGCGAGTGAGTGAGTGCAGCGGGGTTTTGTGATTTTTTCCCAGCGGAGGTTGAGGGGGCTCATGTTTCGCCGCAGCTACATACTCAGTTTTCGTGAAGATCTGCTGTGGTTTCTGCTGCTGCCGTTTGTGGCGGTGGGAGTAGCTTTGTTGTGTCAGCAGTATCTCTCGGCTGTGGTGCTGGCTGCGGTGGGTGTCTGGGTGACACTGCCGCATCAGTTTGCATCGTGGCTGAGGACGTGGGGATTGGCGGACGAGCGTCGCTTCTGGGGTGACCGTTTGTACTGGGGGCCATTCCTGATTTTTTCGGTGACCATGTTTGGTTACTGGTTGGCGCCGATATCGACGGCGATTCTGGTGATTTTGTGGGATCACCAGCACAGTATTATGCAGCAGCACGGGTTTGCTCGGATCTATGACTTCCGTGGTCGTACGGGTCTGTCGTCCACGGGTTGGTGGGATTTGCTGTTGGGTTGGCTGTTGTTCGGGCACATGCTGTTGAGTTCCCCGATGTTCGTGTTTCCGCTGGTGCGCGAGCTGCATCGATTGCGTCTGCCGATTTCGGCGGAAGTTGTGCAGGGTGTTGTGTTAGCCAGTCGCTGGGTATTGATTGTGTATCTGTTGTTGTATTTGGGGCATCTGATTGTGACGGTGCGTCGTGGCGGGTCCTTGAATCCGGTGAAGTACCTGTTTCTTGGGGCCAGTTATTTTCTGTGGTACTTCTGTGCGTGGCATACAGCGAGTGTGCTGGTGTGGGGGATTGCTCATCGGATCATGCATGGGCTGCAGTACATGGTGATGGTGTACTGGTATCTGCGGCGTCAGACTGAGGCTCGAGCGGAGGTACCCAGTCTGGCGGGGCTGTTGGTGCGACGTGGCTGGTTGTGGATGTTTGTCCTGTCGGGTGTGTTGTATTCGGTGGGTGTGCAGTTGTTGACTGGCGGTCAGCTGGGTGCCTTTTTGTTTGGCTGGGCGCGATTTCCGACCTTGTATGAAGCGATTCCGGGTCTGGGACTGTCCGCGATGTCTGCTGGTGAGGGCTATGCATTTGTGACAACGGCCCTCGTGAATACTCTCGGGATGACTCATTACTACTTCGATTCCTTCATCTGGAAGGTGCGTGATCGTCGGATTCATGGGGGTCTGGCATGAGTCGTCGAGTCAGGCCGGTGCGCTGGCCAGTCGAGGGGCGAATTGTCCGTTGGGGTTACCTGCTGGTGCTGCCGTTGTTGACGTATGGATATCCGGCGGGCTGGCCGGCGTGGTTACTGGTGCTGTGTCTGCAACTGCCTGTTGTGGTGGCGTGGAGTGTGTGGGTGTGGCGCGGTCCGTGGCAGCGATTTCGCATGCTGTGGGGTGTTGCCGTGGTGTTGCTGATCAGTGGATCGTGGGAACTGTGGACAGCCGGGCGCATACCGCGTTCGGTGGCGGAGAGTCTGCAGCTGCCACCGGGGCCGGGGGAACCGAACCTGTATTTCGAGTACGACTTTCCGGCGGTGGGGTCGGTGTTGTTTCCGGGGTTAGCCGAGGTTTTGCTGGTGCAGGCTGTGCAGTTGAACTATTGCAGCAGTGGCGTTCCGGAGTTCAGCAAGCACCCGGTCTGTCTGAAGTATCCTGTGCGGAATCCCGGGGCAGTTCGTGAGGCATTGGAATCTGCATTACGGCAGCAGCCGAAGACGAATGAGGACGTGTATTACAGCTACATTGAGGTATTGCGGGGGACGGGTGCAGCGGACAGTGAGGTTGAGGCAGCGTGTGCGCAGTGGCGTCGACTGTTTCCGCTGTCCGATCGTCCGGATCCGCTGGCTGTCACGGATGGGTCGTTTCGCCGCTGAATCCGAGCGTTTACGGTTCGCTTGACGGCAATTTTTTGAAGGTCACGTGGGCCGGTTTTGCGGGCGTTGCGTGCGGACCACAATCGCTGCCGTTTTCCAGGGCGTTTGTCAACCGAATTCGGGGCGGAATTTTGGAATTCAGCCGGCCCTTTTTTTGGACTTTTCGTGGAAAAAACTGGGCCTGTGGTGATTTGCCTGACGATGCTCCTGATACACAACAAATAGTGTTGACAGGATTGTAAGGCACAATATACTGCGTCAGGCGGGCAGTGGAGTACTTGAGCGTCGGGGCCCATTGGGCGGTCGCAAAGCTTTGCTGTTCAATGGTTTGGAACCATGTTGTCAGCGAGTGTTGACAGACGGCTGCAAGTGAATATTCTGCTGCCGGAAATGGACGTTCTGAAATGCATCGACAGGAGGTCGAAAACCGGACACCGCGGTCTGTTGCTGGGCTCCCTTGGTGGTTTCTGCTACCAGGCCTTCTTGCCGGGTGTTCCTGCTGCTTTTTTGCTCTTCGTTTGCCGGGTGTGTGCGGGGGGGGAATTCCGGGGTCTGGAAAGGCCACGGAGTGACTTTCCGGGAAGGGGTTGTGGGTAGGTTGCGGGCCTGCTGTGGGTTACCTGCAGTGGGGAAGCAGCCTGTGAGTGATAACCTTCGTGTTCGGCAAATCCTGTCTGTGTGTTTTCTCTGCGTAGCTTCTGTGTGTGGTTTCTTCCTGGTCAGGTCTCTGTGATCTGTTTCGAATTCGGCAATGTTCTTGCAGAGTTGGAGCGGGATCTGTTGGCTTCATTGGTTGATTCGTGATGTCGTGAATTCTGGTGGTTTGGATTGGTGTTCTGTCTGGGACGCAGCCCGGTGTGGGCACAGGATGGGGTTTCAGGCAAAGTCGTGTTCGTGCGGTCTGGAAAGCGAAGGGAGAGCGTCGAATGATTCGAGCAGTCAACGAATGGATTATTCGCAAACGAGATGGCCGCAAGGTGCCGTTTGAGTCCAAGCTGATTTTCAAGGCGATCTGCAATGCATTTCGCGCCGAGTTGAATCTGGCATCCGGTCAGCCTCTGGATGGTGACATTGAGCGAGAGGTGGGAGCGATCACGGAGGACGTGGTGCAGGATGTTGCCGGGGACGCCGGTACGGATCGGGGAGTGGGTGTCGAGCAGATTCAGGACATGGTGGAGATGCAGCTGATGAAGCGCGGCCACTACCGAGTGGCTCGGCGTTACATCGTTTACCGTGCAGAGCATGCGAAGATTCGTTCTTTGCGTCAGCCGGAGGCTTTGGAGGTTGCCGAGGTTGCTGCGGCGCCGCGGATGCATGTGCGTCTGGAGGACGGCCTGCGTGTTCTGTTTGACATCAACCGGATTCGGCGTCGGCTGGATCTGGCCTGTGCTGGTCTGCCGGATTGTGATTCGGAAGATTTGTTGCAGGAGGTGATCAAGTCGGTATTTGACGGGATTTCCGTGGGTGAGATCTACCGCGCGATGATTCTGGCGGCGCGGTGTCGGATTGAGCGTGATCCGGCTTACGACATCGTGGCGGCTCGTTTGCTGCGGATGGTGATCAGCAACGAGGCTCTGGGGAGTTCTCCTGCGAATCCCACAGAGTATACTCGGCTGTACCGCAATCAGTTCGAGCATTACATCATTGACGGCATCAATTCTGACCGTCTGACGCCCGAGTTGCGGACTTTGAATCTGACAAGGATCGCTGCGGCACTGCAGCCTGAGCGGGACGGATTGTTCCGTTATCCGGGGTTGCAGGCCGTCTATGACCGTTACCTGCTGCACATTGAAAACCGTCGCATCGAGATGCCTCAGTATTTCTGGATGCGAGTGGCGATGGGTCTGGCTTTGCGGGAGGATCGTCCGGAGGAGCGTGCGATTGAGTTCTACAATCTGCTCTCGACCATGCGATTCACCTCGGCGACTCCGACTTTGTTCAATGCGGCCACGAATCATCCGCAGCTCAGTTCGTGCTATCTGTCCACGGTGAAGGACGATCTTGAGCACATCTTCAAGTGTGTCGGTGACAATGCTCGTCTGTCCAAGTGGGCGGGTGGTCTGGGCAATGACTGGACCAGCATTCGCGCCACGAATGCTCACATCCGCGGCACCAATGGTCGCAGCCAGGGTGTGATTCCCTTCCTGAAGGTGGTCAACGACACGGCGGTGGCGGTCAATCAGGGTGGTAAGCGGAAGGGGGCGGTGTGTTCTTACCTTGAGTCCTGGCACATGGACATCGAGGAATTCCTCGATCTGCGCAAGAACACCGGCGATGACCGTCGCCGGACTCATGATATGCACACGGCCAACTGGATTCCCGACCTGTTTATGAAGCGGGTGCAGGAGGAGCGTGACTGGACACTGTTCAGTCCGGACGAAGTGCCTGATCTGCATGATCTGGTGGGGCGTGCGTTTGAAGAGCGGTATGTGCAGTACGAGCGGATGGCTGATACGGGTGAGATCCGTATGAGCAAGCGGATTCCGGCGACTGAGCTGTGGCGTAAAATGCTGACTCGCCTGTTTGAAACGGGCCATCCGTGGATCACGTGGAAGGATCCTTCCAACGTGCGTTCGCCGCAGGATCACGTGGGCGTGGTGCACAGCAGCAATCTGTGTACTGAGATTCTGTTGAATACGTCGCCGGCTGAGACAGCGGTATGCAATCTTGGTTCGATCAATCTGCTGGCTCACATTCAGAACGGCCGTCTGGACGTTGCTTTGATTGAGCAGACGGTGCGGACTGCGATGCGGATGCTGGATAACGTGATTGACATCAATTACTACCCAACGGAAGAGGCGAAGAATTCGAACGGTCGTCATCGTCCGGTGGGTTTGGGGATCATGGGATTCCAGGATGCTCTGGCGGCCATGAACATCAGCTACGCCAGTCCTGAAGCGGTCGACTTTGCTGACCACAGCATGGAAGTGATTTCCTACTACGCCATTCTGGCGTCGACGGATCTGGCTGCGGAGCGAGGTGTATACAGCACCTATGCGGGATCCAAGTGGGACCGCGGTTTGCTGCCGATTGACACGATGGATCTGCTGGAGCAGGAGCGTGGCTGTCGAATTGACGTGGACCGTTCATCGAGGATGGACTGGAGTGTTGTGCGTCAGGCAATTGCTCAGAACGGCATGCGAAACAGCAACTGCATGGCGATTGCTCCGACTGCCACCATTTCCACGATCATCGGTGTATCGCAGTCCATCGAGCCGATGTACAAGCACTTGTATGTGAAGAGCAATCTTTCAGGCGAGTTTACTCATCTGAACACGGCCCTTGTCAGCGAACTGAAGGAACGTGGCCTGTGGGATGCTCAGATGCTGGAAATGCTGAAGTACTACGACGGTACGCTGATGGAGATCGACCGCATTCCAGCTGACATCAAGGCTCGGTATGTGACGGCGTTCGAACTTGAGCCACGTTGGTTGATTGAGTGTGCTTCGCGTCGTCAGAAGTGGATCGACATGGGGCAGTCGCTGAATCTTTACATGCGTGAGCCCAGTGGTCGCAAGCTGCATGACATGTATTTCCTGGCGTGGCGGAAGGGTTTGAAGACCACCTACTACCTGCGAACTCTGGCCGCGACTCAGATTGAGAAGTCGACAGTTGACATCAACAAGTTTGGTGTCCAGCCGCGGTGGGTCAAGTCGAAGAGTGCTTCGAGCGAGATTCAGGTGAATCGCACTGATGATCCTCGAGAGACAGGTGCCGAGCTGGTGCCTGCTCCGCACATTTCTGCAGAGGCGAAAGTTGTGCCGGTGACGGATGTTTCGCAGTACAAAGCCTGCAGCATTACGGATCCGGACTGCGAAGCCTGCCAGTAAGTTCTTTGGGCGCCGGACGGGTTTTGCTGCTGCTCAAAAATGTTCTGATTTGGCGGTGAACTTTGTCCGGTGTCTGCGGTGCTGCTGAAGACGCTGGTGAAAGGTAACTGCAGAGCGTCCGTTCCCTGAACTCGGTCAGTGTGGTCCTGTGTGTCACGATCAGGCCATAACTGGGGCCGTGAAGTGCAGTGAAGTGTGGTGAAGTGTGGTGAGGTGAAGGGTTTCAGGTGTCGGAGTGTTGAGTTTTTGTAGTGTCCGGCACGATTGGCAGTCTGCGTCGGTCTGCCGGATGCTGTGTGACGAGTGTGAAGTTTCTGTTGATTTCTGCGTGTTTGTTCTGAATTCTTCTGCAAGTTCGTTGAAGCGAAACTGCTTTGTGATTCTCAAGGAGTGAGTTGACCATGTCCGTACTGACTTTCGATGATGCCCCTGCCCCGGCTGCTGCTCCTTCGGCTCCTGTACCACCTGCTGGTGGCCGGGTGAAGGCGACGGAAAAGCGGTTGATCAACTGTGCTCAGGTGGACGTGAACCAGCTGATGCCGATTAAGTATCACTGGGCGTGGGAACACTATTTGAACGGCTGTGCCAACCACTGGATGCCGACGGAAGTGCCGATGAACCAGGACGTGGAAGTCTGGCGTTCGGACAAGCTGACGGATGATGAGCGACTGGTGATCAAGCGGAATCTGGGCTTCTTTTCGACAGCCGAGTCGCTGGTTGGCAACAACCTTGTACTGGCGATCTTCAAGCATGTGACGAATGCCGAGTGTCGTCAGTATCTGCTGCGTCAGGCCTTTGAAGAGGCTGTGCATACTCACACGTTTCTCTACGTGGTGGAAAGTCTGGGCCTGAACGAAGGCGAGATTTTCAACATGTACCGCGAGATCCCGGCGATTGCTCGCAAGGACGACTTCGAGATGGAGTTGACGGCGGAGGTGCTGTCGGATGGCTTCAGCACGGATACTCCTGAAGGCCGTCAGATGTTCCTGAAGAATCTGATTGGCTATTATGTCATCATGGAAGGGATCTTCTTCTACAGCGGGTTTGTGATGGTGTTGTCATTCCATCGTCGCAACCTGATGAAGGGGATTGGCGAGCAGTTCCAGTACATTCTGCGAGATGAAACAATCCACATGAACTTCGGGATCGACCTGATCAATGGGATCAAGTCTGAAAACCCTGAACTGTGGACTCCGCAGTTCCAGTCTGAGATGCTGGAGCGAGTGCGGAAGGCTGTGGAACTGGAGATTGCCTATGCAGAAGGCTGTCTGCCTCGTGGGATCCTTGGTTTGAATGCCGAGGCATTCCGTGACTATGTCCAGTACATTGCGGACCGTCGTCTGGAACGTATCGGTTTGCCGACTCAGTATGGTTCTTCGAATCCGTTCCCGTGGATGAGCGAGACGATTGACCTGTCGAAGGAAAAGAATTTCTTCGAGACGCGAGTGACTGAGTACCAGAGTGCTGGTGCATTGAACTGGGATTGATTGAGCAAGTCGACGCAGGGCCACCGGGCTTTGTGATATGAAGGGGCAGCCGAAGATTTTCGGCTGTCCTTTTTTGTTGGGGGACGGGCGGAAGCCGGACTTGTCTGAAAACCGTTTACTGCGTTAAATCCGCAGCGTTGCGAATTCTCTGATGCTTTCACGCCCGCAGCGAGGACGGTGTCTGCCTGTCTGCCTGTCTGCCTGTCTGTAGTGGCTGCTGAGTCGTCCGCGACTGGCTGTTCAATCCATTTGCGGCGGGCGTTTTTTTATGGGGGTCAGGAAGATTTCAGATGTCCAGCCTGCACTTTGTTTCTTCCCTGGTTGCGGCATTGCGTCGGGAGAACCGACTGGATCGTTTGGGGGTTGAACGCCTTCAGCAGCGTCGTTTGGCTCGGCTGCTTCGATCAGCGATGTCCAGTCCTTTTCAGGCTGAGCGGTTACGGCAGGTGGACTGGTCAGCTCCTTCGCTGGAGCGTGTTCCTTCGGTGGCGACGTGGGAGATGATGCGATCGTTTCCGGACACGTTGTGTGGGGAGCGGATCGAGTTGTCTGAGGTGCAGCAGGTGGCTGCGCAGAAGACGGGCAGCATGCTGGTACGCGGGCGTTACCCTGTGTCACAAACCAGTGGTACGACGGGTGAGCCGGCATTCTTCCTGAATGATGCGAGGTCGTGGGACATTCAGCGGGCCGTGGTGTTTGCTCGCACGTTTCGAGATCGGCTGGCATGGCGTCATGTGCGGCGGTTTCTGCGTCGACGTTATCGGATGGCGTTTGTTGTTTCCGGGCTGCAGAGCTGCATTTCGACTCAGACCTGTCTGGACGGCAGTCGGCAGGCGCGATTGTTTTCTGACATTCGTTTGTTTGCCGCGGAGCAGTCTGTGAGTGACATTGTCCGGCAGCTGAATGATTTTCAGCCGGATTATGTGCATGGCTATGCCAATCTTCTGGAGTTGCTGGCGTATCGTGCGGAGGACGGAGATCTGCGAATACGTCCTGAATTCATGTCTTCGGGCAGTGAGGCATTTTCGCAGACGGGTCGAGCGGCGGTGCTGCGAGCGTTTCCGGGGACTGTGCTGACATCGCAGTATGGTGCGACGGAATGTACGGTGCTGGGGAACGAGTGTCGTGCGGGCAACATGCATGTCAACAGCGATTATGTGGTGCTGGAGGCTGTGGACGAGTCGGGTTGTCCGGTACCTGCGGGAGTGCGGTCCCACCATACTCTGTTAACCAGTCTGATCAATCGGTTTCAGCCGATGATTCGTTTTCGTCTGACGGATTCGATTACGTACTGGCCTGAGGCATGCAGTTGTGGTTCTCCGCTGCCCGTGATTACTCTGGAAGGCCGCAGTGACAACATCATCTGGCTGGAGCGGGGGCCGGGTGACTTCGTGGTCTATCATCCGCTGGCTTTTCAATGTCAGATGTATCAGGTCTCGGGCATACGTCAGTGGCAGGTGGACCAGCAGGAGCGAAATCGGTTATTGATTCGTTATGTGCCTGCGCCCGGTGCTGATGCGGTGCAGGTAGGTCGGCAGATTCAGCGTCAGTGGTCCGGGTATCTGGGTGAGGAGCGACTGCAGGACATTGTGCAGATCGTCACGCAGTCCGTCTCAGAGATTCCTCGATCATCGACCAGTCAGAAAGCCCGTCAGATTCTGACGGCGGTTGGCCCTCCAGCAGGACGTGGCGGACTGCCCGGCGACGGAGTGCGGTAAACCGCAGACTCAGGTGATCAGTGATCAGTGATCAGTGGTCAGTGGTCAGTGGTCAGTGGTCAGTGGTCAGGGGT
>CAXBSH010000090.1:0-16680 GCA_963977705.1 uncultured Planctomycetaceae bacterium
ACCGAATCGCCGTGTACGGACCCGTACGCACGGTGATGTGGGAGGGGAAAAGCCGAAAGGCTTTCCCCTATCCCGATCGCCCCGACAGTTACTGTTGCTGACTGATCAACTGTCCTCTGTATTCTGCTTCAGCGCCGTATCGAAGGCCTGCAGGCCGCTGCTGATCTCAGCCGCATCCGCAGGCTCCGGAGGAATGCCGCCGAATCGTAGCTGGTTGAAGGCGCCCGCAATTCGCGCGGGCAGGTCCGGGACCCCAGCCCGTCCAAGCGGAATCGCAAAGGTTTGCTCGGCTGCACGACAGAATTCCAGTGCCGTGGCTGATTCGCCGCGTGGGTAGCCCGCTCGCTGACATAACTCGCAGAACGTTTCATAGAATGCTACGGCCGAAGGCTGCGGGCGAGCACCACGCAGCGTTTTCAGCAGCGGCAACCGAGACAACAACCACTGCATAACGCGCCAGCGACGCTGGATCCAGAAACCTCCGCCGCCCAGCAACAGTCCAGCCGGCAGTAATACCTTCCAGTCGCTCCATGATCGAGGTGCTGCGAGGGCCGAACGGACAGCCGTCTGCAGTACGGGCACCATGCCTTCACTGCGGATACTGGTCATCAATGACCCCCATGAACTGAGCAGCGGACTGAAGAACAGCTTCTGACGCTCAGCCGACATACTGCTGACATTGCCGGTCCAGAGATCTGACAGAGCTGCCTGAAATGACGACAGCACCGATCGTGTCGCCACTGCCGTACGCTCTGCCTGTCGCGGGGCTCCCGGGGTTGGATCCACCGTGACCCACGTGCCGGAAATCCACGCCTCGACCCACGCATGCGCATGATGATTGCGTACTTCGTACTGCCCGGTTGCCCCGTTCAACTCGCAGCCACTGTAACCCATTACGAGGCGTGCTGGCACGCCGGCTGCCTGCAGCATCAGAGTGCACGCGGACGCAAAGTACTCACAATGGCCTTCGCGCGATTCGAACAGAAACTGCTCGATTGGATCGAGATCAAGACTGACACTCTGACGATCCAGACTGTAGCGGAATCCGTTCTGGGGACTGAGATATCGGACAATCTTCTCGAGGCATTCTCTGTCGGGCAGTTTCTTCTCCTGCGGGGCACACAGTTCCCGAGTTGTCTGATACAGACGGGGCAGCCGATTTCGCAGATCGTCCGTGATATAGCTGGTGACCGCCCGCATCTGCAGTGCTCGCTGCTGAGTTGCCACTCGCAGTTCAGATCGGCCGAATTCCACGGTCCACCACGGGAAGCCGATCTCGGGATGCCGCAACCGGGAAGCACAGCGAACTTTCCATGAACGGCTGCTCGGAATCTGCGACCGGTCCTCACCCTGCCACGTCAGGGAATTGTTCCAGTTACGTTCATTAATCCGCCAGCCGGCAGCCGGTTCAATGGAAATCAGTGGGTAGGGAGCAAACGCGGATACGGGGACTGGTGGCTCATGTGTGAATTCAAGCAGAAAGTCGGCTGATGCGGGCCGTGAACTGGCCTGCTGTGGTAGTCCATTACTGCGATTACCGGGTCCAGGCAGCCAGCGGCCTTCAGCGTAGAAGGACATTGCTGAACCCCTCAGCATTACTTCAGGCATCTCCATTTCGCGTTCAAATGTTTCGATCGGGACGCGACTGGATGTCTTCAGGTCGGTGATTGTAAAAGTCATGACACGGCGGTTATCGGGCAGCAGTCGGCCAAATTCTCCCAGACGAACTGACCCTGAATACCCGGTGGTCGCTGTGCCGCCGAAATCATCCGGCAGAGAACTGCTGAATACGGAACTGGCCGATACGTTGATACGAGGAAATGCTGCGAAGACAAACAATGCGACAACGATCGAGAGTCCCCAGCAGCCTGTTACCAGCCCCGTGAATCGCGGACCGGTCCATGATCGCAGTGATCCATGATCCACTCCATGGACAATGGCAATCTGTGGTTCGCTGCGAGGGGCCACTTTCGCCGTTTCTGCCGATGCCAGACCGAGGAATGACAGAATCCAGCGCCGTGACGGGCGCCAGCGATGTCGAGCAGGCTGCACGAGAGGCCGCGACTGGTCTGATGGGTCTCGGCGTGTCGTATCCGGAAGAATCAATCGGCGTGCTCTGGCGAGGGAAAATACGGCCAGTGTCCACATCATCAACAGGGCGAACAGGAAGGTCGCAACGCCATACGACAGACCCGTTGACAGGACAGCCGTAGCGGTGCACTGCAGCATACTGAGGGCGATCAGCCACCAGTACTGCCGACCTGTTTTGGGCATCAGCAGCACGATCCATGTGAGGAAGATCAGCAGGTCAGTGCCCGCCGTCAGCCTCTGAAAATTGCTGCCAGTGAATCGCTGGCTGGCCGCCACGAGTGCAGCAATTCCGAGCACATTGGCCATCAAGACGGACAACCGCAAGCGTCGCTGTATCACTTCCGGACCCAGTCCCAGCAATGCTGCCAGTGGTGTCAGCGCGGGTGGCGTCAGTCGGCCCTGCCCGGAACCCAGGATCAATGAAGCAGCCGTGACCATGCAGAAAATACTGACAGAAAATGTCAGCTGCAGGCGGCGATCAGCAGCACTCAGAGATTCGCGATTCATGAAACCCCTCCTGCCTTTGAGCCCGCTGATGCACCTGTGTCAGGCGGCAGGCAATACCGCAGCAGTTCGCCCTGCTCTGCCGAGAGCACAGTGATTCCGGAGACACCAGGTCCGGACTGACCTTCTGCTGTCAGAGTCTGCAGTCTGTGACGAATGCCTGCGGGGCGTGGTGTAATCAGCAGGACAACGCGTCGACCGCGGCCGGATCGCAGAGCATCAGCAAGCAGTTGATCAAGCTGTGTTTGCGGCGCTGCCTGACATTCCGCCAGTGCTTTTAATGCAGACTCGCGAAATGCGGCGACACCTGCCGGTTCCACTCGGACATACTGCTCACCCGCCAGACACATACGCTGCAGTTGCCAGGCAGATTGCGGCGAACTCTGCAGACACAATGCCGCGGCGAACGAAATCGCCAATTCCAGCTGCTGACGATCGGCCTGCGATTCAGCATACAAATCCAGCAGCAGCAGCAGCTCTGCTCGACGTACCGGACGCTGTTCTCGCACCATCAACTGGCCATGTCGCGCTGAGCTGCGCCAGTGCACTGCCCGATGATTATCACCCGATCGATATTCCCGGATACCATAGAATTCGTCTTCAGCAGCACCATGAGATCGCATGCGAGAATGCGCAGCGGCAGCCAGCTCGTCCTCGCGGAGACGCCAGCCGGAAAGCAGCCGAGCCGGAGCGGGGTAGACTGTCAGTGTCTGTGTCTGATCAAACGTCTGATGTTTTTCGCCGATTCCCAGTGGAAACTGCGAACTGATCTTCAGTGGACCAAGCCGATACACACCTCGTTGCAGGATTCGCAGCTGGTACTCGGCCATACGCCGCTCACCCGGAGCAATCCGCATGAACAGCAGATGTGGTGAATGCTCACCGGCAGGGCCGGATAACTGATCGCGAACTTCCAGCAGATGCGATGACAGCAATGGTCGCTGATTATGGATGGAAACTGCCACGCGGAAGATGGCCCCCGCCTCTACCGATTCCGGTGCGGTCCGCTGCACTTTCAGTCGGAAAAGCATTAATACGACCACCCAGCCATTCACAACAAATGGGCCGGCCATCAGGCCAAACACCAGCAACAGCATGTTGCCCGTGTCCGGATTACCGCCTGTCAGTGCTGAGACGGCTATCACCAGCATCATCGCAAGATAGACAAGGCCTTCGCGTGGCAGCAGCAGACGCGATTCCATTCCCAGGCGCATCGCCAGTCGTGACAACTGCTGGCGATAAAACTGGGTTAAACCGGCAATCAGCAGCAGCAGCACACCGGCTGCAATCAGCAGTTGTCGATAGATCGGATCGAGATCAGGGTAGCGTAATGGCAGGACCCACGCACCCAGAAAACAGGCAGCGCACGACAAAAGCTGCACAATCAGCCCGGCACCCGCCCCCGCACCACCAGCGGGCAGGACTGATCCGATTGAACCGGATTGATCGCGGGATTCTGCAGGCATACAGCGTTCCGCCAGTCAGTGTCGATGTAACAACCCCGGTATGTGACGATTTTCAGAAGACGCCGAATAGATCATGCGTGTGTCTGGTCAGACTCGCAGCGATTCCGATGGACCACTCAGATCCATCGCATATCGTTGCCGCAGTGGTTCGATGTGCTGCTGCAGGAAGCTGTCAACCTGTTCTGCCGAACGACCTGTAAAGCGAGTTGCATCGAGTGTTCCCATGATGTCCACGTCGGCAAAGGCCGGATCAGCCTGCAGCTGCTGCAGCAGATCATTCGGCAGGGCTTCGCGTTTTACGCGATCCGCTGCAGCCTGGCTGTGAGTTCGGATCACTTCATGCAGTTCCTGACGGTCACCGCCGGCCTGAACACCCGCCATCAGAATTTCTTCCGTGGCCATGAAAGGCAATTCCGCCTCCAGATTTCGAGCGATGGTTTTGGGGTATACCACCAGACCGTCTGAAATGTTGCGATACAGAATCAGACAGGCGTCCATGGCGAGGAAGGCCTGCGGAATCGACAGCCGCCGAATAGCGCTGTCGTCCAGTGTTCGTTCCATCCACTGTGTTGCCATAGTGGCGTCAACGCCGGACTGCAGGCTCATCGCAAATCTGGCAAGAGAACACATGCGTTCGCTGCGCATCGGGTTTCGCTTGTACGCCATCGCAGACGAGCCGATCTGGGATTTCTCAAAAGGCTCTTCAATCTCGCGACGATGCTGCAGAATGCGGATATCTGTTCCGGCCTTATGACAGCTTTGTGCAAGTCCGTTGAGAAATGCCATGACCTGAGAATCAGACTTCCGCGAATACGTCTGTCCAGTGACGGGATGAGCTTCAGCGAAGCCCATACGCGACGTGACTCGACGGTCCAGTTCCTCAACCTTGCCGTGATCACCCTGAAACAGGGACAGGAATGAGGCCTGAGTCCCCGTAGTGCCCTTCACACCCCGAAATCGGAGTGTCGACAGGCGATGTTCCAGTTCCTCAAGATCCAGCAACAGATCCCAGCACCAGAGGACCGCACGTTTACCGACTGTGACCGGCTGAGCAGACTGCAAATGAGTAAAACCGAGACAGGGCAGACTGCGATACTGGGCCGCGAACGTCGCCAGCTGGTCGATGACCTGCACCAGACGCTTCCGCAGCAACAGCAGGCTTTCACGCATCTGAATCAATTCGGAATTGTCCGTGACAAAACAGCTGGTGGCTCCCAGGTGAATAATCGGACGTGCCAGCGGTACCTGATCGCCCCACGTGTAGACGTGGGCCATGACGTCATGCCGCAGCTGTTTTTCATACGCCGCCGCAGCGTCAAAGTCGATCGCTTCAACAGTATCTCGCATCTGCTGCAATTGAGCGTGAGTAATGGCAAGGCCCAGTTCCTGCTGACATTCGGCCAGTGCAATCCAAAGACGACGCCACGTCGAATGCTTGCTCTGAGCTGACCAGATACGAGCCATTTCGCGGGATGCGTAGCGAGTAATCAGCGGATTTTCGTAGATATCATGAGCCACAGCGAGGATCCTGAACTTATCGGTTTTTTCGGGCGACAGGCAGTGCCTGACCAGCAGGCAACTTTCATCAGTTGGCAGGAGTTGTACGGAAACGCATCGTCAGGAATTCCCAGTCCGGATTCTGTTTCTGACAGTGCATTGCCTCCCATTCGGACTGAAACAGCACTGCCGGTTGTTCGTACTGATCAATGACCAGTCGACTGGATGACAGCAGCTGCAATTCGGAGCGGCTGCCCGGCTTCTGGACAACCCAGCGAGCAACCTTGTAGTTCAGCCAGCGGACTTCTGTTTCCGTGTCATACTCGGACTGCAGCCGAAAACGTACCACATCAAACTGCAGTTCACCGACTGCGGCCAGCACCGTCTGTCGCACTGACGAATTGGCTGTCTGGAACACCTGGATCGCCCCCTCTTCCAGAAGTTGTGACAGGCCACGTTCGAATTGCTTGCGGCGGTTCGTGTCCGGACAAACCAGCATGGCGAAGAATTCCGGGGAGAACTGCGGCAGAGGCTCGTAGACCACGGGAGCCCCCTCGCAGATGGTGTCCCCCAGCAGGAATTCACCCGGGTTCACCAGCCCGATGATGTCACCCGGGAAGGCTTCATCCATCGTCTCGCGTTCCTGCCCAAACAGCCGATGGGCACGCTTCAGTCGAATGCGTCGACCTGTGCGTGGATGAAAGACTTCCATGTCGCGGCGGAATAATCCGGAACACACGCGGACGAAGGCAATGCGGTCGCGATGACGAGGGTCAAGATTCGCCTGTATCTTGAAGACAAAGCCCGAGAATTCGGAGCGGGTTGCGAGGATCGAGCCGGCCTCACTGGTGCGATCACGCGGCTGCGGACAGTAATGCAGGAAGCCTCGCAGAAACTGCTCCACACCGTAATTCGTTAAGGCAGATCCAAAAAACACGGGTGTGATTTCGCCACGCAGAAAACGTTCAAGGTTCCACTCAGTACCTGCTTCTGCAATCAGTTCCACCTCTTCACGAGCCTGTGCGACGATACCCTCGGGCAGCGAGTTTTCGTCGAGCTCAGCCAGTGGCTGCACGCGAGCAGCAATTCGATGGGAATTATCGCGAGTCTCAAAGATGCAGGCGTCACGAGTGTCCAGAGGAATCACACCGCGGAAATCAAACCCGGTTCCAAGTGGCCAGTTGACCGGCACTGGTTGAATGCCCAGCTTCGTCTCGATGTCCTCCAGAACCTCAAGTGTCTGCTTGCCCGGACGATCCATCTTATTGATGAAGGTAATCACGGGAATGCGGCGCAGGCGGCAGACGTTGAACAGTTTCTCTGTCTGAGATTCTACGCCGTTGGCGAGGTCCAGCACCATGACCGCACAGTCTGCAGCGACGAGCGTACGGTAGGTGTCTTCGCTGAAATCCTTGTGCCCGGGTGTGTCCAGCAGATTAACCTGCACACCCTCGAATTCGAAGGCGAGGCATGTGGAACTGACAGAGATTCCGCGCTGACGCTCAAGCTCCATCCAGTCTGATGTGGCACCACGCTGATTCTTGCGGCCACGCACCGCGCCGGCAGCTTCGATGCAGCCACCGTACAGCAGCAGTTTCTCGGTCAGAGTCGTCTTGCCGGCGTCAGGGTGCGAGATGATAGCAAAGGTTCTGCGACGGGCTGCTTCCCGGGCCACAACGGGGTCTGAAACTGACATTGGTGCCTTAAGCCGACTAAAAGGTGCGAGTTTGTCCGGATGGTAGAATACTGATTCTGAAGCTGAAAAAAAAGGTCCTGCAGCGTGGAGGCCCGGCAAGTCTCGGGCAGTCGGAAGGGATTCAGGACGTTTTGCGTCAATTCAGCGAATTCCCGGGGAAATGGGGATTTGACGAAAAGCGACCTCAGGTGACTGCGAAGAAAACGGCTCTACCTGAAGTGAAGTGAGTGGTGCTTTTCCCGTGATTGCCTGGATGAGTGAAAATCCGGTGAGGTGCGCCGCGTCAAGTTTTGCGATCAAGCGTCCCTCATTTCTGTACCCCTGTGCAATTCGTCGGAGGGCTCCGAGGAAATTGTTGCTGGGGGGGCGATTTGCCGCGGAAAGCCGCGGAAAAACGCAGGGGCAACGGGAGCGGTTTTCACTTTTTCAATTGATGCAAGTCCCCCTCGGGAGGGCGAGGCTCCCGCCGAGCCGAAGAAAGTCGTCAGCGTTCAGTAGTCGTTGTTCGTCCACAACCGTAGCCCGAGCATTCCGTGACGCGAGGGACAAAAGTTGTAGTCTGGGCTTTAGCCCGGGCACGAACTTCTGGTCACCGTTGAAATCACCAGTGTTTTTTAAAGGATGGGGCCGAGCAGGAATGCTCAGGCTACCTTTTGTCCTCGGCGTCCTTCCTTGGGGTGATAACCACAGAGCAAAGGGTAGTCGCGGCATCGTGACCGAACTGGTGCTCGGTGGTCCCGGGTGGGCTTAGGCGAGCCGTTGGCTCTTGCCAACGGGCATTGTAGTGCTGCTTCTTTTCGCCACGGAAAAACACAGAAGGAAACCAGGAACACCTTGTTTGTTGCTGCCAGTGGTCACAGGTGCGGGACGGCAATTGGGTGGCACCCAGCGAATGTGGGACAGGCAGACTCTGGTTGCTGTCCATGTTGATCAGGTCTTGAGAGCACCTGTCAGACGGCAACTTCCAGGCGTGCAAATGAGTCTGCGTTGATAAAAAAACAGGAGCCTTCTTCGGAATCGAAGAAGGCTCCTGCTGCGCAACGTGCCACCGTGCACCGGCGGTTGCAGGCCACCTGGGTTCAGAACGAAGCCTCGGCAGCCTGAGCATTGCGGTTGCCACGACGCTCCGAACCGCCCGCAGGACGAGCCGCCGGACGCGTGTCTTCGACAAAGTCGAATGACAGGGCCTCAACGCTGAGAAAATACCGGACTTCTGTGGATTCGTCCCGCTGCCAGCGACGTCCCGACAAACGGTAGTTGACGCGAATCACGTCACCTTCCCGCAGATCATCCACCGAATTGCAGGCATCACCCACAAAATCCAGGGGAATGTAGTTTGTCGTCTTACCGCGAGCCTGCTGGAGGACAACCGTCCGCTTACGAAAACCACTCTGACCGAAGCTGCGGACAGGCTCAATCAACAGAACCTGCCCTGACACTGTGGATTCTGACATAAGTCACCTTTTTCCACGTCTGCACCAGTGAGCGTCATGCCTGTAAAGAGAAGTGTCAGTACTCTCTTACGTGGTGAATTATACCGAAGGTATCGGGGTGGTATGCAACACCATACTCTGTCGGTTTGGCTGAATCAGGTAAAAAGTTCCGAAAAAAGGGGGCTGAGCAGTTTCGGCAGCATCGGATGAGTATGATCTGCATCAGGAACTCAAATCCAGAACACCGCCGGAATTCATACACCATGCCCTGCACCGTCTCAGTCCCCCTGCCACTGTTTGTCGTCAGCCTCTGTCTGCTGCTGCCCCAGCCGGCTTTTTCAAGTCCCGTCGACGATGAACTGCTGATCATCCGCGATGGTGATCTGCCCATCCTGATTACGGCACCTCATGGCGGAAAACTGGACCTGCCGGATGTTCCTGCTCGCACCGGAGATGGTCTGAAAAAAGGTCCCTCAGGCTTCTTCGCCGGCCGCGACACCGGGACTGAAGAACTGGCACTCAAAGTCGTTGAACTGCTCGATCAGAAACTTCCCGGCAGTCCGTCCTGCGTCATCTCTCGCGTGCACCGAAAATACATCGATTTCAATCGGCCGCCGGAAATCGCCGTCGAACATTCCAAAGCTCGAGTCGTCTACGATTCCTTTCATCATGCCGCCCGCAGCAGTGTCCAGCGCATTCGTGCGAAGCACTCCCGCGGCCTGCTGATCGATATCCATGGACAGGGCTCGTCAGCCAGCACTGTCTATCGCGGCACCAGCAATGGAGTTACCGTGGAGCATCTGCGCCGCACGTTTGGTGAAGAGGCCCATACTGGCCCACAAAGCCTGCTGGGACTGCTTGCCGCCAAAGGCTGGAAAGTGCATCCGGACCCCGGCACAGGACGAGAACAGGCGGGCTTCACCGGAGGCTTCATTGTGCGGACCTATGGCAGCGGAAAAGCAGACGGTATCGATGCCATCCAACTGGAATTCGGGATCGATTACCGACGGGCTGATGCACGCGATAAAACGGCCGAAGCACTTGCTGCTGCCGTGACGGAATGGAGCCGGAAGTACCTGGGCCTGGCACCCGAGCCTGTGGAAACCACACCGTAAGCCGGTGAATCCGCCACTATGGCACCATCAGCGATTCACGCCCGCTACCGGTGCTTCCCGCAACCTTACGACAGGCCGGCCAGCTGCAGAATTCGCGACACCAGCCCCGCCACATCATCGCGACTCCACAGGGGGCAACTGACATTCAGGGGGACATCGTCTGTCACAACTGCCACGATTCCGTTGTCGGTTGTGGCCCAGGGCTGTTCGCCCACCACGGCACGCCAGACCTCGACTCGCGGCGCATCAGCCTGCAGATCACCCTCGACCAGCAGCAGATCACAGTCCTGAAACGCTACTGCGTCAAATCGCTGATATCGCTGCTGCCCAACCTGCTCGCGATCCTGCGGCAGAAACATGGCGACCATGCCTGGTGACAGAATGCCCACCGCCGCAGCACCCGCTTCACGATGTCTCCATGAATCCTTACCTGGGACATCCAGTTCGTGCTGATGGTGAGTATGTTTGACTGTCGCCACACGCAGACCCTGTTGTGTGAGGGCGGCAATCAGATCGCAGACCAAGGTCGTTTTTCCGGCATTTTTACGACCGACGATATGAATTCGTGGAGGTCCGGACATCAGGCCTCCTCCTGACTCCACAATCGCACTCGCCCACGCAGCGATTCCGGCAACTGCTCAATCCGGCGCCGCGCTTCGGATACGTGAGTGCGAGTGCTGAGATGCGCCAGAATGATCAACTCGTTGCGAAATCGGTCCGCTCGCTCCAGCAGATCATCCAGATGCATATGCCCGAATTTATGGATCTTCTCGCGGCGATGTTCGGGACGGAAGAATGTCATTTCCGTGATCAGCACCTTCGATTCGTAGACATCAGGGTGCGCATCCAGACCGGCGGGATTCGTGTCTCCCGTAAAGCAGACCAGCGGTGTCAGCGTCTCGGCGACGACTTCCAGCCCCTGCTGACGCAGATCCCGAATCTCATCGCCACGCAATCCCTGATATTCGGGTTTCAGTTTTTTTCGAACGTCATAGACAATATAGCCACAGGACGGCACCGTGTGCTTTGTGGGAAACACAGCCACTCGGTGCTCGCGCGACAGTGCAATCAGCTCGCCCGGTTTTACTCCGATCAGTTCACAGTTCATGCGACCGCGGTCCAGTCGCTGCCACGCCTTCAGCACGCGCCACGCATCATCGACGATTTCCGCCGGCAGATAAATCACCGGGGGCTCCATCTTCATCATCCGTCGCCGGGCCACGAAGACCGGTAATGCGGCCAGATGATCCAGATGGCCATGCGTGACAAGCCACGTCCGATTGCCCATGAAACTCCATGGGCTGGCACCCAGCTCAAACCCCAGCTTCAGCTCGGGTATCAGCCAGTAACTCTGCACCGCGGCACGCGAATACCCCTGAATCGTCAGGCCACCATGCGTCAGTGTTTCGCAGGGAAGATTTTCCACCATGATCCGGTCTACGTAGTTTTTTCTGGCGTGCTCAGGGATCAGCCCTGCAGCAGCTGCCGAACGTGATCACCAATGCGGTCCGTTGTCAGCGATACCTGTGTACCACTGACAAGATCCTTCACCTGCCAGACACCTGCGTTGAATTCTTCAGCCCCTGCAATGACGCAGAAACGAAAGCCGCGGCGGTCCGCATACTTCATCTGTCGACCCATATTCTTCGCTTCAGGGTACACCTCAACCCCGATACCCTGCAGTCGCAGCTGACGTCCCAGCAGCAGATAATCTGAGACTCGCTGAGGATCCATCATCGTGATCAGAACCGGAGCCGGCGTGGATGTTTTGCGAGTGCGACCGAGCTCCTCAAGAGCGGCCAGCATGCGATCCAGCCCGAGACTGGCCCCCACCCCCGGCAAAGGTTGTGATGTAAACAGCTCGGCCAGATTGTCGTAACGACCACCCGAACAGACGCTGCCAATTCCCGGCAGATCTCCAAGGATCGTCTCGTAAATCGTTCCGGTGTAGTAGTCAAGGCCACGAGCGATCGAGACATCCAGCACGACTCGACCTTCCGGCCAGCCACACTGGTTTGTGCAGGCAAACAGGTCTCGCAGATTCTGCAGTCCCTGCTGGCCCGTTTCGCTGCCGGACAGCATGACGTCCAGCTGCGACAGGATTGAGTCCGGGCTGCCCTGCAACTGGGCCATATCCAGCACCTGAGCCGCAGAGGACTCGGGGATGCCGGCCTTTTCCACCATCTCTGCCTGCACGGCTGCTCGGCCGATCTTATCAAGCTTGTCGAGAGCTCTGAGAATCGAGACCGCCTGCTGCTGCAATCCGCACTTCTCAAGCAGGCCGTTCAGCACTCGTCGATTGTTGACGCGGATCGTAAATCGCTCGATCCCAATCCGTTCCAGCAGATCGTTGATGACAAACAGCGTTTCAATATCAGCCGAATTACTGAGTGTTCCGATGGTATCGAAGTCGCACTGAATGAATTCGCGGAACCGGCCACGGGCGGGACGCTCACCGCGCCACACCGGAGCAATGTGGTAGCGCCGAAAGGGAGTGCCGATTTCGTTGCAGTACTGAGCGGCAAAGCGCGCCAGCGGGACCGTCAGGTCAAATCGCATGGCCACATCGCGCTCACCCTGATCCCGAAACCGAAACACCTGCCGGTCAGACTCTTCGCCGCCTTTTCCGAGCAGGACTTCCGCGTATTCCAGTGCCGGAGTATCAATGGGTGCGAAGCCATAGCTGCGGTAGACGGCGCGAGCAATATCAATCAACTGCTCACGCGCCATCATCTGGTCAGGCAGAAAGTCGCGGAAACCGCGGAGTGTCTGAGGTTTTATTCTTTGCTTTTGAGCATCACTCACAGGATCTGTTTCCGATTGTTCAGCGGTAAAATGACATTCGTCGTTGGTCAACTGCGGCCAGTCAGTCAGCTGGCCTGCAGGATCGGCAGGCTGATTGGCTGGTCTGGTTTGCGACGTGGCAGAGCCGGGAGCACCGCCTGAGCGTATTCCCAGAGCTGTTCGGCTGTCTCAAAAAACTGGTCGTAGACCCCATCATTATCGTATTCACACTCGTCTGTGGTGTAGCTTCGGCAGATCTGAGGCCGGGTTTCATAAATTCCGCAACGATGATCAGCCTGCAGATGCTGGCAGTCACCCGGAACCATCAGGTACCAGCTGGCGCCGTCGACGAACACGGAAAATGGCCCGTGCAGCATATACCAACGGATATGGTCGAAGGCTTCGCGAGTCTCTGGGCGGTCAATCTGCATGGCGAAATAGCGGCAGCAGCGAGCTGTGCAGTAGCTGCACAGCACTTCCCCCGGAGGTAACGCATCACGAGTCATGGGTGTCTGCGACATGGACAGTTCCTGATAGAAAAGGTTCCGCGAATTCTCTGAAAGCTGGCGCCGGACGCAACCGTACCGACACCACATTTCCGAGGCACCCAATCTGCGGAAGCAAGAGTGAGTTCATCAGCTTCGGCAATCACTGCCGGTCTGCAGACTCGATTTGACTTCGCCGCAGCCGCAGAAAACGCCTTTCCTGACCAGCCACCCCGCACGCTTTGCCGATCGGCGCCGAACACTTTCATGAAGACTGGTTTTTGCCCATTTCCGAGTTCAGTTCCCGGTTGTCACGAAATCGCGTCCCCTGCAAGATCAACGGAGTGTCTGTTTCAGGCCTGCAGTCCGTCCGAGGGTGACCTCGGATTTCGTGTGGAATCCTTCCAAACGATCTGCGGCACGAAACCAGGGCCTGATTGCAGGCCGGTTTTATCAGGTGTCTGACAGCAGGAGGCTGGCAGAGTGTCATTCAGGCGATGGAAGCAAATTACAGGCTTGACGCTGCTGGCCGCAGTTCTTGCCCAGGGCTGCGCGGCTCCCGGTCGCTCACTGCAGTACCTGCTCGAAAACGGCTCCGCTGCCAACCACTACCGCAACTACGCGTCATCGCTGGAATACGCTTCCGCTACGGAAGGACACACCACCGATGCCTCTCTGTTCCAGGCCCCTCGTTCAATCACCACGCTCGAAGACGTCGAACAGCGGCCCATCGGCCTCAATGAATGCATTCGGCTGGCCCTGTCCAACGCTGCCATCGTGCGGGATGACCAGAGCTTTCTGTCACCCGGAAACCCCGTACTGGCTAACCCCCAGCGAGTTGCCTCGATTTTCGATAACGCGATCCAGGATACCGGCTTCCTGATCGGCAACCGTGGTACCGAAGCAGCCCTGTCGGACTTTGACCCTGTACTGACCAGCAACCTGCAGGCCGGACGCACGGAAGACGTACAGAACACCGCGAATATCGGACTCAGTCAGGGCGACGTACTCGCAGAAAACTCGGCGCAGTGGCAAACCCGACTGGAAAAGAACTTCGCTCACTCCGGTACTTTTGCCGTTGAAAATAACTGGTCGTACAATCGCAATAATCAGTCACGACTGTTCGATTCTGCTTATCTGGGATTTGTGCAGGCCGAGTATCGACAGCCGCTGCTGGCGGCAGCCGGTACGGAATTCACACGCATCGCCGGACCATCCGCACAGAACCTGCGCGGAGTCAGCGGGGTTTCGCAGGGCGTGATGATTTCCCGCATCAACGCAGACATCTCACTGCTTGACTTTGAACAGTCCGTCACCGGCCTGATCCGCGACGTCGAAAATCGCTACTGGGATCTGTATCTGTACCTGCATCTGTATCATTCGGAAGTCATGACCTTCCGCGATATCGTGAAGTACAGTGACCTGCTGGCGGCACGCGCTGAAGCTCAGGATGTTGTATACCAGGCACAGAACCGACTGTACGAAGCAGACGCTCGCATCAAAGGTTCACTGGCAGATGTTCTGCAGGCCGAAAATCGCCTGCGACGACTGCTGGGCCTGCCCTTGAATGATGGACAGTTCCTGAAACCGTCCGATCATCCATCGGAAGCACAGTTGATTCCCGCGTGGGACAACACACTGTCGGATGCACTGATGCACCGACCGGAACTGCGCAAGCAGAAATTCGAAATCAAGAGTCTGGAACTGCAGCTGCGAGCTGCGCGTAATCTGAATCGACCCCGACTGGATCTTGTATCCCAGTATCGAGTCAATGGTTTTGGTGACACGATCTCCAGCAGCAGCAACGATGACGATAACGTCACTGTGGCTGGTTACAAGAATGCTCTTGAAACACTCACACAGGGCAACCTGACGGGCTGGGGAGCCGGAGTGCAGTTTTCCATGCCACTGGGGCTGCGAATTTCCCGAGCTCAGGTGCGGAATTATGAACTGCGACTGCGTAAAGCACGCAAGGTGCTGCAGGTGCAGGAAGAGGAGATTGCTCGCGAACTCAACAATGCCATTCTGGAAATGGATCGCTGGTATCTGCTGGCCGAAGCCAACGCCAAACGTGCGGACGTTGCAGTGGAGTATGCTTCCACCGCTGAGGAACGAGTGGCCAATGATGATTCCCGCGATCCCACTTCGATTGGACGCGTCCTCGAAGCCAAAATCACCAGTCGTGATGCTGACCAGAACTACCTGCGAAGTATCGTCGAATACAACAAAGCTGTGACCGAATTGAATTTCCGCAAGGGAGGTCTGCTGGCCGCCAATGCTGTTTACCTTGCGGAAGGCGAATGGAACCCCGAAGCCTATCGCCAGGCCGATGAACGCGGTGAGGCTATCAATCGGGCGCTGGACAACGAGTTTCTGGAGGCGGTACCCGAACCTGTGATCGAAGGTCCGGCCGACTCCGCCTGGGAATCGCTGAATGCCCCCGGACGTCCTGCAGGTACCCCGGGAGCTGTTCCGGCCACCGGCGACAGCCCGACACCACCGGATGATGCAACATCGTCGGTAGAGCATGCCACGAAGTTACCGGCACCGGCTGCGGGATCGGCACCTACAAAACAGCAGAACCCCGGCCAGAACCTGCAGCAGCCAACGCAGCCAGTTCCAGCCGTTCCGGGTCAACCACAGGCTCCTGGACGAGCACCTCAGGCTGCCGTACCGGGCCCGGGGTCTGGTCCGCAGTTGCCCAGTCTTCCACCCCTTGATCAGAAGTCACGCGAGGCCGCTGGGCCAGTGAAATCGATTTCTTTGCCCACGGAGCAGGTGAATTCTGTTTCGCCGGCAGCTGGAGTACCAGCGGGGATGCAGCCCACTGCAAAGCCGGCTGCCGTCATCCCGTCGGGGTATCTGCCCGTTCTGCCAGCACTGCGCGGTGCCAGCGGTCCGGCACCGGCACCGGCACCGGCACCGGCACCGGCACCGGCACCGGCACCGGCACCGGCACCGGCACCGGCGACAGGTCCGGCACCGGCGAGTTCGAAGCAACCGGTGGCACCTGGGACAATTCCCGCCATGCGACCTGCTGCAGCTGCGGTTAACGCGCCAGGGCCCGCAGGCCCGGCACCAGTCGCCTCAGGTGTCAAACCGGCTGCGTTTACTGCGGATCAGTCGCAGAACGCAGTGCGACCAGCAGGCTGGAAACCTGCTCCTCTGGTGGGGCCTTCAGGCAAGCCAGCGTCGGCAGAGATCGAGCTGCCACCGTGGTTGCAGATGCCGTCAGATGGCCCCAAAACTGCGGCCCCAGCGGTGCCGTCGGCAGGCGGTGCAGCAGGACCAACCGGAGCGATCTCGGCCCCGGCTGCGACCAACAATGCAGCTCAGCCGGCAGCCCGCCCCGCCTCAAGTGGTGGTTGGACTGCCTCGAAGAAGGGGAGCAGTAAACCTTGAGCATTCGCAGCTCAAGGCGACTGCGGCAGGGATAGCCTGGGATCAACGGAAAATGCAGTGCGTGGTATGAGGGCGTCTTTTGGACACCACCGCGCTGGAGGGACATCCCCCTGGGAGGGCGAGGCTCCCGCCGAGCCGAACTCCCTCCGCCGTAACGGCGAACCGTTAGCGTAAGCTGACGGTTGTTGTTGTTGTTGTTGTTTGGTG
>CAXBSH010000091.1:0-16664 GCA_963977705.1 uncultured Planctomycetaceae bacterium
GAAGTTCCCCTTGGGAGGGCGAGGCTCCCGCCGAGCCGAAAGCTCCCGTCGCCATACTGGCGAGCCGTTAGCATTAACTGACGGGTGTTGTCGTTCGTGCGGTTGGAGGGTGCATTGGCTGGGTCAGGACAGGATGCCCTGAATCACTTCACCACGACTGATCGGGATCGGTCGTCCCAGAGTGTCATGAATCACCGCATGTGGATCCAGACCCAGACAATGAAAAATCGTGGCTGTCAGGTCCTGTGGACTGGTTTTGTTTTCTTTTGCGTAGCCGCCGATTTCGTCCGAAGCTCCGTAGACAGCGCCACCTTTGATGCCACCGCCGGCCATGACGGCAGAGAATACGTGGCCCCAGTGATCTCGCCCGCCAGCTCCATTCATTCGTGGCGTCCGCCCAAATTCGGACATCACCACGACCAGCGTTTCGTCCAGCATGCCGCGTTCACTGAGATCTTCCAGCAGGGCTGCCAGAGCCTGATCAGCTGAGGGACACAGCACGTCCTTCAACCGTTGTGTTTCACGAGCATGACTGTCCCAGCACGGGGCGTCACTGGGTTCGTCAGGTCCGCGATACCAGTTGACCTGCACCAGAGAAACTCCGGCTTCCACCAGTCGACGCCCCATCAGCACGCTTTGGCCAAACTGACTGCGACCATAGCGATCTCGCAGCTCAACCGGTTCACGATCCAGTTCAAACGCTTCACGAGCCGGAGACGAGCCCAGCACGTCAAAGGCCCGATCGGTCAGCTGATCCCAGCCGGCATCCGACATTCTGAGCTGTCCTGGCAGGCTGGGATGCAGGTGTCTGAGCAATTGTCGACGCTGTTGCAAACGACGCTCATCCACGTCATTGCTGAGGAGAAACTCGTCGATGCGTGCGGACGCACTGGCCGGCTGACAGTTCAGCAGCCAGGGTTCCACGGCACGACCGAGATATCCGGCATCCTGTCCGGGCCAGACGCTGCCGTCAGTATTGAAGATCCGGTGGGGCAGCCGCACGGCTGCGGGCAGTTGCCCACGAGGTGGCAGCAGACTGCGAGCGATCGCGGCAAGGTGCGGTGAATCATTGGGAAAGCCCGGATTGGCATTTTCGGCATTCATCGGGGCGTGTGGCACACCCGTCATCATGTAGTAGCCGCTGGAGGAGTGGGCGTTGTCTCCGGTGGACATGGCCCGCAGGATTGCCAGCCGATCTGCCTGCAGCGCCGTTCGCGGCCATAATTCGCACAACTGCAGCCCGGGAACGGACGTCGCGATGGGTCCCCATGCACCGCGGATATCCTGCGGAGCATTGGGTTTTGGGTCGAACGTGGAGTGTTGTGGTGGCCCACCCATCAGAAACAGGATGATGCAGGCTTTTGCGCGAGCCACCGGTTTGCTGACCAGCGGACTGCCTGCCTGGGCTGACGAAAGTTGCCAGAGCTGCGGCAGACCGAGCCCCAGCGCGGAAAGCCCACCGACGTGCAGCAGCTGACGGCGAGCGACCCCGTCACACAGGCGTACCGGTTGCTGCTGCAGGCTGAGCATCTGCGGGCAACTTTCAAAGGAAGACAGCGAGGCGGGAAAAACCAGGGGGCGGACATCAGACTCCAGTCTATCGGGCTGAATTGCTCGTAGCAATCACTTTTCACGCTCACAAGGGGGCTCGGTACCCCGGGATGGCGCATTTTGTTGGAAATTCCGGACAGGACAGGGGAGTTGACGGCTTGCCAGCAGCGTTCAGCCACTCAAGAATCCGCCCGGAATCTGAACCTGTTGCAAAGCGTTTTCGTATGTCCGTTTCCAGCCCGAAAGATCGCCCGCCTGCCGCGCTGCTGCGTCGGCGTCGCCGCGCGATCTCACTGGCTGCTGCGATGCTGCTTCTGCTGCTGGCTCCTCGCCTGTTGACTCACACGCCCATGCGGTCATGGCTGCTGTCGGCAATTGTGGGGAAACGTGATCTGCTGGTGCAGGCCGGTGCTGCCTCCGGAGGCTGGCTGCAGCCACTGTCATTCGAACAGGTATCGTTGCTGCACACCGCTGGTTCCCTTGAGTGCACCATCGGAAAGGTGCAGACCGGCATCAGCCTGCTGCAATATCTGATCAGTCCCCCCGATTCGTTTGCTGTATCGGCCAACTCCGTGCAGCTCACCGTGCATATCGACGAACAGGGTCGCTGGCCAACACTTGATTCTGATGGGCGGACAGTCGAGCGTCTTCGCTGGGCGATCACTGAGGGCACACTGGTGCTGACGGTTCCCTGGCGCCCCGTGCCTCTGATCAATCTGCAGCAGCTGGCCATCAGCGGTCGCATTGAACCCGACTCGCACGGACATCGGCAGCTGGAGATCGACGCCTGCCGATTGCTGGACCATACTCCGCTTGACGACAGCCACGCTCAGCAGAATCTGGCCCTTGTTGCTCCGGTCCTTTCACAGACCACGAACATTACCGGCTCGGCATCGCTGGCGCTTGACGCGTTGCGTATCCCGCTGGACGGGGTGGAGGAATTTTCTCCGTTTCCTCTGCGCGGTACTGTGGTGCTGCATCAGTTGCAGGCGAAACTGACCGAGCAGATTCTGCAGCAGATAACAGACGCTTTTGGGAAGCTACCGGTGAATTTGCCGGCACAGATCACAGCGCCCCGCGAATCCCGCATCGCCTTCGAAGTTTCAGAGGCTGGTATTCGCCATCAGCAGATGCGCTTCGGCTTCAAGGGCCTGACGCCTGCTGTGCAGATCGCGACCAGTGGTATTCTGCGACTGGATGAGACGATCCAGCTGACATTGTCACTGCAGGCGGGCTGGGCTCAGCTGTTGCGGCCACCGTGGAACATACTGGCAATCCTGGGTCTGCAGCGATTTTCCATGCGAGCCACGGGCAGTGTTGATGCGCCGGTCCTGCAGTCTGCGACCTTTGCGGAGACGTCTGAGCCTGAGTCTAACCGCCGGTGACCTGCAGTTCGCGGTCGCCGGTATCGGAATGCAGCTGTCGCTGAGCCAGCACGCGAACCAGCCGGCGTGCCAGACGAGCATTTCGTTCGTACTGACCGCAATCCTGGCACAGTCTGAGCACGCCACCATTCTGCAGGTACTGTCGCCAGCCTGACGGCAGGCTGCTGGTCCGCTGCATTCCGCGAACGACGATCAGCGGCTGGATCCGGCTGGCAGTGGACCGACTGAGCCAGTGCAGAAAATCACCCTCCGGACGATAAAAATCTTCCGCGAACTGTGATCCTTTGCTTAGCAGAGAATCGCTGGGAACCAGCAGATTCAGAGCGTGCCGGCCAGCATGACTGACGGTCATCTGCAGACCCATGCGAATGCACTGTTCAGCGTGTCGGCGAGTATGCAGTGCCTGGCTGCCGGGCAGTACAATCAGCGAGCGTGCGGATAATTCGATTGCCAGTTCCACGGCCTGAGCCGCATCTTCGACAGAGTGTTCGAACGAGCGTTGCAGACTGCCTGTGAATCCACCCGTATATCCCAGACTGCTGATGCGAATACCGGCTTCACCAAGTACGTCAAGCAGACGCTGAGCACCCAGAGCAAGTACCTGCTGACGGCGGATGCTGACGTAACGTACAGAGCGATCCTGCAGCTGCTGCACTTCGCTGACCAGTGATTCCACTGTGCGAGATTTGATTGGACTGGCTGTCGCCACGCGCATTGCCGTCTGACAGGCAGACAGCTTTGCAGTTGATTCCAGAAAGACATCCATGGAATACAGCAGGCCTGAAGTATGATCTGCTGCGAGCAACAGAACTGTTGCGTGCAGCTGGAGCAGACGAAGAAGACAGGTGGCGTGGCAACGTGCTGTTGATGAATGTTCACAACAGCCTGCCGCGCACAGGTGTACTCTGCAGGATTCAGCGCCACTTGTAAACGCGGTTCAGGTCGGTTTCCCGACTTCATTGTCACGTTTTTTTTCTGTCTCAGTTTGTACCATTTTCCGGCTTGACGCAGGAGAACTCAACCGATAGCGGAGGCTCTGCGCGAACCTGACATTTTTCTGTCACACGTCAGTTTGACAAACCTGCCTGTTGCCGTGCACCCATCGCCTGTGCGAAGATACAAGCGCGCTCTGATCTCTCACCGTGATGACCTCGCTTCCTTCCTGCCTGTACGGAACTTTCAACATGGTCTGTCGCCGACTGCTGCTGCTACTGACCTTCGCGTTGCTGCCGCAGTCAGGCTTGCGAATTGCCGCCGCTGACCTGTTTACTCAACAGATTGCTCCGCTGCTGGAACGCCGCTGCCTGTCCTGTCACAACTCGGTGGATCGTCGCGGTCAGTTTTCTTTACAGACGCAACACGAGGCATTGCAGTCCGGTCATGTTGTGCCTGGCCAGCCGGCAGACAGTCAGCTGCTGACCGTGATTACTTCACAGAATGGCAAGGCTCCGGAGATGCCCGGTTCCGGACCTCCACTGACCCCGGCAGAAGTGCAGCTGCTGCAGCAGTGGATCCAGCAGGGCGCACCGTGGCCGGCCGATCGACAGCTGCAGGAACCTGTTGTCTCAGACTTCAGCTGGTGGTCATTTCAGCCACTGGCAGAACCGGCGGTACCGCAGTTCGCTGACGCCGCTGCAGCGGCATGGATCCGGACTCCTGTCGATGCCTTTGTCCTGCAGTCACTGCGTCAGGCGGGTCTGGAACCGTCACCCGCCGCCAGCCGTCGTACCCTGATTCGCAGACTGTCCTTTGACCTGCTGGGACTGCCCCCACAACCCGGGGAAATTGAAGCATTTGTCAATGACCCGGACCCCCAGGCCTGGGAAAAACTGGTCGACCGCTATCTGGCCGCACCACAGTACGGCGAACACTGGGCCCGTCACTGGCTGGATGTCGTCCGCTATGCCGATACCTGCGGCTACGATAAGGACAAACTGCGTCCAAATGCCTGGCCCTATCGCGACTATGTCATCAGTGCACTGAACGCTGATAAGCCGTGGGACCGCTTCGTGCAGGAACAGATCGCCGGCGACATTCTGTATCCCGGCACCTCAGATGGAATTCTGGGGCTGGGTTTTATCGCTGCGGGACCATGGGACTTTATCGGACACGTCGAAGTCCCGGAGTCTAAAATCGACGGCAAAGTGGCTCGCAATATCGACCGAGACGACATGGTTGTCGGCACTCTCAACGCCTTCTGCAGTCTCACCATCCAGTGTGCGCGCTGCCACAACCACAAATTTGATCCGTTTACTCAGCAGCATTACTACGGCCTGCAGTCTGTGTTTGCTGCTGTGGACCGGGCCGAACGACCGTATGACACAGATCCGCAGGTCGAACAGAAACGAACTCAACTGCAGAATGACCGTCTGCAGGCACAGCAGCAGCGTGATCAGATCATGGCAGAAATCCGCACTGCTGGTGGGCAGCAGCTGACAGATCTGGAACAGCAGGTGGCAACGCTGAAACCCAAAACCGTGGTTGCTGACAAGAAGCCCGAGTATGGCTATCACAGCAATATTGAAACACAGAATTCCGCAGAGAAATGGGTACAGATCGATCTGGGTTCCGCGCGCCCCGTGCAGACGGTCGTGCTGCATCCCTGTCATGACGAATTCGGCGGGATCGGATCCGGCTTTGGATTCCCGGTGCGATTCAAAGTTGATGTGGCACTGCAGCCCGCACAGAACGCTGCCATCGAATGGACCACCATTCTTGATCAGACGACGGCCGATTTTCCCAACCCCGGACTGCTGCCTGTCAGCGCCACCGCAGACCGGTCTGTGCAGCTGATACGTGTCACAGCCGTCCGACTGGCACCACGTTCTGCTGACTACATCTTTGCACTTGCTGAACTGGAAGCGCTGCAGGCGGATGGTACCAACGTGGCCACCGGCGCCGTTGTAACATCACTGGATTCCATTGAAGCGCCGGTCCGCTGGGGTCGTAACAACCTTGTCGATGGTCACTGGCCTGCTGCGGCTGATCCGACAGCCGAACGACAGCTGGCTGATGCCTCAAAAGCACTGAATACTCTGATGTCGTCACTGCTGACAACACAGCGACAGCAGGCTCTGGATCGACTGGCGGCAACCATCACTGCTGCTGATGCAGAGCTGCGTGGACTGCCGGTTGGCCGCATGGTCTATGCGGCTGCCACCCACTTCGGTACTCAGGGCAATTTCATCGCCACTCAGGGTAAACCCCGTGAAATCCGGTTACTGCATCGCGGCAATGAAACTCAGCCACGCGAACTGGTGCAACCGGGCACCGTGCCACTTTCCAGCATGGATAATCACGTGTTTCAGCTGCCAGAGAATCACACCGAAGGCGATCGTCGTGCCGCACTGGCTCGCTGGATTGTCCGACCAGAGAACCCACTGACATGGCGTTCGATCGTGAACCGAGTCTGGCAGTATCATTTCGGTCGAGGCCTTGTGGATTCACCAAATGATTTTGGACGCATGGGACAGACTCCCAGTCATCCTGAGCTGCTGGACTGGCTGGCCAACCGTTTTCTGCAGAACGGACAATCACTGAAATCGCTGCATCGCATGCTGCTGCTCAGCAGTGCGTGGCAGCAGTCGGCCGAACAACGAGATGCAGCACTGACTGTTGACGCTGACAACCGACTGCTGTGGCGCATGAACCGTCGTCGACTGACTGCGGAAGAACTGCGCGATGCCGTACTGTCCGTCAGTGGATCACTGGATGCGAAAATGGGCGGGCCCGGCTTCTACCTGTTCGCTCTGGAAAAAACGGACCATTCGCCGCATTACGAATACCACAAGTTTGATCCCGCTGATCCTCAGTCGCATCGCCGCAGCATCTATCGATTCATTGTGCGTTCTCAGCCGGATCCATTCATGACCACGCTGGACTGTGCGGATTCCTCACAAAGCACTCCCAGACGCCATGAAACCCTGACGCCACTGCAGGCTTTGTCGCTGCTGAACAATCGCTTCAATCTGGTCATGTCGCAGCGTTTTGCCGATCGACTGACGCGGGACGCTGCCACCGATGAACTACGACTACAGCTGGCTTTTCAGCTGGTTTCCGGACGAGCACCTGAGGCTGAAGAAGTTGCTGATATGCTGCAATATGCCCGTGTTCACGGCTGGCCGGCTTTGTGTCGACTGCTGCTGAATCTGAACGAGTTTGTGTTTATTGATTAGTGTTTTCGCTGAGGAGTTGTGCTGGTGAAACGTGTCTGTCTGCTGCTGTTTCTGCTGTGTGCTCTGTCTGGCTGCACCGGGAATACTGCCCCCGAAACCCCCAAGGCCACTGCTGAGGAAGTTGCAGCCGGCAAAGCACTGGCTGCTGAAAATGCCGTGGTCAGTGCTGACGCCACTGGTCGCGTCACCAGTCTGGATCTGCGCAAAGCGACTGTCAGTGCTGACCTGCTGCTGAAACTGAAGTCACTGACCAGTCTGCAGGCCATCAACCTTGCCGATACGGCACTCGATGACGCCCTGCTGGCTGAACTGGTCAAAGTGGCACCACAGGCTGCGAATCTTGATCTGCGTGGCTGCTCACTGTCCGATGCCGCCATGACGGAAGTCGGCCGATTGACCGGCCTGAAGGTCCTGCGACTATCGGGAAAAAATGGTAAAACAACAGTCGCCGATGATGGCATGAAACCACTGGCTGCGCTGAAGTCTTTGAAGGTGCTGGCCCTGGATAATCTGTGGGTCGGCAAACCAGGGATTGAACATCTGGCCGGGCTGACAGAGCTGGAAGAGCTGTATCTGGCAGAAACGCTGGTTGACGACGAAACAGTGGGTTTGATAGCGAAATATCCAAAGCTTAAAAAGCTGCGACTGTCGCGGACTTCGGTGGGTGATGCTGCGCTGGCCGAGCTGAAGAACTGCAGATTTCTGGAGGAACTGGATTTCAGTGAAAACTCTGTCATCACTGACGTCGGTATGGAATCTCTGGGCGCCATTACCTCACTGAAAAAACTGAATCTGTGGCGTGTACAGATTTCAGACACCGGAGCAATGGCGCTGGCCCCACTGACCAATCTGCAGTGGCTGAATCTGGATAACACCAAGCTGTCAGATGCCGGCCTGCCAACTCTGAAAAACATGACGCAACTGACTTTTCTGCATATCGGATCCACACAGATCACGGATGTCGGAGCACCAGCTTTGTTTCATCTGAAGTCCCTGAAGGATCTGAAGATCACTCGAACCGCACTGGCAGCGTCAGAACCGGCATTAGCTGAACTGAAGAAGAACCTGCCGACAACGGCGATTCAGACGGAATACGAGGGGCAGTGATCGGACTGTGAACCACTATTCACAGACGTGTGGAAAAGGTGTTGAGAACTTTCTGAGAGTATTGTGTGAACTTCTGGTGTTTGTTCACAGGTTGGTCCCCGAGCGGCTGACCAGCGTTCAGAACTGACCAATTTGTCACCGGTCGCTGCACCAGGTATCCCAAGACTGTCAACAAGTTATCAACAACTGCCTCGGTGCTGCAAAGTCCACGCTGACAGGCACTTACACACAAGCAGAGGGCACTTTTCAACAGTTGTTACGGCCCCATACTATTAGTGACTACTGCAAAACTTTTGATTTGGAATTTGAAAACGCCGAACGACAAACGCAGAAAACAAAAGGCTCTACGTGAAATGGACTCAAAGTTCCTTTTGGGAGGGCGAGGCTCCTGCCGAGCCGAAAGCAGTGGTCAGTTCTCAGTGGTCAGCCAAAATGTAGCCCGAGCATTCCTGCTCGGCCCCATCCTTTAAAAACCACCGGGGATTTCAAAGGGTGCCGAGAAGTTTGTGCCCGGGCTAAAGCCCAGACTAAGACTTTTGTCACTCGGCGTCGTCCCCGAACTGGTGCGCGGTGGTCGTAGCATGGGCTTCAGCCCGTGTCGTCCACTGCGTTCAAATCCTCCCCAACGGCAAGCCGTTAGCGTCTGAGCAGTAATGTTCTTCCAGGCACGGAAGCACGATCCAAAGCGTTTTTCGCCAACCCGATCAAACAGCAACCTGCAGGTGCGCACAGGATTCTTCGTTGATCAAAACAAAAGACCTCCGATCACCTGAACGGTCATCGGAGGTCTTTGCATTCAGACAGCTGAAGCTGCAGGAAGCAGGTCGTCGATCAGACCACTTCCCAGCCTTTGCGATATTCTTTGTTGATCAGCTTAGCAGCTTCCGGAGCATTGGTAGCGGTCAGGTTGGCCGCATCCCAGTCCAGCGTTTTGCCAAGGCGATAAGCAACAGTTCCCAGCAGCACGGTTTCGGTCAACGCACCAGAATAATCGAAGTTGCAGGTGGTTGGTGATCCGTCCTTGCAGGCCTTGATCCATTCGGCGTGATGTCCGATGGAGTTGGGGATGCTTTCTGCTGGTGCTTTGAAGCTGGCGAACTTGTCGGTGGGGAACAGGCGATACCGGCTGTAATCGGCGAACATCATACCGTCGGTACCGACAAACATGACGCCGTTGGCCGGGACCGGCTGATCAGCAATCTTCTTCGGGATCAGGTCGCCGTCATACCATGTCAGCTTGACTGGTGGCATTGATCCGCGAGCCGGGAAGTCGTAGCGGACAATCAGTCCCAGCGGACAGGTTTCCGGATGAACTTTCGGGCCTTCAGCAGCAACCTTCGTGGGGTGTCGCAGCTCAAGGGCCCAGAATGGCAGGTCCATGTAGTGGCAGGCCATATCGGCGATCGTGCCGCCACCGAAATCCCACCAGCGACGCCAGTTGGCCGGATGGTAAGCACCATTGGCATAGGGACGTTCCGGGGCTGGGCCAAGCCACAGATCCCAGTTCAGAGTACCCGGTACCGGATCACCCTTGGCCGGACGTTCGCCACCACCCCAGCCCTTGCCAACCCACACGTGAACCTCGGTCACGTTACCGATGGCGCCAGAGCGGATGACTTCCACAACGCGGCGATAGTTGTTTTCCGCGTGGATCTGAGTTCCCAGCTGGGTCGCCACACCCTTCTCAGCCGCTGCTTTGGCCAGCAGACGAGATTCGAACACGGTGTGAGTCAGTGGCTTTTCGCAGTACACATGCTTGCCCGCGCGAATTGCCCGGATGGCAGCCGGAGCATGATGATGGTCAGCCGTGCCGATGACGACCGCATCAATCTTGTCACCTTCCGCTGTCAGCATCTCGCGATAGTCAGCGTAAGTGCGTGGCTCAAGCTTCTTCTTTTCCGTCAGCATCGACTTGCAGCGACCAAGGTAGTTTGAGTCGATATCGACGATCGCGACAATGTTCTCGCTCATGACACCGCTGACGTCTTCGGCCGCACGATTGGCGGTGCCGATGCAGGCAATGTTGAGATTTTCCAGAGCACTGCGGGAAGGCCGAGCAGGGCTGGCAGAGGCATACAGACCAGGAAGCAGCAGGGCGGTGGAACCGGCACTCTGCAGGAACGAACGGCGTGCGGTCTTTTGACGCAACGTCATGGCGGGATCCTTTGGAATGAAAAACCAGTCAATGAAACTGACGCAGAATTCAGAGGATAAACGTTCCGGAAACCGATGCAAATTGACAATATATGGAAAGTATCGGCAATTCAGGGGAAAAAGGATGGCAGTCAGCATGACAGAGGGGTGAACGATGGCTCAGCGTCTGCGACGGAAAATAGTGCTGCTGACGGTCCTGCTGCTGGTCACTCTGCATACAGAATGGCTGCCCGCCAGACTCTGGCGACCACTGGAAGGCCCCTCCTTCGAAGGGGATTTCGTGGCAGTCAAAGGGGATGATGTACAGATTCGTCTGGCCGATAACACTCAAAAAACCGTGAAATACCAGCTATTGCATCGTGCTGATCGAGCTTTTGTTCGCAGTGTGTTGAATTCCAGTGGCCAGCAGGACACAGCCACAAGACTGGCCAATCTGGAACGCGGTGCTGGCCGAATCGGCGAACCAGCTGCGGATCCTGCAGGTACCACGCCACAGCCAGCTTCGCCGGCAGCAACAACTCCCACGGTAGGGGTCGCCACCGCCCTTGCCCCCACCGGACAACCAACCGCCACCCAACCGAAATCATCATCAGCCGGTGCTGCCCGTCCCACACGACGAATCTGGACGGACCTGCAAGGACAGCAGCTGGAAGCGGAATTTGTCGGGATGACAACTTCCGGAGTCCTGTTGCGAGTGGATGGTCGTGATCGGGAATTTCCGTTCATCGGCTTCTGCTCAGCCGATCAGGAATGGCTGAAACAACAGGACAGCGAATTCATTCCGGGGGGACAGAGCTTTTCAGGAAAAGTGCCGGCTGCCGGACCGCCACGACAGAACCCCAATGGGACACCGTCCGGGTTCGCCAGCGATGGCCTGCCGGTATTGGCTGCTCCCGCCGCCAGAATGCAGAACGGTGACCCGGTGGTTGAACCTTCACCGGCTGCGCGACCGCCGGAACCCCCACAAGCACCCTCGCAAGCACCCTCACAACCGCCCCCGCAACCAGCTGCCAATCAGGATCCTGGGAACTTCTTCCCCCAGCAGTTGTCTCAGCAAAACCTGCGATTTCACGGAGATTCCGAGCCGTACAGTGAATCGGAAACAGGGTCGACAGAAGACGAGGATCCCAACAAGGTTGTTAATCCACAGCAACCACTGGCTGCAGAACCACAGACGGCGGGTGGACTCCAGATTCCGGCAGGTCTGAAAAAATGGCTCTGGATTGCCGCTGGATTCGCTGTTCTGGGCGCATTTCTGTGGCTGATGATGCGGTTTATTGCTGCAGATTGAGCGGAAACGATGGACACATTGATCATCGGGCAGGGCCTTGCCGGATCCGCACTCGCGTGGAATTGCCACTGGCAGGGCGACCGGGTGCAGCTGCTGGCGGCTGAAAATCTGCCCACGGCATCCAGCATTGCTGCTGGGCTTGTGATGCCGATTTATGGACATAAATACAGTATTATTGAGCGTTTTAAGCAAAGGTTGGAAGTTGCCGAAGGGTTCTTCAGGCAAGTCGAACAGCACCTGAATACTGATATTTTGTTCAGACCTTTGAGAATTCTGCGGCGATTTCGGGATGCTGAAGATCGGCGGTTTTTTCTGCAGGAGCGATACGAATCGGTGGGGGGCTGGGTGCAGCTGCAGCTGGGGGAGGATGGACAGGCGACGGGTTTTGTGATGCCTGGCTGGAAGTTGAACGTGCCCTCCTATCTGGCACAGACTCGTCAGTATTTCCAGAATCGGGGCCAGTTTTTGGCCGCTGAACTGGAAATCGGTACAGACGTTGTTCCTGGTCCTGATCAGGTTCAATTACCGCGTCTGGGTTTGGTGGCCGATCGATTGTTTTTTTGTCAGGGGGCCGGGGGCAGCCAGCAGTGGAATCCGTGGTTTCCGGGAGTACCGGATCATCCGTTGCGGGGTGAGATTCTGCAGATTTCGGCGGAGCGTGTGTGTGAGTTGTCTGGGGCCGCGGTGTCGTCAGGTGGTTGGGATGCGGTGGTTGACGAGCATTGGCTGGTGCCGGTGGAGGGTGTGCCCGGGCATTTTCTGGTGGGTGCGACGTATGACCGTGAGCGGGTAACGATCGATGCGTTGGGTTCAGTGGGCGGCTGGGACGGCACGACAGCGAGTGGGCAAAAGGAGTTGAGTGCTGGTGCACAGCGGTTGTTGTATCAGGGTGGCTTTGGTGCTGGTCAGCATTCGGTGATCAGCCATCGTGCGGGAATCCGTGCCGGTACAAGGCGTCGTCAGGTGTTGGCAGCGTATCATACTCAGCAGCGGCGTCTGGGAATTCTGAATGGTCTGGGCTCGCATGGAACACTGCTGGCTCCGGCGGCTGCGGCCGAGTTACTGCGGCAGTTTGATGGGGGATGTGGGCAGGTGGCAGAGCAGACGGAACCGGTAGTCTCGGGAACAGTTCGTCGTCGCAGTGGTCTGACAGAGAAGGCTCAGACGATTGTGCGTCGTGCGGTGCGAGGGGGAGACTGGTTGCTGGATGCCACCGCGGGTAATGGCCACGACACCGTTTTTCTGGCTCGTCTGGCAGGTTCGCAGCGGGTTCTGGCGGTGGATCTGCAGTCGGCGGCGATCGAGAAGACGGGTCTGCTGCTGGCACAGGAGGGGTTAGCGGGTGTAGGATTGGTGACAGCCAATCATGCAGACGAGTTAGAGCGTCTGTTGGTTGCTGATGCTGGGGTCTGGATTGGGCGATTTGGTGCTGTGATGTTTAATCTGGGTTATCTGCCGGGCGGTGACCATGTGCTTGTGACACAGGCAGACACCACTGTCCGGGCTCTGCGAGCGGCCTGTCAGCTGCTGCGAGCGGAGGGAGTGTTGACTGTGCTGTGTTATCGGGGTCACGCGGGTGGACCTGAGGAGTATTCAGCTGTTCGCGAGGAAGCGAGCAGGCAGCAGCAGCAGTTTCAGGTGGATGAAATCGCAGGTGGCACAGGGAATCCGACGGCACCGGTGTTGTTTGTTTTTCGCAGGAACGCGACTGTCAGAGAGTGAAGTTTCGAGACTATGAGAGAACTGCATCAACTTGATCAGCAGCAGGACGCCGTCCGACTGGCTGGCTGGCTGGCTCGAAACTCCATTCGCGTGCGGCTGGAGCAGGAAGAGAATTGCTGGGTGGTGTGGCTGGTGGATGATGCTCAGCGTGAGACTGCGCGACAGCTGCTGCAGGAGTTCCTGACGAATCCTCAGGCGGCCCAGATCAGTGCAGCTGAGGTGGATGGTGTGAAGCTGTTGAAACAGCAGGATGCTCCGGAACCCACGCTCAACACCAACGCAGCGCGTCGTCTGAAGCGGCGCTGGTCCGGAGTCTGGTATCTGACATTTCCCGCTACGTTTCTGCTGATCGGTCTGTCGATCCTGGTGGTGGCTGTCACGACTGACTGGCGTGCCAGTCTGCAGCAGGGTGGTCTGTTCATGCCGACCTGCAATGATGTTCAGTCGCGGCTGCTGCCGAAGCTGTTTATTCAGATGCCGCCGGATCAGTACTCGGACATCGAGCTGTTGCTGTTTAATCCCATGCTGCCGAATCCTGTTGGTGTCCTGCGGCGTGGTGAGTTGTGGCGGTTTGTCAGTCCGATTTTTCTGCATTTCGGTGTGCTGCACATTCTGTTCAATATGCAGTGGATGTGGGGGCTTGGTCGCTGGATCGAGTTTACTCGGGGCACACCCCGTTATGTGGCGCTGGTTCTGATCATTGCAGTGATCTCGAACCTGTCGCAGCTGTACTGGAGTGGTCCTTTGTTTGGTGGGATGTCGGGTGTGGTGTTTGGTCTGATCGGTTATACGTGGATGAAGGGTCGCACGGCTCCGGAAGACGGCATCGGTCTGCCTCAGGATCAGATCGTGTATTCGATTTTCTTCTTGTTGATCTGCATGACGGGTGCGCTGGGTCCCATTGCCAACGCGGCTCATCTGTCGGGATTTGCTGTGGGGATCGTGCTGGGGATGCGAAAGAAACTGTGGCGACGTCTGCGGGGTTTCTGAGCCAGCGAAGTGAGCAGTCGTAGCGGGTGTGTGCCGGGCAGGAGAGGGAAACGACGATGGTGGACCGAGCAACGAATCTGGCGCTGCTGAATGAATACGTGCAGAACCCTGGTCTGCAGCGGCACATGTTTGCCGTGGAAGCGGCTTTGCGAGCATATGCCGTGAAGTTTGGCGAGGACGTGGAGCAGTGGGGCACAGTGGGCCTGCTGCATGACTTTGACTACGAACGCTGGCCGAACCCACCAGATCATCCGCTGCAGGGTGCGGTGATTCTGAAGCAGCGGGGTTACAGTGACGAGATCATTTATGCGATCAAGTCACATGCAGATTATCTGCCGGATTGTCCGCGGGTGTCACGGCTGGACAAAACGCTGTACGCGTGTGATGAGCTGTGTGGTTTTCTGGTGGCCTGTGCGTTGATGCGTCCTGGTCGACTGGAGGGGATGACAGCGAAGTCGGTGCGGAAGAAGATGAAACAGGTGTCGTTTGCTGCTGCGGTCAGTCGGGACGATATTGTGCGTGGGGCTGCGGATCTGGGTGTGGATCTTGACGAGCATATTACTTTTCTGATTGCTGCATTGGCTCCACTGGCCACCGAACTGGAGCTGCAGCCGGAGGCGGGTGCGGCGGGCGGCGAATAGGGTTCTTCGTTCGGAAGTTCACACAATGTCGGGGCACAGTTCTGCACAACGACTGAAAGTGATGCTGGCTGTTGGCGCCATGCATGGTGGAGGTACAGAGCGACAGATGGTGCAGATTCTGCGGCATCTGGATCGCGATCGATTTGCGCCGCAGTTGTATCTGGTGTATCGGACGGGGCCTCTGTTGTCAGAGCTGCCGGCGGACGTCCCGGTGCATGTGTGTGCAGAGCGGTTGGGTCGGGTGCGTGGTTATCTGCCGGGTCGAATGCATCGGCTGCGAGTGGCGGATTATGCGGCATGTCTGCGTGAGACGGGCGCAGAGATCAGTTATGACCGCACGTTTCTGATGACTCTGATCACGGCAGCCGGTGCGCAGCAGGCAGGTATTCCGAATGTTTCGACGATCGTGACCAACCCGGAGACGGGTTTTGCGCCGGTGGCTGGTCGGTTTCAGTGGCTGAAGCGGCGATTGCTGCGACGGCTGTACAACCGGTCGACTCAGGTGCTGGCCGTATCGCATGGTGCGCGAGAATCAGCGATTCGGTTTTATGGTATTGAGCCGGCTCGCATCAGGACTCAATACAACGGCATCGATGTGGGGGCGATACGGCAGATCGCGGCGGGTGATCCGGGGGATTCGTGGTGGTCGGCCGACAGTCGTCAGGGTGGTCGTCGTGTGATTCGACTGGTTTCGGCCGGGCGATTGAATCATGAGAAGGGGTTTCATCTGTTGATCGAGTCTGTGCGGCGGTTGCAGGCACAGGATGGGGGTGTGGAGTATCGACTGGCCCTGCTGGGCGAGGGAGATCATCGTCAGAAGCTGCAGAGTCAGGTGCAGCAGGCGGGGTTATCAGAGCAGGTGCGGATGCCCGGTTTTCGGTCCGATGCGGCAGCGTGGTTTCGGACGGCTGATGTGTTTGTACTGCCGTCACTGGTTGAGGGTATGCCGAATGTGTTGTTGGAGGCGATGGCCTGCGGCACGGCGGTAGTTTCCAGTGACTGTCCGGCAGGTCCCGCGGAGATTCTGGAGTCGGGTCGTTTGGGAGTGTTGTGTGCGGTGGATGATGCGGGGGCTTTGACGGCAGCATTGCGGGGTGTGCTGTCAGATGATCGGGGGACGCGTGAGCGAGTGCAGGAGGCTGGTCGGGCGGTCGTGGAAAAATGGGCGATCGAGTCCTCGGTGCGTCGACTGGAGCGGATACTGTTGTCCGCCGCCGGCCGGGAATCTGATTCGCCGTTCGGGCAGTAGGTCGCTGGCAGCGGAATGCGTGACCCCTGGGAGGGCGTCCCTGTGAGGGCGAGGCTCCTGCCGAGCCGTACGTTCCCTTCGCGTTACAGGCGAGTCGTCAGCGTAAGCTGCCGGGTGTTGTCGTAGGGTGTTTCACCGAGTTGGTGCTCGATGGTCCCTGGGAAGCGTATTCGGCAGTTGCCGAACCGCAGGGTATCAATGTCGTGCCAAGTGTATCGGCTCAGCAGGAGCTTCGCCCTCCCGAGGGGGATAAGTGCGCCAAGTACGTGTTCGGTGGTGGGACGAGTTTCCCGCAGAGGCGCTGAGACGCAGAGAGTTTTACTGTTTGTTCATTTCTCCGCGTCTCTGCGTCTCCGCGGGAGATGGCCTTTGTTATTGCGTGGAGTTCCTGTTTCACCG
>CAXBSH010000092.1:0-16640 GCA_963977705.1 uncultured Planctomycetaceae bacterium
TGCGATTCAGGCCTGAAGGGTCGTTGTCCGATAGCCCAGTTCACACACACCAGAATCCGTGGGTAATGACACGGGCTGAAGCCCATGCTACGACCACCGAGCACCAGCTCGGGGAGGATGCCCAGTCGCTCCTTTGCCTGGTGGTTATCAGCCCACGGAACGGATGAGCGACGGGTCAACGTGCGCCGGGTCGCTGGTTTGTGTGGGCAAAGGGCGGCCGGGCAGGAATGCCCGGACTACGGTTGTCGGCGAACAACGACAACTGAATACTCACAATTGATTTCGGCTCGCAGGGAGTCTCGCCCTCCCAAAGGGGGAACTTTGCGTGCGCTGAGCACTTCATTTTACGTCGAGCCCAAAAAAAGGGACCTGCGATAAACGCAGGTCCCGAGCTCAACAGGGTCAGCAGACTGCAGAATCAGAACATGCTGCCAATCGTATCAAGAATTGCTGAGGCTGGTGCCGCAGCATCAGGCTGCGTCCAGATCCACATTGTGCGGATCAGTTCAACACCCACAACGGCACAGGCGACAGACAGGATTGCGGAGAAGCCAATCATGGCTTTGACAGCGACGCCCCAGTCGACATCTGCACGACGTGCGTAGACCGCAGGACCGCCGGAAACAGAAGTCGTTCCGACCTCAAACCCTTCTTCATCACCTTCGCCAGATTCCGCATCGTACTCGTCGTAAGACTCTTCTTCGTACGATTCGCTGTCATCGTAGGATTCTTCCACAACCTCTTCATCATCGGCTGAGGCAGCAGGAATTGTCCCGGCAGCGATTGTCTTGGAATCTGCCAGATCATCATCGAATGTCAGAACACTGGTGCTGGTGCCGACAGTGTCATCATCATCAAGACCAGCCAGTTCAAATTCACTTTCGCGACCAACGACCTGCGAGGGCACTTCCAGTTCTGTGGTCGCACCGGAGTCTGCCAGAGCCTTACGAGCCCCTGGGATAGCCTGCATCGGCATCGTGCGACTCATATCAGCAGGAGCCGGGCTGGGGGCATCAAGGTCGAGGTCCAGAGAAATTCCGGAGTCACCAGCATCCAACGAAATGCCACTGTCGTCAGCGTTCGTCTTGCTGTCAAAACTTTCCAGACTGATACCGCTGTCATCTGCTGACAGGCTGATACCACTGTCCACTTCGGCGAGGAGATCTCCGGAATTCAACCGGGCACCGCTGCCAGCCACTTCAAGGCTGATGCCGCTGTCATCACCCGCCTTTGTGGATGAGCTTCTGGGAATGAGTTTCAGATCACTGTCCGGTGGTGCCAGCCGAATGTCGCTGTCAGTCCGCCCTGGTTCTCCGGAGAGCTTGACATCACTGTCGCTGTCGCTGCCCAGAATGTCAGCGCTGAACAGTTTCACATCACTGTCCGAATCCGGAGCGATGGTCTTCTTTTCAAGTTTCGGACCGGAATCACCGCTGAGCCGTACATCGCTGCCGGAATTGACGAGATCCCCAAGATCATCGTCAGCGGGATCGGCCATCAGACGCACGTCACTATCTGACGAGGCCAGATCAATTGCCCCATCGGCACTGAGCATTGGCATGTCTGGAGAAGAATCAGCCTGCTGGGAACGACGAAATTCGTCAATATCCTGTTCCCGGAATTTCCAGCTGCCACGGTCCTGGAAACCGCGCAGGTCACCCTTTTCACGGGCACGCCTGACAGCGTCCACGGACATGCCCAGCAGACTGGCTGCTTCTTCAAGGCTGAGGTATTTCTTTGCCATGATCCGGAAGTCTCCAAAGGAGGGCCACCCAGGCCATCAATACAGGAATACGAGACGCGAACAGGGGAGCGTGAGAAACGTAAACCCAATGAGCTGAGTCACTGCTGAGGTGCAACGTGGGAACGGCCGCCAGACCGACGCGCCGCACACAAATCTTCGCTCAACGCCATATCCTGCGCATTTTTCCTCTTTCGTCAAATTTTATAGCTCAGGAGGGGCAACGCAAGTGAGATGTTGTGAAGAGTCAACGAATCGTGCCGGTTTTGACGGCTTTGCTACAAACCAATCCCTTGGCAAAACCTGCAAAATGTGAGTTTCCGCAAGACAGCGAACCTTGACCGCCGGCAGACCGAGAAACCCCCGAAAACGAATTTCGCAGAAATTTCCTGTTTGATTACCCGGAATTTCTGCGTTAATACGGTATGAACATGTAATCAATTTCCCGTTATTCCCGGCAAACACTGGTGCGACGGGACATTATTCCCGATTTTTTGCTCTGATTTGGAGGTGCTCGTGAAGAAGTTCCAGTTGCCCGCTGGCAGTCTTGCCGGCAAAAGCGCCGTTCGTCGTGGTTTTACCCTGATCGAACTGCTGGTGGTGATTGCGATCATCGCCATCCTTGTTTCGCTGCTGCTGCCGGCCGTGCAGCAGGCCCGCGAAGCAGCTCGCCGCACCCAGTGCAAAAACAATCTGAAAAACCTTGGTGTGGCCGTCCACAACTTCGAAGGCACCTACAAGAAACTGCCCCCAGGACAGATCTTCACCGTGTCCGGTTACACCAACTTCGCACTGCTCGACAACGTTTCATGGGTCGGCACCATGGCCTACCTGCTGCCCTACATGGAGCAGGACGCTGTCTACCAGCCGTTCGGTACCAACCTGAAGATGGATGCCAAAGATTACGAGCCGAATTCTGCCAGTACTCAGAAGCAGCCCTACTTCAACTACACTGCCATTAACAACGTCACAGGCACATCCCTGTCCGTTCTGCTGTGCCCCTCAGACAACGCCGAAGCCGCCAAAAAACCAGGCTCCGGTGACTTTACTCTGTGGATGGTGCGTACAGCCGGAGGTCCGCTTTACGGTGGTTTCGTCATGAACGACGTGGCTCCGGACCCAATCACCAGCAAGACGGCAGTCACAAACTACGCCGGATGTGCCGGACGACTGGTTGCCACGGCCGATGAACTGGGAATTTCCAGCACCAGCCCTGACTATCGCAGCGTGAACGACTACGAAGGAATGCTGCGAATGAACAAGCAGAAGAAGTTTTCTGACATCAATGATGGTCTGTCGAACACCATCATGTTCGGTGAAGTCACCGGTGACTTTACTGACGGGTACAAGGGTGTCGGCCGTCTGCGATCATTCTCGTGGCTGGTTGGCCCGCTGGGCATGCACTACGCCGCCAAGTCGCTGGCAGGTGTCACCTATGGTGGTACTCGCCCAACACTGGAAGCGGCCAAGTTCAGCAGTCGCCACACCGGGATTGTTCAGTACACCATGGGTGACGGTTCGGTCCGTGCCCTTTCGGTCAATACCGATGCCGACGTACTGCTGCGTCTTGGTGGTGCTGCCGACGGACAGATCGTCAGCGGTCTGGAATAATCTTCTGCACAGCCGGACGAACCACAGACTCTGCTTTCTGTGGTCGCAAGAGACAAAAGCTGCAGGCTCTGCCTGCAGCTTTTTTTTGGATCAACGAAGTTCACGCCCGCACCTGCCGGTTGCAGTTTGATGGGGTTGGCGAAAAATGCACTGAATACTGCTTCCGTGTCAGGAAAAATACAACCGCTCAGACGCAATCGACAACACACGTCAACTGACGCCAACCGGGACGTGGCTTTCGTTATTGCGTTGTGGAATTCCTGTTTCACGGCGACGCGGGGAGCCACGATCAGAGAAGGATGCCTGGGGCGAGTTCGTGTTCGGTCATGACGCAAGTTTCCCGCAGTGACGCTGAGACGCTGAGACGTTGTCTTTGTGTTGCTTTTCTCTGCGTCTCTGCGCCTCTGCGGGAGATAGCTTTCGATATTCCGTCGTGGAGTTCCTGCTTCACCACGACGCGGGGAGCCACGATACGAGACGGATCCCTGGGGCGAGTTCGTGTTCGGTCATGAGGCAAGTTTCCCGCAGAGACGATGAGACGCAGAGAGGTTTGCTGGATCAACGAAAAATCATGTGCGCAGCTGCAAGTTGCAGTTTGATGGGGTTGGCGAAAAACGCACGGGATACTGCTGCCGTGCCAGGAAGAACATAAACGCTCAGACGCACACGACAACACCCGTCAGCTTACGTGAACGGCTCGCCTGTGTTTGGGGGGGCTTGAACGCGGTGGACGACACGGGCGGAAGCCCACGCTACGACCAACGAGCAGCAGTTCGGAGACGATGCCGAGGCGTCCTTTGCTGAGTGATTATCAGTCCACGGAATGGTTGAGCGACGAGCAAAAGTGCGCCGCGTCGCGGCTTTGTGTGCGCCAAAGGCGGCCGGGCAGGAATGACGCGAGGGACAAAAGTCGTAGTCTGGGCTTCAGCCCGGGCACGAACTTCTCGTCACCCTTGAAATCCCCAGTGTTTTTTAATGGACGGGGCCGAGCAGGAATGCTCGGGCTACATTTTGGCTGACCACTGACTACTGAGAACTGACCACTTCTTTCGGCTCGGCAGGAGCCTCGCCCTCCCAGGGGGGACCTCACGTGCACTGACCACTGACCATCGACGCCCGTGTCCTGCGGTGGTGAAGAATCACCAACACTCAGACGGTACAGCAACACCGCGCGACATTTTACGCAGAGCCGTTTTTCAGGTCACAGACGTCGCAGACCATCCTCCTTCATCGGACAGGGGATCGCCTCGTCAATCTCATCGATCCGCTTCAGAGTTGCGGGATCAAGGATCAGTTCATCCGCCGCCAGACTTTCTTCCAGCTGTTCCACACTGGTCGCACCAACGATTGTCGATGCCACAAAGTCGTGCTGACGGCTCCATGCCAGACTCAGCGCCGTCAGTGTGACTCCCAGATCATCAGCAATGGTCTTCAGACGCCGAACGGTTTCCCTGGTTCTGTCGTTGAGGAACCGATCGGCAAGGCGGCGCTGCCGATCTCCTAAACGCCGATACTCAGTGAAACGAGCTCCAGCGGGCTCAGCATCCTGATACTTGCCTGTCAGCACACCTCCGCCCAGCGGTGAAAACGGCAGCAGGCTGATATTTTCACGACGACAGACCTGAGCCAGTTCGCTTTCGCAGCGACGGTTGATCAGGCTGAAATTGTTCTGCACCGAGTCGTATCTGCTGAGTCCGAATTTCTCTGCCGCGGCCAGACTTTTCATCAGCCCCCAGCAGGTTTCGTTACTGCAACCGATGGCGCGGATCTTGCCCTGCTGTACCAGCTTCGTCAGGGGTTCCAGCACATCCTCATAACGCATCCCGTGATCTGGCCAATGAGTCTGGTAGAGGTCGATGTAGTCGGTCTGCAGTCGCTGCAGGCTGGCATCTACAGCTCGGACAATCTGAACTCGATCCAGTGCCGAGTGTCCATGTCTGACGGGGGGTACGAACCAGCCATGAGCCGGGCCGGTGATCTTGGTGGCGATGATCACGGATTCGCGTGGCACAGTTTTCATCCAGCGTCCGAGAATTTCTTCGGTGCGACCAAAGGTCTCTGCGGTGGGCGGCACGGGATACATTTCGGCCGCATCGAAGAAATCAATCCCGGCCTCGCGAGCGCGATCCATGATGCGAAAAGACAGGCGTTCATCGCACTGACTGCCAAAGGTCATAGTGCCCATGCAGATCTCAGAAACGGTGATACCACTACTGCCCAGTCGTCTGCGTTTCATTGGACTGCCTGCCTGAATTGGCTGTTTCGATCGTTCGGTTCGTGAGTTACCGATTCTGGCGGTCGTCGGGCTGCCTGTCGAGCCTGCGAGGGAATGGGTGAGAGTGGCCAGCGTGCGGGTTTGCAATTCCGGGAACTTCCTGCGATTGTCCGCAGCATGACTCTTCGCATCATTTCCGGAAAATACCGCCGTCGTCTGCTGAAGACCCCCTCTGATGATTCGACTCGTCCTTACACGGATCGAGTGCGACAGATGACGTTTGACCGGCTGGCAGCGTTTTTACCCGGTGCTAAAGTTGCCGACATCTTTGCCGGCGTGGGCACCATGGGCATGGAGGCGCTCAGTCGCGGCGCGGCATCCTGCGTGTTTTTCGAAGCAGGCAATGACGTGCACCAGCTGCTGCGTGAAAACGTGGCCACCATCGCCCCCGATGCTCGTGCCATCTGCTGGAAAACAGACGTCCGTAAAACGTCGTTTCGTCCACGCGGCGGCGACGACTGCATCCCCTATTCCCTGATCTTCTTCGACCCGCCTTACCGGATTGCCGAACAGATTCGAGCCCGCGGTACACTCGCACCGGTCCTGAAACTGCTGGCCCGCGATACCCTGTCCACGCCTGACGCCATCATGGTGCTGCGAACCCCGGAACACTTTGATGAGCCAGAGGTCGCCGGATGGAAAGTGCATGACTGCTGGGAATTGTCCTCCATGCTGATCTGGATCATGACCAAACCGGGAGCGTGGACGGAGGACGGAGAACTGACCGAAGCAGACTCTGAATCAGTGATCAGTGATCAGTGATCAGTAATCAGTAAACGCAAAGTCCCCTTGGGAGGGCGAGGCTCCCGCCGAGCCGAAGGTTGGTTACCGTCACCGAGCTGGTGCTCGGTGGTCCCAGGGCAGGCTGTTTCAGTGCAATGAGTTCAGAAACCGTTCTGCTACCTGCAGGTGCACGTCCAGCTTTGGCCCCATCTTTTCGCATTGTCGTGCCATCATCGACATCCGCGGGTTTTTCGCGAACATCTGGCTGTGTCGGTTGATGAAACGCCAGTACAGCGCGTCCCAGATCGGACACCACGGGCCCTTCCGGAAATTACTCATCTTCAGCACGTAGGCTGACCCGCAGACGTAGGGTTTGGTGGTGATCAGCCCGCCGTCCGCATACTGACTCATACCGTACACATTCGGCACCATCACCCAGTCGTAGGCATCAATGAACAGCTCCATGAACCACTGGTAGACAGCATCCGGAGAGAATTCGCACAGCAGCATAAAGCTGCCCAGAATCATCAGGCGTTCAATATGGTGGCACCACGCATGCTGCTGCACTCGACGAATCACCGTATCTACCGGCTCAATTCCGGTCGTACCATCATAGAAAGAGGCCGGCAGAGCGCGCTGATGATGCCAGAAATTGGTGGTCCGCTGGCGACGTCCGAAGTGTCGATAGACACCCCGCATGTATTCCCGCCAGCCAATCACCTGCCGCAGAAAACCTTCCAGTGAGTTCAAAGGCACGCGATCAGCATACTGCAAAGCCGACTCCACGATTTCAGCGGGGGACAGCAACCCGATATTCAGGGCTGGGGTCAGGACAGAATGGAACAGAAATGTCTGCTGATCGTGAATGGCATCTTCATACAGTCCAAAATGCTCAAACCGCTGCTGCAGAAAATCCTGCAGGGTGGTCAGTGCCTGCCGGCGAGTGATGGGATAGTGAAAGTCATCCGGGTTACCCGGGGCACCGGGAAATTCCGAGGTCACCCAGCGACGGGCCGCAGCAAGGATTTCGGAAGATGCGGCGGCTGGCTGCGGCCATGAAATCTGCGGAACGTGACAGTCTTTGGGCAGCCGGCTGCGGTTTTCCGGATCAAAGCTCCACTTTCCTCCTTCCGGTTTCCCGCTGTCATCAACAAGGATCTTCAGACGCTTTCGCTGCGACATGTAAAAGTCTGTGAAGAACCATTTCTGCTTGCGCTGAGCCAGCTCGTCAAAGACAGCTGCTGGTGTCAGAAAATCAGGACCATTCAGTTCGGCCGCGGTCAGCCCGTGCTGCTGCAGACCGGCTGTCAATCGTCTCTGCAACCAGTCATCGTTCAGCTGACAATACTGCACGTGTCGCACACCATCAGCCGCCATGACTCCGGCAATATCAGCCGAGCGTGCCAGTTGTTCCGTTTGCACATGCACAACACGGCGTCCCGCCTTCCGCAGATCCTCAGCATAGTGCTGCATCGATGCACGATGCAGAATCAGCTTATGGCAGTGAAATGCGTACTGCCGAAAGAGCAGCGGGTCTTCCACAAGATACACCTGCTGCGCGTCCTGCAGAGCTGGATGCCGGTGATACAGCTGGTGTGGATAAATCAATGCGGCTCGCATCATTCGACTTTCGCAGTGTGACGTTCAGGGGCGCTATGTTCAGCGTCTTGCAAGAACATGTCCCAGCCCGCCATCCACACCAAACACCTGACCCGTCACGAAATCATTCTCCGGCTGCAGCAGCCACGCTGCCAGCGAAGCCACCTGCCCCGGTTCACCCAAACGACCGAGTGCGTGCATGGCGGTGGAAGCCGCGGCTGAAGCGGGCTGTTCCCAGATTCGCCGAGTCATTTCCGTGCGGATCAGCCCGGGACTGATGACGTTGACCCGAATGTTGGAGGCTGCATAGGTGGCAGCAGCCGAACGTCCGAGCCCAATCACACCGGCCTTGGCCGCGGCTATGGCTTCATGATTTGAGATCCCGATTTCGGCGGCGGCCGAGGCAAACAGGACGACCGAACCTCCACCGCTCTCTCTCATCAGCTTCGCCGCCGCTCGAACGGCAGCAAACGACGTAAACAGATTGGTCTCAATCACGCGGCGAAATTCGTCATCCGAAGTGGAGTGAGCGGGTTTCAACAGCACAGACCCGATGCAGTTCACAATCCCACTCAATGGCTGCTCAGATGTCACTGCCGATCTCAGCAGATCCTCAAGTGGCTGCGAAGACTGGAAATCGCAGGCACATTCCGGTTGCCCCGTCTGTTGAGACACAGCGGTCAGCCGTTCGGACGGTCGCCCGACCAGCAGCAATGGAGTTCCAGCCGCGGCCAGCCGCCGGGCCAGAGCACCGCCGATCGTTCCTCCGGCCCCCAGAATTGCCACCAGTCCCATGATCTGCTCCCACTGTCTTTCAACCGGCCAATACACCCACTGCTGACCTTGACCCGTGCCCGGTTCTAGGCCAATCGACCTGAACAGCCAGGCCTTGCAGGCCGGGAAAATGGCGAAAATTGCCGTATTGTTTTCGCAAACCGCAGATCTGGAACTACCGACCGTTTGCACTGTCGAGATGCGCCACAGTTGTCACTGGTCTGTTCCTGCCATGGGCCTAGGATCAACTGGAAACTCGAATCGATAGTGTGCAAAAATGCAGCGAGCAATCCTATGAGCAGCAGTCGCCCTGAAAAATATCCGTCACCCGTATGGATGCGTCGTGTTCTGCTGATAGCTGCGGTTTATAACCTCGTGTGGGGTGCCTGGGTGATTTTTTTCCCACTGGCGCCCTTTGGCTGGCTGGGAATCGATCCACCCAATTACCCGGGCCTGTGGCAGTGCATCGGGATGATTGTGGGAGTTTACGGGATCGGATACGGGGCGGCGGCACTGGATCCGGTCCGACATTGGCCCATCGTGCTGGTGGGACTGCTGGGAAAGATCTTCGGGCCGATTGGCTTCGTGGGTGCCGCGATGAAAGGGGAATTTCCCTGGATTGCAGGATTGACCATCATCACGAACGACCTGATCTGGTGGGTACCGTTTGGTGCGATCCTGTGGCACGCATGGCAACAGGAATCGGGAAACCGCAGGCGGATTTTTGAAGGTTTGCCGGGGCGAACAGGGGTGGTTTCCGGTGCCACGTCGATTCCGCAGTCGATGTCCCGCACTGCTGTCGCGGTGTCTGTCAGCGTTTCCGATCCACAACCGCTGATTCAGCGACTATCGTGAACGGCGACTGGGCAGTGGGCAGTGATCAGTGATCAGTTATCAGTGATCAGTAAACGCAAAGTGCCCCTTGGGAGGGCGAGGCTCCTGCCGAGCCGAAGGCTGCTGCCGCGGCACCGAGCTGGTGCTCGCTGGTCGTAGCATGGGCTTCAGCCCGTGTCGTTCACCGCGTTCAAGCCCCCGAGGCGAGCCGCCAGCGTTAGCTGAAGGGTGCTGTTGTGCTGCAGTCCCCGAGCTGGTGCCCGCTGGTCGTAGCATGGGCTTCAGCCCGTGTCGTTCACCGCCTTCAAGCCCCCCGAGGCGAGCCACCAGCGTTTGCTGACGAGTGCTGTTGTGCTGCCGTCCCCGAGCTGGTGCTCGGGGGTCCCAGGAACAGTCGCCGCAGGTGCCATGCACCTGAAGATGCCATTCATCATTGACTTGTTCGCACTTTGTTTCGTCGGTGATCCGCGTGAGGAAGTTGTGCGGCTCGTAACGCCACCGTCGCTTCGTGATCGTCCTGTTGGAACCGGTGGCTTGCCCGCCGACCCATTTCGTGGATTTGCCGGACGTCACTTTTGGAATATCGAGCTTTCAGCACGGGAGCAGTAACAAAAACGGCGAACGAGGCGGTCAACCCGAGCGGCGGATCGGGCGTTTTCAAGTAGCGATGGTTTCTGGCCGCCGCCGGGTTACCTTTGTCGCTCGCTTTTCGACGGTTTTCCCAAAAACCCTTTGCTTGACACTTGTCAACAGGCGATCTATAGTTGCTGCAGGAGCAACCATGTCACGTCCACGGCACCCAAACAAACACATCGAGAAGGCCGTGTCATACGCAGAAAGCCTGGGCTGGCGCGTTGACATTTCCGGCGGATATGCCTGGGGAAGGCTTTTTTGCCCTCAAGCCACACAGGAAGGGTGTATCGTGTCTGTTTGGTCGACACCTCGTGTTCCCGAAAATCATGCGAGACACATCCGGCGAGAGGTAGATATCTGTCCTCACTGCGATGGAAACGACGATGCAGGACAGGAGGAAATGAAATGACTATGAGCACGAATTGTATGCAAGAACATAATTTCACACTACTCCTTGACGGGATGCAGTCAATTACGCCGGAGCTTGAAGAGGCTATTTTCAAATCCGGATGTGATGATGCCACATTAAGCCTTCGTTTCGGTCGATTGTTTTTGACTTTTTCCAGAACTGCCGCTTCGCTCCGTGAGGCCATTGTTTCGGCAGTTCTTGCAATCAACGGCTGCGGTTTCGGGCTGCGTGTCCTGCGAGTTGACATTTGCAATTTGGTGACACAATCAGACATCGCCCGTAAGATTGGTCGCAGCCGACAACTTGTCCATCAATACACGATTGGTGTTCGTGGGCCAGGAGGATTTCCGCCGCCGGCCTGCAACATTACAGAGAACGCGCCTCTTTGGTATTGGTGCGAAGTAGCATACTGGCTGTGGAGTAACGACCTAATCTCACAAGACGTGCATCAAGAGGCACAGGAAGTGGCTGTCGTGAATAGTGTGCTGGATCTCGAATACCAACGGCAAATCGCCCCTGAACTGACAAAAGAAATTATGCAGTCGCTTTGTCTTTGCAAGTAAATCAGGGTTGCAGCAAACGGGCATTGTAGCGCTGTTCTTAATGCTTACGGCCGTCGGTGACTCAGGATCAGTCGCCGCAGGTGCCATGCACCTGAAGATGCACCTGACGATGTTGTGCGATCTACTCAGAACTGTTCGCGTGAGCAGCGTGGCGTTCTGGCAGCCCAGACAATTCGGCTGTTGTCCGTCGATTTCGCGGGTTTCCATTGAGATCGGGCTGGACAAAGTCACCACCGAATCGAAGATGCAGGGCAGAGTGAACGAATTTTTCATCTACTGAAACGAGAGGCCTGCAATGTCGTTTCTGTCGAGAGGTTTCGTCTGTTGCTGCCTGCTGCTGCTCAGCATGACTGGTTGTGGCCCTGCAGACGATGGCCGAAGATCTGTTTCCGGTACCGTGACGTTTCAGGGCAAGCCCCTTGACCGCGGTAATATCATGTTTGTGACGCCCGACGGTCTGGGTTCTCAGACCGGGGCTGTCATCACCAACGGGGCTTACGAGATCCCTGCCGAGCAGGGTCTGCTTCCGGGTCGGTACAAGGTTGCGATCAGCAGTGCTGACGGCGACGTTCCGGCCGACCCCAATACCGCTCCGGGCCCATCCGGCAACTTCACTTCCGTCGATCGTATTCCTCCGGAATACAACACGGAAAGCAAGCTGGAGGCCGAGGTGAAAGATCAGGCAGAGAATGTGATTGACTTCACAATTCCCTGAAGCCTGCGGCCCCATTGTATCGCCCGGCCCGGTGGCCTGTGATCGGGCGGGCTGACCAGCGTGGTGTCTCCAGTGCCGATGCACAAGTCGCAGCTTCGGCTTCAGCTCGGGCACGAACTCTTCTTCACACTTGAAGACCTCAGTGTCTCTTAAGGATTGGGCCGAGCAGGAATGCTCGGTCTACGTTGATGTGCTGTGGCGTCAGGTAAGGCTGGGCTGCGGTTTTGACTTCCGTGTTCTCTCTGTTCGTTTCCGTTCGTTCTGTTGACTCGATCTTCGGGAGCAGTTTTATGCAACGTCGACAACGCGGGTTTACTCTGATTGAGCTGCTGGTGGTGATTGCGATCATCGCCATTCTGGTGGCATTGCTGCTGCCAGCTGTACAGCAGGCGCGTGAGGCAGCGCGGCGCACTCAGTGCAAGAACAATCTGAAACAGATTGGACTTGGCATGCACAACTACGAATCCGTCTACGGCATGCTGCCTCCGGGTGTCGGTCGGTTTGGCTGCTGCTGGGGGACGTGGCTGGTGAATCTGCTGCCGTATGTGGAGCAGACGGCAGTGTTTCAGTCTTACCAGAATCTGGGGGGCAGTGATGCGACGGGAATTCGTTATGCGGGCAATCCGAACAACGCCAATGTCGCGACTCGCCGGTTCCCGGTTTACACCTGTCCCAGCGACACGCCGAACGCCCCGGCATCCAACATCACGTCGCACAATTACGTGGTGAACTATGGAAACACGACCTTTTTCCAGCAGAACGTCACGGTCGCGGGCATCACGATTCCATTTCAGGGGGCACCTTTCACCGCTTACAAGGGTTCTTTGTCGGACGATGGTCCGGTGAACGCCGCGCAGGCGCTGACGTTTACGAACGTCTACGGGTCGCCGGTGCGTTTTCGTGACATTACGGATGGACTGACCAGCACATTGATGGTTTCCGAGGTGCGTCAGGGCCAGGGTCTGGATGCTCGTGGGTTTTCGTGGTGGGGCGGGGCCAGCGGGTTCATTACTCTGTACGGCCCGAATGCTCGTGACCCGGACGTCATGACCGGTGCGTGGTGCAACACAGGGAACGTGCTGAACGCACCATGTCAGACGGCATCTGCGGCATTGCCCAGTCCGTTCAATCGTCGTCAGGGGGCCCGTAGTCGGCATACTGGTGGCGTGCAGGCGGCACTGTGTGATGGCAGTGTTCGCTTCTTTTCTGACAGCATCTCAATTCAGTTATGGCAGGCCGCCGGAACGACTCAGGGTGGCGAAGTCATGGGTGAATTCTGAGCTGCGACAGGATCGGGTGGAAAATGCAGGGAGCCGGGCAATCGCCCGGCTCCTGCTGTTTCATCGACCTGACAAAAACTTATCAGGGACCAACCTGATAGCACATCAGCTTGTTCTGTTCGCGCAGATACAGGTGGCCGTTCACCACCACCGGATGAGCCCAGCTGGCACCTTCCTGGTAATCCGGCTTGAAGCTGCCCTTCAACCGATATTCCGCGGAGTTGGCTTCGATGAGTGCCACGACCCCGTTCTGATAACGGAAGATCAGGTGCCCATCGATGAACAGAATCGCAGCTGATCCACTGCCGGGACCTCGCAACCGTCCACCCCAGACAATTTCCCCGGACTTCAGATTCACGCAGGTTGGAAAGCCTTCGTTCTGCTGATGTCCCGCGAAGATATGGCCTTCGTGCAGAATCATACCACCGTGGTGATTATTGAAGGTCTGGCCTTCAAGGAAGTACTTCTCTTCCGCCACGATCGCATCACCATCTCGCTTCAGTTCCACCAGTGCCGCACCGGTCTTGTAGCTGGTTGAAGCAAAAACAAAGTTGCCGTCTGCGATGGGTGTGGGAATGTTGGCCACGCCATTGGCAACGCGGTTGTAGGTCCACAGCTGTTTGCCGGTCTTTGCATCGATCCCGATCAGGCCACGTCCTGTCAGCTGCACATACTGAGGAATTCCGAGGGCTTCAGAAGTGATAATGGACGAATACCCAGCGCCATCCTTGCCTGCGTCGCCCGTGAAGCTGCTGCTGCACTTCCAGATTTCTTCACCGGTCTGACGATTGAGGCAGACGACCAGTGCGTCCGGGCCACCCGGAGTACACAGCACTCGATCCCCATCCACAAGTGGTGATTCGGAAAAGCCCCAGCCGGACATCAGCTTGCCGTTCCAGTCGCTGAACTTGCGTTGCCAGACGATGCTGCCACCATCTGTTTTGAGGCAGGCGATGGAACCATCGGAGGTGATGACATAGAGCAGCTCACCGACGACGGTGGGGGTGCAGCGTGACCCTTCGTAGGAATGTTTGGGGTTGGCTTCGGTGACCGGCTGTTTCCAGAGGATGCTGCCGTCTTTGGCACTGGCTGCGATCACAGCCTGCCCGTTATCCAGATTTCCGACGGTGTACAGGACATCGCGGACGACCGCCACACTGGCATAACCGCCACCGAAACCTTCCACGGTCCAGAGTAGTTTGGGGGGATTGGCTTCCCAGTCGTGTGATGCCAGTTTTTCTGCGGACTGTCCATTTCTGAGTGGACCGCGCCACTGGGGCCAGTCACCGGCGTGAAGTTCACTGCAGCAGAAAACTGCAAGAAAAGCGGGAATCAGCAGCGTACGCAGCATGGAAATACTCTCTGAAAGTTCGGGGAGAGGTCCGGTGAGGACCCGGGAAATACGGCGGGATATGGACGTCGATTTTCTGAAATCTGTCCATACATTCAAAGGAAACCATACCTTTTCGCGATCAGTCTGCAAAATGATTCCGGGATCCGTGGGGCTGTCAGCATTGCGTGTGAGTGTTTATGATAAACTGAGTAAATTCGCCCACGGACTCTGGTTCCGCATTTTCCCGGACGGTTTGGCTATGCAGCAGATCCTTGATTTTCTTCAATCCCGCCAGGACTCCGCTCTGCACGAGCTTTGTCAGTTTCTGCGGATTCCCAGTGTCAGTGCCGACAGCGCGTATGCTCCACAGATGCGGGCGTGTGCCGACTGGGTGCAGCAGGCGATGACAGACGCTGGCCTGCAGTCCACCATTTATCCAACTCCGGGGCACCCGATCGTGTATGGCGAGCGGCTGGTTGACCCGGCTTTGCCGACCGTACTGATTTACGGCCACTACGATGTGCAGCCGCCGGATCCGCTGAATCTGTGGACGACACCGGCGTTTGAGCCGACGATTCGTGACGGTCGCCTGTATGCGCGCGGCGCCACGGACGACAAGGGGCAGCTGTTTACTCATCTGAAATCGATTCAGGCGTGGATGCAGGTCAACGGCGGTCTGCCGTTGAATGTCAAGGTTCTGATTGAGGGCGAAGAAGAGTGTGGCGGCATCAATCTCGACGACTTCCTGAAGACTCATCAGGATCTGTTGCGGGCGGATGTTGCGGTTGTCAGTGACACCAGTCAGTATGGTGACGGGATTCCGGCAATCACTTGTGGTCTGCGGGGCATTGTGGCGGCGGAAGTCCGTCTGCGGGGACCATCGAAGGACCTGCACAGTGGGGTTTACGGGGGCAGTATTGCCAATCCGGTCAACGCCCTGACTCGCATGTGTGGTGCCCTGATTGGTCCGGACGGTCGGGTGCAGATCCCGGGCTTCTATGACGATGTGGTGGATCTGACGGTGGAAGAGCGAGCGGGCTATGCGGCGCTGCCTTTCACGGAAGCCGATTTCCTGAAGGAAGTGGGCAGTGGTGCGGTATTTGGCGAGCAGGGCTGGTCAACGCTTGAGCGACGGACGGCTCGACCAACCTGTGACATCAACGGAATCGTGGGTGGCTACACGGGTGAAGGGCCGAAAACCATTATTCCGTCAAGGGCGATGGCAAAGATTACCTGTCGTCTGGTGCCTCGAATGACGCCACAGAAGGTACTGGACGGTCTGGAGGCATTTCTGCGATCGCATTGTCCTGCGGGGATTGAGTTTGAGTTTCGTCGTTTTCATGGCTGTGAAGCATTTGTCTTTGACCCGACCAGTGACTGGCTGGCGGCGGCGAAGCGGGCCGTTGAGGCGGCCTTTGGTCAGCCCCCGGTCCTGTTTCGCGAAGGAGGTTCCATTCCGGTGGTACTCAGCTTCAAACAGATTCTGGGAATCGATACTCTGCTGCTGGGCTGGGGTCGAAATTCGGACAATCTGCACAGTCCTGACGAGCATATTCATCTGCAGGATTTCCATCGGGGGACTCAGGCCAGCGCCTGCCTCTGGAAAGAGCTGGCGGCGGTCCGTCTGAATCGCTGAAAGCCCTGAGATCCTGTTTTTTCTGCAACCTTTCGATACTGATGTTGGTGGAGTGAGCCCATGCTGGATCTGCAGTTCATCTGCGATCATCGCGACGAAGTGATTGAGAACTGTGCAAAACGCGGTGTACAGGCCGATGTGGATGCGGTGATCCGCCTGCGGGACCAGCGCAACTCGCTGATTGTCCGTGGCGATGACATTCGTCGGCAGCAGAAGGACCTCTCTGCTCGCATTCCGAAGGCCGATGCGTCACAGCGACCGGCTTTGATTGAGCAGGGCAAGGTGCTGCGTGACGAGGTTGCGGCTGTTGACGAGCAGATGCGTGTTGTGGAGGAGCAGTTGAAGGCCGAGCAGGAAAAGTCGGTCGAGGTAGAAGTCACCAGTGCCTTCACCTTGAGCAAAGAACAGCAGGACAAACTCGCCAAGGCTCTCAGCGCCCGGCTCAGTCGCGAAGTGCGGCTACATGCGTCGGAAGACGCGAGCCTGATCGGCGGCGTGATCATTCGCGCCGGTG
>CAXBSH010000093.1:0-16467 GCA_963977705.1 uncultured Planctomycetaceae bacterium
CGCGCGCTCGACGCGCTCGCGATCTGCCTGTTCGCGATCGCAGCGGCGATCGGCCCATCCAGCATCGCCTCGGTCTCCGCCGCGCAGTTCGGCACGGTGGTGAAGGACTGGGCGACCGCTGCGGAGCGTGTGTGGGCCCTCGCGGCCGAGTTCCGGTTCGACGAGGCGGTTGCCGCGGAGCACGGGCTGGATGACTTCAGCGAGCAGGCCGAGAAGCTCGCCACGACGATCTTCGATAAGGAAGTCGCCCAGATGAACCAGGACAAGGCCGAGGCGCGCGCCATGGCGAAGCTGCAGCATCCGGGCATTGTACAGGTCTACGACGTAGGCACCCATGCAGGCCAAACCTGGTTTGCTCTTGAGTTTATTGACGGTACAGACCTGCAGAAGGACCTGGCAGGTCGACCGCAGGATGCCAAAAACGCAGCAAAGATTCTGGTACAGTTATGCGGGGCCATGCAGTTCGCCCATGACAACGGAATCCTGCATCGCGATCTGAAGCCGGCAAATGTCCTGATAAGTCGCACCGGGCAGCTGAAAATCACTGACTTCGGACTTGCCAAGGAACTGAACACTGAGGAATCAACACGAACCCATGAGGGAACTATCATGGGCAGCCCCAGCTATATGCCGCCGGAACAGGCGCAGGGCCGCCTGGCTCAGGTTGATCACCGTTCGGATGTGTACTCTCTGGGGGCTGTGCTGTATCAGATGCTGACCGGGCGTCCGCCATTCCTTGCTGAAAGTCCGTTCAAGACAGTGCTGCAGGTCATCGAAAATGATCCTGTGGCACCACGTCAATTGCAGCCTGGTATTCCAATTGATCTCGAAACCATCTGCCTGAAGGCGCTGCAGAAGTCTCCTGCTGCGCGTTATCAAAGCTGCAGCGAATTTCAGGGCGACTTGCAGAGATTTTTAAACGAAGAACCCATCCTGGCTCGGCCCGTGGGCCGGCCGGAACGTGTTGTCCGCTGGTGTCGCCGAAATCCGTTGATAGCGTCCACCTCCGCGACTGCATTGCTGCTACTGGTCGCGGTCGCAGTCATTTCCACTGTGGCGTGGTTCACAACATCCGCACAGGCTGCTCAGATTGCGCAGGAAAAAGACAACGTCATAACTCAGCGTGACGAAGCCAACCGGCAGCGGATTCTGGCCAATGAGGCAAGACTGCAGACGGAACAGAAAGAGGAATTAGCCCGCAAACAGGCCGAACTTGCTTTGCAAAACATCCAGTACATCGTCACCGACGTGGACGAGGATCTGGCGAAGCGTCCCGGTATGAGCGATTTGCGGCAATCGATTCTGACTTCCCTTGAAAAACGCTGGGCCCAGATGGATGTCAGCCTCGTTGGTGGCCTGCGTGGCCAGGCCATGCCCACACTGATGGCCATTCAATACCGAATTGTGAACGCATGGCTGGCTGTAGAAAAACTGCCTGAAGCCGATGCGGCCTGCGAAAAACTGTATCGGCTTGGTAAGGAGCGGATCGAAATCAAGGGCCGATTGGACGCCACTCGCTACAACCTCGCTGCCATCTGCCAGACCTGGGCCGGGATTCGAACACGACTTAAGGCGGACCCCGCTGAAACTCAGCAGAAATTGAACGAAGCGATGGAATTGCTGCGAGACATTCGCCGCAATCCACTACAGGACCCCACGGACTCAACACCGCCACCACGTGCCTTTGAAGTCTGTTCGCAGCTGCATGCGACACTGCTGCAGACCGCCGCAGCCGAACTCAAAGCAGGTCGTACCGAACAGGCCTCGGCGGCCTTCATTGAAATCCAGACCAGCGGTGATCAGCTGCTGGCTGAGGTCGATGCCGGACAGGCAGGAGTGGCTGGCATGGATGCCACAAAAGTAGCACTGGTTCGCTCACATTTCCGCTCCAATATTGACCTCGCCAAGTCCGGTCTCGCCAACCTGCTCGTGCGAACTGGCCGGGCGGATGAAGCCATTCCTTTGTATCAGGCGCTGATCAATTCGCGCCGCGAGGCTATGCAGGCGACACCTGAGGATCGCAACCTCGCAGATCAAATGATTCGTCAGCTCGCCAATTTCGGACAGTACTTAATTCGTGTGGAACGGCCTGAACAATCGGCCGTACCGCTGGCTGAAGCTGTACAGATTGGCGAACGACTTCTGCTGGAAGACCCCGAATCCATTCCCACCCGACGGCTGCTCGCCACTGCACAATACTACCTCGCCACTGCCCGCAAGCTGCAGAAGCAGACAGACGAGGCAACGGCATTGTTTGAACGATCGAGGCTGCATCGCGTGACGATTCTGGCCGCTGCCGACAGTGTTGCCAGTCAGGTCGACCTGATGCTCAGTCAGGCACAACTGGGAATGCTGGCGGACTGCCGACTTCTGATCGACAAACTGACTTCGACGGACGTGAAAAATGCAGATCTTCGAATCGATGTCGCACGGTCATTGAGCCTGCTGGCCGAACAGGCTGCTACGCCGGAATTGGCTGCTCCGCTGCAGCAGGAGGCCGTGGCCACCCTCGAACGCGCCGTCGCGGAGGGACTCGAGGATCGCTGGATTGTGGAAACACAGGTTGACCTGACTGGCCTCCGCGGCCTGCCGGCATACCAGAATATCCTGCCGCGAATTCAGCCACCAGCCCCACCAGCAAAATGATGTTGCAAAGCACTGTCGAACCATCACCTGCGGAAATACCGGCTGGAATCTTTCACACGCCGGCGATTTTCCTTGATTTTCGGGAACTTGATGATCTCAGGAAAACGGCCAGTTGACGCAATCGGTTCTGCTGCAGACACTGCTGGGCCTGATACCGAGCCCCCTCGGTCTGCTCGCTTTGCTTCTCACGTCTGCTGATCACTCGCATGCCCCGACAGATTCTCGTCACCGCTGCCCTGCCCTATGCCAATGGACACATCCATATCGGGCATCTGGTGGAATACATCCAGACCGATATCTGGGTCCGCTTTCAGAAACTGCGCGGTCATCGCTGCATCTTCGTCTGCGCTGACGACACTCATGGAACGGCCATTATGATTCGCGCACGTCGCGAAGGTCGGTCCGAAGAAGCCGTGATTGCCGATATGCGCGAAGCCCATATGCGGGACTTCGCCGGCTTTCAGATTCAATTCGACAACTACGGCAGCACCAACAGTCCGGACAACAAAGAAGCCTGCCACCAGATCTGGGCGGCCATCACCAAAGCCGGACTCGTCAAAACCCGCAGTGTCGAACAGCTGTTCGACCCCGTCGCTGGTACCTTTCTGGCCGATCGTTTTGTGCGCGGCACCTGTCCCAGATGCACAGCTGCCGATCAACCGGGCGATAACTGCAGCGTCTGCGGAGCGGCCTATACCCCGGCCGACCTGCGCGACCCGCGCAGTATCCTGTCCAACGCAATTCCCGAACTGCGATCTGCCGATCACCTCTTTATTGAACTTGAACAACTGCGACCGTTCCTTGAAGACTGGTCACAGAACGGTGGTCACCTGCAATCCGAAGTCGCTCGCTATCTGAAAGGCAACTTTCTCGGCGACCCACTGCGGGATTGGGACATATCCCGACCGGCTCCCTACTTCGGCTTCGAAATCCCGGACCATCCCGGCAATTACTGGTACGTCTGGTTCGACGCCCCGATCGGCTACATCGGTTCCACTCGCGAATGGTGTCGCCAGCATTCTGAACACGTGGAAGCGTGGTGGGGACGCGATTCAGCCGCCGAAATTCACCATTTCATCGGCAAGGATATCACGTATTTCCACACACTCTTCTGGCCCGGCATGCTGCACACAGCCGGCCTGAATCTGCCCAGCAAGGTTCACGTGCACGGTTTCCTGACCGTGGACGGTGAAAAGATGTCGAAGTCCAAAGGCACATTCCTGATGGCCTCGACATGGCTGCGACACCTGCCACCAGGCGCACTGCGATACTACTACTCCACCAAACTGGGTCCGGGTCTTGATGATATCGACCTGAACGTGGAAGAGTTTGTTGCACGAGTCAACACGGACCTCGTCAATAAAGTTATCAATCTCGCATCCCGCTGTGCCGGATTCCTCGCCGGACAGACTCTGGCTGACACTTACCCGGACGATGGTGGCCTGTTCGCCGCCGGGGCCGCTCGCGGAGATGCCATCGCTGCGTTCTACGAAGACTGCAACTACAATGCGGCAACTCGCGAAATCACGGCCCTTGCTGATCGAGCCAACAAATATGTGGATGATCTGCAGCCATGGGTCATTCGCAAAGATCCAGCGCGCGGTGCCGAGCTGCGTGATGTCTGCAGTGTGACTCTGAATCTGTTCCGCCAGATCGTCGTCTACCTGTCACCAGTTCTTCCCGGACTGGCACAACAGACCGCCGAACTGCTGAACCAGCCAATTACGTCGTGGGACGAAGCCGCAAGGCCACTGACCGGAACACTGGTCAGCCCGTTCCAGCACCTCATGAAACGTCTTGAAATGAAACAGGTACAGGCTATGGTTGAAGAAAGTCGTCAGGAAAACGCCGCTGAACAGTCTGCTGCTGCGACTCCCGCTGCCCAGTCGGCGACGCCGGTCGGCCCCGCATTTCATCCGGCAGACCGCTGGCAGGATGCCGGCGATGCGCTCAAAAATGAGCCGCTGGCAGCAGAATGCACAATTGATGACTTTACAAAGGTCGACCTGCGAGTGGCTCGAGTGCTGGAAGCCAACCATGTCGAAGGGGCCAACAAACTGCTGCAACTGACACTCTCCCTTGGTGGTGGTGAAGTTCGCAATGTGTTTGCCGGCATTAAAGCAGCTTACAAACCTGAAGATCTTGTCGGACGACTGGTGATCTGCGTGGCCAATCTGAAGCCTCGGCAGATGAAGTTCGGACTCAGCCAGGGCATGATCTGTGCCAGCGGCGCTGGCGGCACAGAAGTTTTCCTGTTGTCGCCTGACACCGGGGCCGTTCCGGGCCATCGTGTCCACTGAAGCAAACCCACCCCAACCAGGCCAATCCGGGCACGGAAGTGCCCGGTTGTTGCCCCTTTGCTGCAGATCATTTACAGCGATTGTCCCTCGGCAACGCCCAAGGCAACGTTGACTATGGTCGTTGGCCAATCGAGGTGTGATTGAGTGGCAGCAGTCTCGGGGGCTGACGTTCGGCAGCCCGTCTTTGAATAAAAGCCTTGCGAGACATCACCGCAGCACCAGGGGTCATGACAAGCCCCCCCGGGTGCGGCTTGTGATGAAATTCAGGAAGCCGACAGCAACTCCTGCACAACCTGTCCGTGCACATCCGTCAGGCGGTAATCCCGCCCCGCATGCCGATATGTCAGCTGCTCATGATCAAAGCCCATCAGACGCAGAATGGTGGCATGGAAGTCATGCACGTGGACTTTATTAACGCTGGCACGCAGTCCGTGTTCGTCCGTCTCACCATAGGTAATGCCTGCGCGAACACCCCCGCCGGCCAGCCATGAACTGAATGCCCATGGATGGTGTTCGCGTCCCGGAGCATCTGCTGTGTTGTTGAAGGGCGTCCGCCCGAATTCTGTCGTCCACACCACCAGCGTTTCCTCCAGCATCCCTCGCTGCTTCAGATCATGCAGCAGTGCCGCAATCGGACGGTCCACATTACGAGCCAGCGGCACATGAGTCTGCATGTCCCCGTGAGCATCCCAGTTGCCCGATGATCCCGTGTCAATCAATTCGACAAATCTGACACCGCGTTCAACAAGGCGACGAGCTGCCAGACACTGCCAGCCAAAACCTGTCGTCTGGCCAGGCTGCAGCCCGTATGACGCCAGAGTCCCGGCTGTTTCCGTGGAGAAATCAAAGGCATCCGGTACCGCCAACTGCATCCCGGCAGCTGTTTCAAATGAACGCAGGCGGGACGACAGAGCAGCATCAGCCGGACGCTGCTCAAGATGCCGCTGATTCAGCCGCCGCAGAGCTGCCAGTTCAAGCTGCTGACGATCCGATGCGACTCGCGGACGGACGTTGGCAATCGGCTCGGCGCCCGGCACTACCAGAGTTCCCTGATGACTGGCCGGCAGAAAATCGCTGGCATAGACCTGAGTCCCGGCATAGGTCTGCTGCGGAGCGATCACGACGAACCCCGGGAGGTTGCGATTCTCCGTCCCGAGGCCATAACTCATCCAGCTGCCAATACTGGGGCGAGAGAATGCAAATGAACCCGTATGCATCCCCAGCGTAGCGTTGTAATGGTTCGAATGCGATGTATGCATGGAACGAATCAATGCGATGTCATCCACGCAGCGAGCCACTTCCGGAAACAGTTCACTGACCTCCGTACCACACTGCCCGTGCGGACGAAATCGCCACTGCGGACGCTTCAGAAAAATCCGTTCGTAACCCGGACGGTCCTTGATCTCCGGATGATCGGCCCGAATTTCCTTTCCGTGATCGCGAGTCAAAGCGGGCTTTGGATCGAATGTGTCAACATGCGAAACACCACCCGTCATGAACAGAAAAATCACCTGTTTGGCTCGCACCGGAAACGGTGCTTCACGCGCAGTCAGGGGATCCCCGGAATCGGCCAGCAGTTGCTTCATGATTCCCGAAAACAACAGGGACCCGGCAGCCGCAGAACGCAGACTCGCTCGTCGATTCAGATGTGTCACGGCAGTTTCTCCTGAAGACTTCAGTCCACGTACACAAATTCACTGGATGACATCATCACTCGCACCCACGCCGCCCGACGCTCTGCGACCGAACCAGGATAGCCTGCCAGAAAGTCGGCCGCTATCTGCCGTTCGTCAGCATCCGGTCGTCGCTGCAGCAGTAATTCGTAAAACTGCACAACGGCCGCCGCATCGTCTGTGGGCAGGTCAGAACGTTCCGCAATTCGCTGTGCCTGCTGATGAAAGAACGGATCGTTGAGGAAGTACAGGGCCTGAGTGGGGACTGTGGTGGTCTGACGCTGGGCCGTGCTGGAGTTCGGATCGGCTCCGTCGAACAGAGCCAGATAAGGATGTCGTCGCTGCCGCTGCACCATCAAAAATGCACTGCGATATGCACTGTCATATACAGCGTTAAACGGCGCATGCTGCGAAAATGTCCATGTGGATTCGGGTGGAAATGGATGTCCCTCAGGGAATTCCATCTTCAGACCTGCGGCAGCCTGCAACACAGCATCACGCAACTCCTCTGCTGTCAGGCGACGCCGCGAGAATCGAGTCAGATAGTGATTCTCCAGATCCCCGCGTTCGACCACATCCTGAGCTGCGGAGCTCAATCGCCAGGCAGACGTATTCAGAATCAGTCTGTGCAGATCCTTCAGACGGTACCCACCCGCTGCGAAGTCAGCCGCCAGCAGGTCCAGCAGTCGCGCGTCCATTGGAGCTGCACCACGCGAACCAAAGTCATTGGCAGAAGCAACCAGACCGCGACCGAAATGCCACTGCCAGACCCGATTCACAATCACTCGAGCAAACAGTGGATGCCGCACGACAGCATCAGCCAGTTGCAGCCGGCCACTGCCCGCCTGTGCATCTGCCAGCAGCGCACCACCGAATGTCGTCAGCCAGCGACGCGGAACTTCCGCTCCGGGCTGCTCAGGATCACCACGCAGTTGGATACGAGCATTTTTGGCAGTTGATTCGAAGACCGCGTAAGCCACAGGAAATACGGGCGGTGCCGGTCGCATTTCCGTCACACCACCGCCTGACTGGCCCAGCGTCAGCAACGCTGGCCCCAGTTGTGGATTGGCAAAATGCTCCAGCCGAAAGCTCACCCCGTCCAGTGCAGCCGGGTGAGCATCCTCCACCAATCCCCGAATCTGATACTCCCCGTCTGCAGGACAGACCCAGGCAATCGCCACCGGACGATCCGGACCGGGATGCACGAAGACCGTTTGAGCCGGAAGCTTCGTCCAGACATCCACCGGCTGACTGGAATGATTGACGAATACCGCCGGATTGTCTCCCCGTGCCCACGCACTCAACTCCTGCCGCCCCTCAATGGCCGGCTTGCTGTCTGTCAGAAACTGCGGACCATCCGTCACTTCCAGCAGACACCATGCAGCGCCCCGCTGGGGAATCACGGGACCGGCCTTCGCAAAGCCAGCCACAAGATCCTGCAAAGACCATGCGTCAGACTGCGGCTGTGCCAAACGGGCGATTTCCAGTTGGACGCGAGTCGTATCAGCGCCGTAATTGCCGTTCGGCAGCACCGTCAGCTGGATGATCTCACCCTGCTTCAGCTGCACATGATCCAGACTGCCGGACTGTGCTGCAGGCACCGCGGATTCCAGGGCGACAGATTTCCCCTCACCAACAGCAGCGGCCGCCAGCACTCGAAAACTCTGACCTGCCAGATCACGGATCGAAATACGCCCGGCATCTCGCTGCTGCTGCCGTTGCTCGAACGCAGCCAGTTGCTGCTGATAGGCCTGCTGAGCCTGCTCCACTGTGACCGCATCTGCAAGCGGCACCAGATCCTTAGGTTGCCCCTTCGGTTCGCAACCCGGAAATGAAAACTTCGTGCTGTCAAAGATTCCGTAGAGCGCGTAGTAGTCTGCGGAGGTGATTGGGTCGTACTTGTGATCGTGGCAGCGGGCACATCCCAGGGTCAGCCCCAGAAAATTTCGGCCCAGATTGTCAATCACATCCTCATACATCAGATGGATGTCTTTATCGATGTCATGGCCGAACCGACGCGCGATCGCCAGATAACCTGTGGCGACGATCCCATCGGCCTTTGTCTGCCCATGCGATTCCGCGAGCAGGTCGCCGGCCAGCTGCATGCGAGTGAAATGATCGAACGGCAGATCGCGATTGAGCGACTGCATGACCCAGTTCCGAAATCTCCACGCATGCGGCAACGGCCGATCGGTATTTTCGCCGGCCGTATCCGCATAACGCACCACATCCAGCCAGTGACGTCCCCAGTGAATACCATACTGCGGTGACTGCAGCAGTCGCTCGATTTCTGCCTGCCATGCGGTCGCCGAGGGATCGGCAGCGAATGAGTCAACCTGCTGCATCGAGGGGGCCAGTCCAGTCAGATCATAGTGCAGTCGCCGCAATAAAGTGCGAGCATCCGCGGGTGTTGCCGTTGCCAACGCCTGCTGTTCCCGAAGCTGCTGCAGGGCTCGATCCAGATCTGCCGGCTGCAGTCGCTCAGTCAGTGAGGGCAGCGGCTGGAATGCCCACCATTCACGGGACTGTTCGGGGGTCATACCGCCAATTCGAGTTGCCAGGGTGCGCGGATCGGGAGCCCCCATGCGGACCCATTCTTCCAACAGTTGAATTTCCTGTTCCGGAAGTTTGCCCCCTTTATCCTGTGGAGGCATTTGTGGGCCATCGTCCCCGTAATGCACGGCCTTGATTAACAGACTGGCAGTCGGCTCACCGGGAATCACCGCCGGACCACTGTCACCACCTCGAACCCAGCCATCCCGGTGATCCAGCAACAGACCGCCGCCCGACTTTCCTGATGCTGTGGAATGACAGGACTCACAGCGCTGGGCAAAAATCGGTCGGATCCGTTTCTCAAAGAATTCTATCCCCTCGTCTGTCGATGCCGCAGCACTGGTTGGAACAAACACAGTCAGCAGCAGCACCAGCACCAGCGGTTGCAATAGAAGCGGTTGCAGGAGCAGATGTGGATGCAGGAGCGAACACTGGAGCCGACGTGGGAGTCGCGTAAGTTGCGACAGGCCGCTGATTCGTCGCGAGGTTCGATGAGTGAACAACGAAGCGATCGTGGTGGAGACAAAGGACATACAGGAATTCCCGGAGTGGCCACGCGACGCTGCCGAAATGCGACAGCCAGCCTGAATCTTAACGGTGGTTGCCGTGGCTGTCAGTACAGTGATTCAGATCGACACCTTGATTTTGAAAACATGATGGGCGCAACTGGCAAAATGTTGAACACGTGAATTCACGGAACGGCGATCGACGCTCATCCGTTTGGCTCGTCAAACCGCTCGTGGGGAACGCCGACGGCAAAACACCGGCGGGGGCGGGGGGGACACAGCAGGGGGAGAGGGGACACAGCAAGACCGAGGCAGAACGGTGGTCGTCAATCGCCGAGACTGCCCTACTGTGAGCGATTCGACCAGCGACAGAGCGTTGTCGAGGGGCAACGTCGGATGGGAAGAAGCCTCGCAGCAATCCAGCAATGGCCGTTGCTGAAAAACAACACCACCAATTGCCGAAGTGGAGGGCAGAATGGACAACGGCGGAAGTGGTGTGTCCCCACGGCCTCCCGGCCTCCGCAGGACAAGTGGATCCTCATGGCCCCTTGCCTCCGCGGTTGGCACCGCAGCACATCAAAGGCGAATGCCACCAGTGGGTGGCCCCAGCGAGTAGCACCGGCATGCCGAGCGCATCGGTCATTTGTCGTTTCGGAAAAACAACAGCTCTCGCATCCGGAATGCAACCGCCATATCGGATCGTGGTCGAAGTGGTGTGTCCCCGCTGCCCTGCCGCCGCCCAAGGAACTGGTGTGTCCCCGCAGCCTCTGATCAAACGGACAGCGACCGACTTGCAACCGGAATGGTGTGTCCCCACGCCCCCCGCGGAACTGATGTGTCCCCACGGCCCTCACCCACGACCCTTGGCCTCGTGGGATGGGAGTGGCTGCAGCACGTCAAAGGCGAATGCCGCCAGTGGGTGGCCCCTGCGAACGGGCCCGGTAGGGGGAGCGCATCGGTCATTTGTTGTTTCGGAAAATCAACACCGATCGCAGCGAGGCGAGATCGTACCATCGACAGCAACTGAGGTCGTGAGGCCCCGCAGTCGTCCCCAGAATCGCCCGAACCAAACGGCATTGGAGGTGCCCACGGGGCACCCATTTTTATAGAATTGCAAGGCAGCGTTGGACCTCGCGCCGGGCGCCTGCCGTCACGACTGCTGAGTAGGTAGCCTTGAGAGTCTCGTCGCAAAATGTTTCTGAAGTGTAGACAAAAGCACCTAACCGAAGCATCTAACAGGCATCGCATTGAGATCATGCGTATCCCCGTACCAACAAAACAGGTGATCCCAAAGAAAAACGCATCAGGCATCAGACAATGACTACAATTACAGAAATGCCTGCTGTCGCATTTGTGATGATTGCTGCAGTTGCCTCTGCAATCGGCTGGATTGCGGGCGAGGCAATGAGTCGCCCGGTGCTACGCCGCATCTGCGGACCTTTATTCACCCTTCTCACTGCAATGATTGTCGGCGTGGCCGTTGGCTTGAACACATCTTTCAATGACTCCTTCACCTATTCCAGCGCAACAAGGAAGTTCGTACAGGCACTCGTCTTTGCAATTGACAATGGCCATGATGAGGAATCGCAAACGGAACTCCGACGATTCAACCGTGAGGCCATTGAAACTTATGAAGGTGGCGTTTTTCTTCGAGCCCTTCGTGAACCGACTGATCGATTAAACGCCCTTCCTGCAGCGGACGTGCCAAGCCCGAATCACGTTCCGTGACTGTTCTCACGCAGGACACCGCAGGATGGACACATCCATACGTCACACGAAATTGTGGCAGAGTTTCCACGCAAAAGTGCAGCAACTCGTGCCTGCACATCCCAGAGTCTCAGTTCAGTGCCCGCTGGTATCTGCGAGCGTTCGGGACGGCTGACTCGGATTCCGGCCCGGCCGGTAGTCCCTGAAAGACTCGCTGTTCCGCCGCCCGCCGGGCACTGGAACGAGGGCGGTCAAACCCGCGAGGTACGGATTCAGATGCGGGTCCGAGCTCCGGTTCAGAGAACGGGTAATGCTGTTCCCAGGCTCGAGTTTCCTGCAGTGGATGGGCCGACAGGCACTGCGGCATGCGAGTCAAGCCGGGGTTCAGACAACCAACGCTGAAAAAGCTTAAAACAGCGGCGGCAGCAACCGGCCAGAACCGGACTGTGACAGCCTGCAGTGGGGTTTTTAAGCGGACACGGAACATCACACAGCGACCTCCGGCGGGAAGACTACCAGCAATTTCTGCCGATCGGCAAGACCAGTTTCAGCCCCGGCAACGTCGAAAATCCGGGCGGATTCTGCCCCGCGATCGCTCAAAAATCTGCTACACTCCCTCGCCGCGCCCTGCACTTTCAGGGCCTTTTTAACTCTGATCAGCTGGAATCTGATTCATGGAAGCCGGAATTGTTGGCCTGCCGAACGTTGGTAAGAGTACTCTGTTCAATGCATTGACCTGTTCCACTGCAGCTCAAAGTGCCAACTACCCGTTTTGCACAATTGAACCGAACGAAGGCATCGTCAGCGTCCCCGATCAGCGTCTGCAGCGAATCACAAAGTACATTCCGCCTCAGAAAGTCATCCCCGCAGCGCTCAAACTGGTGGATATTGCCGGCATCGTCAAAGGCGCCAGCGAAGGCGAAGGACTGGGCAATAAATTCCTCAGCCACATCCGCGAAGTGGACGCCATCATGCAGGTCGTCCGCTGCTTCGTCGATGACGACATTACTCACGTCGGCGGGGGCGTCAATCCGCTGTCAGACATCGAGACGATCGAAACCGAGCTGCTGCTGGCCGACATGCAGACTCTGGAAAACTCGCTGCCCAAAGCTCAGCGATCCGCCAAAAGCGGCGACAAGGAAGCCAAACTGCGTGCCACCGTCATGGAGAAATGTCAGGCATGGGTCAATGACAGCCGACCACTCCGAACCTGCAGCTTCACAGACGAAGAAAAGGCCATCGTCAGGTCCATCGGACTGATGACTGCCAAGCCGGTCCTGTTCGTAGCCAACGTCGCCGAAGATGATCTCGATGGAAACGGGACTCTGGTACAGCAGGTACGTCAGTATGCCACAACCAACGGGGCCAATGTCGTACCGATCTGCGCCAAGCTGGAAGCCGAACTGGCAGAACTGGATGAAGCAGACCGCAACGAGATGCTGCAGTCGGTCGGCCTGACCGAACCCGGACTGGGCCCACTGGCTCGCGCTGCCTACAAAACCCTGGGACTGCAAAGCTACTTCACTGCCGGCGAAAAGGAAGTCCGAGCATGGACAATTCCAGTCGGAGCCACAGCACCGCAGGCCGCCGGAGTCATTCACAGTGACTTCGAAAAAGGGTTCATCCGCTGCGAAGTCTATTCACTGGAAGACCTTGAAACCTACAAATCGGAGAAGGAAATCCGAGCTGCCGGAAAACTGCGAGTCGAAGGCAAGGCCTACATCATGCAGGACGGCGACATCTGCCACTTCCTGTTCAATAACTGAGATCGCGGCACCGTCAGCACACAGTCGCTGCCCTTTTCGGATCAACAGCGGATCGTGTGCGCACCTGCAAATTGCACGGCCACAGAAGTTCCCAAACACTGATCCACGCAGAACCCGGACAACCACAAACGATTGGTTTCAAACGTCTGGGCGGGGTTTCGTGCGCAGTTTGTACGTCACCAACGAAACGCCAAAGCAGGCCACAACCTGAGGAGGATGAGTGGGGCGAGTTCGTGTTCGGGCATGCGGCGATTTCCCGCAGAGACGCTGAGACGCAGAGAGGTTTGCTGTGTGTTGATTTTTCTCGGCGTCGCTACGCCTCTGCGGGATTTGGCTTTCGTTATTGCGAACTTGAGCGACTCTCAACGAATGATTTTGGACCAACGGAAATCACATGCGCAGCTGCAGGTTGCAGCTTGATCGGGTTAGCGCAAAACGCACTGGATACTGCTTCCGTGCGAGGAAAAAGACGGCCGCTCAGACGCAAACGGCAATACCCGTTAGGTGACGCTAACGGCTCGCCAAAGGGTGTGGGGTTTGTGCGGTGGACGACACGGGCTGAAGCCCATGCTACGAACACCGAGCACCAGTTCGGTGACGGCGTGGCACGCAAACACCCGTCAGCTTACGCTAACGGCACTTGGCTTTCGTCAGTGCGTCGTGGAGTTCCTGTTTCATGGCCGCGATCGGAGGAGGATGAGTGGGGCGATTTTGCCCGCAGAGACGCTGAGGCGCAGAGAGATTCTCTCCGTGTTTCGTTTTCTCTGCGTCTCCGCGTCTCTGCGGGAGCCTCACCCTCCCAAAGGGGACTTTCTCTGGGACCACCGAGCACCAACTCGGGGACTCCTGACCGCAAACACTCGTCAGCTGACGCGAACGGCTTGCCTCGGGCGATTGAACGCGGTGAACGACACGGGCTGAAGCCCATGCTACGAATACCGAGCACCAGCGCGGTGACGATGCCGAGGCGTCCTTTGCTGAGTGGTGATCAGTCCAGGGAATGGTTGAACGCCGGGTCAACGTGCGCCGCGTTGCGGCGAGGTGTGGGCGCAAGGCGGCCTGGCAGGAATGACGCAAGGAACAAAAGTCGTAGTCTGGGCTTTAGCCCGGGCACGATATCCTTTTCAGCCTTGAAATCCCCAGTGTTTGTTTAATGGATGGGGCCGAGCAGGAATGCGCGGGCTACATTTTGACTGACCACTGACCACTGACCACTGACCACTGAGAACTGAGAACTGAGAACTGAGAACTGAGAACTGAGAACCGACCACTTCTTCCGGCTCGGCAGGAGCCTCGCCCTCCCAAAGGGAACTTTGCGTCCACTGACTACTGATTACTCGCCACTCAACCGAACGGTCGCGGTGTGTGCGCAAGGCCGGGAGCGGCCGATTGCCACTTCGCAGTCCAGGGCTCTGCACTACCGAAAGCCCCACCAAACGGCTTCATGCCCCAGCCGGCTTTGTCTCTGTTCGCGTCCTTATCCCTCTCCCGACTGGATCCGGATTTTCAGAGCTGGTCGCACTCAGGGGGCCGGTCGCACATAGATATTGGCGAACTGAGCGGAGCCTTCTGCTGCCAGTGAAAATGCAGTTTGTGCTGCTGGCACGTTCTGCAGGACTGGCTTGTCATTCACGAACACGGTTGACTGGCCACTGCGAGTGACGAGTTGCAGGCGTACCCAATCGCGGCCTGACAACTGTTCCAGGGTGATCTTGTGGCCCGCGACTGTGACGCTGCTGCAGTTTTCACCAGGTCGAACGTCAACCAGAAAACAGCGTTCGGCAACGGCTTCCTGACTGAGCAGTACGATGTCGGCGGCGACTGTAGCCTGCCCGTCGTAATTGAGTGTCCAGTCCTGAGCCTGCCAGTGCTGTCGGCCCGCGACAGTTGGCAACCACCCCTGCAGATTCAGACCCGTATAGATGCTGCGAAAACCACGTGACGCCACCGCCACATGCTCAGGATCCACTGGAGTGTCAGGAAGTTCCTGAATGCGAAGGTTGCGATAGTGCACGGTGCCACCTTCAGACTCGATGCAGATGTATCCCTTCCGCGGACTGGCGTCTGTGCCTCGAGTCACAACACTGCCGTTGACGGCGAGGCTGATAGCGCCATCCCGGCATTCGATCCGGTAATGATTCCATTCCGGTGATGCTTTGGCTCGCTCTTCCGTTGGAAATGCTCGACTGCCTCCCCGTCCGTTGATCGGAGTCATCTTTGCACCGTGAATCGGGAAAATGTCCCCGTGTGTCGTATGCCCTTTGCTCTGGCCATAGGCGTGGTCCAGTACCTGCACTTCCACACTGCGGTGAAAGGGCACGCCCCTGGACGTGATGTCATCAGCCCAGACAAAGATGCCTGCATTGCCGCCGGGGACCATGTGTCGCCACTCAACTTCCAGAATGAAGTTCTGATACATGCGGTCTGTCCGCAGCTCTCCTGTGGGGCGTCCACTGCAGATCAACATGCCATCCTGAATGCTCCACGTTTCCCGTGGCGTATTCACAAGTACCCACCCGGACAGGTCCTGACCATTGAACAGCGGCCGAAAATTCTCCTGAGCAGTGGCTGGGGTGTTGAGAACCAGCGCCAGTGAGGTGAGCAGTGGCAGAAGGTAGAGCACTGCGGAGCGAGTGAATTGCATGGGCACAGAGCTTTCAGCAGCAGAGGTGGGGACGATATCGGTATGGCCGGGAGGACTGCACGCAGAATACTGAATGCAGTGCGGGGTGCAAGCGGCGGCGGTTGGGGAAGTCCTTTGATCAGCGTGTCAAGGGACCATTCGTTTGTAATCGACGGACGCGTTCTTGTCGCGTGGGCTTCAGCCCGCCCGAGTGTCGGCCTCGGGGGCCGGTTCAGCTTACCTGCGGTTGTCATTCAGGCCTGAATGGCCGTTTTCTGGTCGCCGAGGGGCGCAGCTCTGGGTCTGGGGCACACCGACCCACAATTGGCCAACGGCCATAGTCAACGTAGCCTCGGGCAACGCCCGAGGAAAACCCCCAGCCGAAAATCATGGATTTCCTCTTCCGCAGCAGCGGAGCGGAATCACAAACATCACATTTTTATTGGAAACGACCAGCCCTCCCAAGGGGGCTTTGAGTGTCTGGAAAACTGAAGACGAATCGGGATGGAACTCAGGACCCACGAAGCGGTTTTGATGAGGGGTAAACGGCGGCCGGGCAGAAATGATGCCGAAAGCAAGAGGTAGCCCAAGCATTCCTGCTCGGCCCCATCCCGTAAAAAACACCGGGGATTTCAAGGGTAACGAAAAGTTCGTGCCCGGGCTAAAGCCCAGACTACGACGTTTGTGCCTCGC